>DATGZX010000351.1:0-5393 GCA_035296965.1 Gemmataceae bacterium
ACGCCGCGGAAAGCGAAGGCCGACGCCTGCCGCGAGCTGGCTCGGGTTGGCACCCGCGAATCGGTGGCCCCACTGGCCGCCTTGCTCTGCAATGAAGAGCTCTCGCACATGGCCCGCTACGGTCTGGAGCCGATTCCCGACCCGGCCGTGGACACCGCGCTGCGGGACACCCTGGAAAAGGTCAAGGGACGGCTCCTGGTCGGCGTCATCGGCAGCATCGGCGTGCGGAGAGATCCCAAGGCTGTTGCTCCGCTGGTCAAGCGGCTCGACGATCCAGATCCCGAAGTCGTGCAGGCCGCGGCGCGGGCCCTGGGCAGGATCGGCACGATCGACGCCGTCGCCCCCCTGGAGAAAGCCCTCGCGAGCACGGCCCAGGCCAATCGGATCGCCGTGAGCGAAGGCCTGTTTCGCTGTGCCGATGTGCTCAGAGCTCAGGGCCAGCGCAAGGAGGCGCAGGCGATCTACGAGCAACTGGCCAGTGCCCAAGTGCCTGAGTATGTGAAGACCGGCGCAAAGCATGCGGAGCAAGCCATGCAGCCGAGGACACGCTAGACGGCCAGGTCTGAAACTCCCCAAGCGGCCAGGACTCAAGTCCTGGCCGCTTGCACTTCCGGAAGGTTGCCTCAGCTTGAAGCAGGGCAAAACCAACGGACCCCTGGCGACGTCGTGGGACTGACCCCTCGCGAACCACGCTCCGCCCCACGTGCCCACCGCGTCCAGGCGCCGCAAACGCCCAACCGACTCGGCCCAGTCGAGTAGTTCCGGGCCCACGAAGTTGTGTATGGTGTTCCCGAAACTGGCCGTATCGCGACACCCCGTCAGGCATGAGTCATTGCCGATCATAGCCGGTGTCAGGCTCGGCCGAAAGCTGCCGGGGCGGTTTCCCAGGGCCGTTTCGTTTTCCGGGCGGGGCCGGCGGTATCTTGCGAGACCTGCCGGACTGTAGCTGAGGGCATCGGGTTGCAGGCGGTCGGCGAGAAACCAAAAACAAAGTCCGACCCCCCCAGGTTGACGACCTGCAGACTAACTGGGGGGTCGTCAAGGACTGGACCGAGGAGAGCCGGTACGAGCGCAAGACCCAGGCTTAAGCCCAACAACTCACCGCGGCGATCACGTACGCCGCACACGGGGTGCTCCCATGGATCAAGCAACGTTGGTAGAACACCAGATCGATGACGTGCCCAAGCTGATTGATGAGCTAAAGGTGGACAGTTTCGACGTGAAGGCCGCGTTCTGGCTCTACACGAGTGAGGCCGGCCAATGGTTTCTTTATCTCGTCTCGGACGTGGTCGATCAGAAAGGGATTACTGAAGCCTACAAGGCCGTGTACAAGGCGATGAAGCGATTGACAAGACTCTGGATTGATCCTTTCGAGGTGAAGCTCGTCGGTCCGGGCGACCCGCTTGCGAAGGCAGTCATCGACTTCGTCTCCAAGCAACATGCTCCCCTGGCAAAGCGGGTCCATGGGACTAATCTAGGCGATGTTTATATCGAAAATGCCTATATCTACTATATTTAAAACGTAAACCTCAGGGTGGAAAAGGGGAGGGAAAAGGGACGTGACTGAATAGCACCTCCTTGACCTTTAAGCCGCTTGTATCAAGCGTTTACGTACATGTAACCGAGGCTTGTTCTCCGTGCAGACAGTCGATATCAGTGATGTCCCGTTTTCCCTCCGCAGAGCCAGCCGTCGCGGCGGAACGGCACGTCGACAGTTTGGTGCCGTGAGTATTCAAGTTTTCCTGGCCCCGTCGTCGCCGCAGGTGGGGCGAAAGGCACGGGCGAAAGGGGCCGCCCACAGTTTCTTGGTGCGAGAAAGTGGGTGGCCCCTTCCGCTTTGCCGGAACCGCCAGCGGCTGCCAGGACAAGTCCTGACCTACAATTGTCTGTTCGAGTGATTCGTATCCGCCCGATCGGTAGGCGGGCGCCGGCACTGCTCCAACCGTTTGACAGGTGAGCCAGATCGTGCGATCCGGCGAGGGCGATCTGCCGGTCTGCCGGTTTGTACGACGGTTGACGTCCTCACGGAATTCGAGTATAGTCCTGGTACTGAGGGAATATTGCCGTGCGTCAAGGAGGATCGCATGTCATCGATAGCAACAAGCGGACGCCGCGCCCTTTGGTCAACGGCACTCACGACCGTGATCTTTATCTCTCTGGATGCGACGGCGCAAGCGGTCCCCGTCCGGTATGAATTCGGCGGGTCTCTTGTCTTTGCCGACCCTTCGACGGCGGTTGGACCAGGAACGAGGTTCACAGGTTCGTTCGTTTACGACCCGGCGGAGGGGACGATCTCCGCCGCGGTGTTCCAGCAGACGGAGTTCCTCTTTGGTCAGACCTCCTCGCTTAGCGTCCAGGTCGCGGGCCAACCAGTCTACTCGTCACAAGGCAACCTCGGGATGGGGATTGCCACGTTTTGGCCAGAGACCATCCTCGTGCTCAGGCAGCCGGACAACCAGGATGGCATCTCTCCCTTCCTGGAATTCAGGAACATCGGCGGCCATTTGGTGATCTTTCCCTCGCTGCCGCCGACATCCCTGAGCCTGAGCGATTTCCCTGACACGGGTTTTGTTCTTTCGCGGAATCCCGGAGGTCAAACTCTCTATCAGGGGACGATCGACACGCTGATCGCGGTCCCTGAACCCGGTATGACGACCATCATTCTCCTCCTCGCGGCAGGCTGCATCTGCCGGCGAAGTCTTTGCAGGAGCCAGCGAAGCCACTGAGGGAGCCCCGCTGCACTCAACCGGTTCGGCCAGGCACCATCGATTGGGAAAGACAGGGGGAATGAGACGCCAGGGGCGACTTGGCTGGTCAAGTCCAGGCCGCGCAACCGCAATGGGGCAGAGGGTTAGGATTCTCACTGGCAAAGGTCTTTGCTTTCCCCAGACTTCCCACTTAGCTCAGGCGAAGATGCCTGACCAGAGCTTCTCGACGTGTGTACGCCGCAACACCGCTGTTGCGCTTGGAACTCTTCACTATGTAAAAACGCGAAACATACAAGGGCGGACATTGCGGCTGATGGCAATCCGGCGGGCACGCCTAAAGCCACTGTCGTCCAGCGCCACCTACCACGAGAGAATGGTCAACGGTTGTGCGGCAGCGAGTGGGGAAGAAACGGATCGATTTGTCGGCAGCAATCGCCCGGTTTGGTGACATACTGAAATAGAGGGGGTGCGACACGAAGCTGCGGATGTATCTGTTATGACTGGCCGACAACCAGGACATAACCCAGCGTGGGGAACTAAAAGGGGACATTCCTTTTCACGGTGGACATCTGGGGAATCCAGGAAAGATTTCGTCTAGGACTGCGAGAACGACAACCTCTGCCCTGCGACATACCGGGCAAGCGATTACGGGAAACCGCCCGATTTGGCTATCCTGCGACGACAAATAAGAATGTCCCTTTTCGGTTCCGAGGCCGC
The DNA here is from genome assembly GCA_035296965.1 of Gemmataceae bacterium. Taxonomy (GTDB): domain Bacteria; phylum Planctomycetota; class Planctomycetia; order Gemmatales; family Gemmataceae; genus DATGZX01. The sequence continues at coordinate 3,426 of DATGZX010000351.1, forward strand.
CGGGCGGTACGACCGCGCGGCGCTGGATTGCAGCCGGGCATTCGAGCGGCACCGCCGCTACCAGTCCGCCCGGCACCGAGAGCTAATGCGAACGCTGGAAGCGTTTCGACGAATGGGGAATGCGGAATGGGGAAGCAGAAAAAGCGGATGGCAAATGCCGGATGGCGGATGACGGATGCGAGGTGAGGTCGGGTGAGTGTGGTGACGGGGAGAGCGGCCAGCCGACGCCTCAGGCACACAGCGAAGACGGAGTGGCGAGTGGCGAGTGGCGAGTGAAATCGGAGTGGCCAGTGGCCAGTGGCCAGTGGTCAGTGGCCAGTGAATCCGGAGTGAGTAGAGAACCGACGCAAGAGGAGTGGCCGGCAACGCAGAATGTGCAAAACGAAGCCAATCCGGAATCAACGCAAAGCTCGTTGGCGCTTGAGGTTGAATCGTCCGTTCCCGACCCTGCGGGTCGAAAACGAAGCCAAAGGGAGGGAGCTAACGCTCCACGCTCCACGCTCCACGCTCCACGCTCCACGTTGCACGCCTCACCCGTACAGTGGCCAGTGAATCTGGAGAGAGTGGTGAGCCGACGCAAGAGGAGTGCCGGGCGCCGCAAAATGTGCAAAACGAAGCCAATCCGGAATCAACGCAAAGCTCTTTGCCGCTTGGTGTTGAGTCGTCCGTGCCCGAGCCTGCGGGTCGAAAACGAAGCCAAAGGGAGGGAGCTAACGCTCCACGCTCCACGCCTCACGCCCACAGTGGCCAGTGAATGGGAAACGGGGGAGACCGCGGTGATAAAGAATCGCCAGGACCGACGCCAATTGTTTTCGGACATTGAGGGTTAACTCATGGCCGATCTCCAAAAACTCTACGACGCAGTGCTCAATGGCGACGCCAAGACGGCGGTCGCGGTCACCAGGGAAGCCATCGCGGAGAATATCGATCCCCTCCAGTTGATCTCGGGCACCATGGTGCCGGCGATGGACGAGGTAGGGAAACGCTACGAGGAAGAAGAATACTTCGTGCCGGAGCTGCTGCTTTCGGCGCGGGCCATGAAGGGATCGCTGGAGCTCCTCCGCCCGCTGCTGGCCGAGCGCGGGGCCAAACCCACGGGAACCGTCGCCATCGGCACGGTGAAGGGAGACCTGCACGATATCGGCAAGAACCTGGTGGCCTCGCTGCTCGAGGGGGGCGGCTTCGAGGTGATCGACCTGGGGGCTGATGTGCCACCCGAGAAGTTCATCGAGGCCGTGCGCGAGAAGGGGGCGCAGATTGTCTGCCTCTCGGCCCTGCTCACGGTGACGATGCCTTCCATGAAGACGACCATTGAGGCGATGAAGCAGGCCGGCGTGCGCGAGCAGGTCAAGGTGCTGGTCGGCGGCGCCCCGGTAACCCAGCAATATGCCGATGACATCGGGGCCGACGGCTACGGAGAGAGCGCCGGCAATGCCGTGGCGATGGCGCGACGGATGTGCGGAATGGGATAGAACCGAATGCCGCGGATATCTCAATTCTATGGCATTGCAGTGTACATGTATTACCGAGACCACGCGCCGCCTCATTTCCACGCGATTTATGGGGATGATGAGGCAGTCATCGATATTGGCTCCGGGGCCGTGCTCGACGGCAATCTTTCGCGAAGAGCATTGGCCTTGGTTTCAGTATGGGTAGCCGCGCACCACCAAGAATTGCAGGACAACTGGCAACTGGCAAGAGCCGGGCGACCCCTGAACCCGATCCCTCCGCTAGATTGAGATGAGGACCCGAACATGATCCTTCGCATCGTTGAAGCTAAAGTTTGCGGCGATTCTTGCATACAAGTCGCGTTCAACGACGGCACGAACAAGGTGGTTAGCCTGAGAGAGATCCTTGATGGGCCGGTTTTTGAACCGCTGCACGAACGTGATTTTTTTGCGCGTATGGAACTCGATCCCATTTGCGGCACAGTCGTTTGGCCCAATGGCGCCGATTTCGCTCCCGAGG
>DATGZX010000352.1:0-3638 GCA_035296965.1 Gemmataceae bacterium
GTGGCGCCCTTCGCCGACATACTGTGGATGGAAACCAAGACGGCCGATCTCGAGGAGGCCAGGAAGTTCGCACACGCCATCCACGCGCAGTATCCCGACAAAATGCTGGCCTACAACCTCTCGCCGTCGTTCAGTTGGGACACCACGGGGATGAGCGACGAGGAGATGAAGCGCTTCCCCGAAGAACTCGGCAAACTCGGCTACGTCTTCAACTTCATCACCTACGGTGGCCACCAGATCGACGGCTTGGCGGCCGAGGAGTTCGCCACCGCATTGAAGCAGGACGGGATGCTGTCGCTGGCGCGCTTGCAGCGCAAGTTCAGACTGCTGGAGTCGCCGTATCGGACACCGCAGACCCTAGTCGGAGGACCACGTCTGGACGCCGCCTTGATGGCGTCGTCGGGACGCACCGCGGCGACCAAGGCGATGGGCAAGGGGTCGACGCAGTTCCAGCATTTGGTTCAGACCGAGGTCCCCACCAAGCTGTTGGAGGAGTGGCTCGCGGAGTGGAGGAAGCACAGCGACTATCCGGCGAAAATTCGCGTCCAGCTGCGTCCGCACACGGCCGGTTCGGAACTGTTGGAGTTGTGCCTGCTGGACGAGCCCAGCGGGGAAAAGCTGGCCAACGTAATCTTCGCCAACATCCAGGATCGTCGCGGCCGCAGCATCCTCTCGGTTCGCGACCAGAACACCGTCGCGCCGCTCCGCAAGAAGCGGCTGATGACGCTCAGTCAACTGTTCCTGATCCACCGCTACAATGCCAGCTCGGTGCACTACGTCACTCCGACCGAGGACAACCAGTTCCAAACGCAGAAGATGAAGAGCTTGGGAATCTTCTCGAACGTGAGCACCGAGATTGGGCAAATCATCGTCGCGAACGTCAGCCAGGAACGCGTCGCCGAACTGCTCAGGCCTGACCGTGTACTGCTCCTGGAGATGATGAGTAAGGCGTCGCCGGCATTGGAAGTCCAGACTTAGTGCGTTTTCACAGTTGGTGCAGTCAGCCACCGCGCAGGCTGCGCCGGTTTTGGGTAGGGCACGGCTTCAGCCGTGCCGTTCAGTGCCGATAAAAATGCTGGCTTTAAGATTGCTGAAAAACTCAAGCTTCGTATCAGGGCATCGCTTCAGCAATGTCGCAAGTTCTTTGAATTGAGACGCCCCTTTAGGGGCTGTGCACCGAAAACCGGGTTTTTCAGCAATCTCTTTAGCCCCTGAGGGACTGCCGATGGCGCGGCTTACACCAATTGTGAAAACGCTACACACACCAGCCTTCATGGAAAAGGGCTGGCGAAGACGAAATTAAAATGAAATAAGGCGTCATTATGAGAACCCAAGCCCAAGAACTCAGGAGGGCCGAGCCTGTGGTGGCATTGGTCCGCGACGATATTCTGCAGCAGTTCCCCGGCCTCTTCGGAACCAAGAAGGTGAAGGGTCGAGAAATCAATATCCAGGAGACGATCGCCACACTCACGCGAGAGCTGGGTCCGGATATTGCTGCCGCCCTGACCGCGCGTCGGGCGCTCCTGCAATCTGCCGCGCCGGTGCGGGAGAAGTATGCCTGGCCGAAGTGGGACGCAACGTTTGCGGATCCTGCAACGGGAAAGCCCTGGACATTTCGCCATATCGTCCAAGGCATGATAGACAACTTTCTCGGCAAGGAAAGCGAATGGCGCTGGCGGCTCAACGATGAAGTGCCTATCCCGAAGGACGCGCACCCATTAATCAATCCCGGCCTGGAGCTCACCGGCCCTTGGCATCCGCTCGATATGGCCTTCAACGCGTTGAATAGTCCGGCGCCCATGAACATGCCGGACTTTGAAGATGCCTCTCCGCCGCATTTTCACCCTGATGGTACGCCGTCCACTCAGTCCGTGGGAATTTTCGCCGCCCTGCAGAACGCCAAAGAAATTCTCGAAGGCAGCTGGACCGACCGTCCCTACGAAGTGGTGAAGAAAGGCCAGCGCCGCGCGTACAAGATCAATACGCCCCCGGCGAAGTGGCCGACCCGGTTTGCTCGGCCCGCCGGCCTGCACGTGCGCTATGACCACATCACCGTCGATGGCCAACCGGCCCCCGGTTTGATTGCCATCACGGTCCTCTGGCTCCTTAACAACTACGAGTCTCTAACGCATGCGGGCACCGGGGTGTACTACTACATTCCGAAGATTCAGACTCCTCAGGAAGCTCTCATCGTGGAGAATCTCCTGGCACGGCTGGAAGGCATGATTGGCGTTCCGACGGGCACGATCAAGATCAAAGTGCTTTACGAGGAGGGAAATGCGGGCCGGTTCTTGCCGGTGATCGCCTGGGTCTTACGGCGTCGGCTGCTGGGTACGAACGTGGGCCGCTGGGACTACCTGGGAAGCATGATTGAGATGTGGAAGGACGACCCGCACGGCGTCTTTCCCGATCCGCAGTCGATCGGCATGGCCTTCCCGAACATGATTGCCTATCAGCGCTACAACGCCCTGATGATGCTCATGGCCGGCATGAAGAACGGCGAGCTCAGCCAAGGTGCGCCCATCGGGGGCATGGCGGCAGTGATGATCTACCAAGCCAGCGATCCTTATGGGCGGTCAAGGTATAACCCTCTGGCCCTGCGCGCGATGGTTGTCGACAAGCTGCGAGAACGTATGCTGGGGCTCATGTTTATACCAGAGAAGCCTGCAGCCCAGCAACCGACCCTGGAAGACATCCTCGCCGGCCGAGTAAAGGGCAAACTCTATGACGCCTATCGGCAAAGCTGGGTGGCCAGCCCGGAGCCGGCCTACGTGGCTGCCGGCAATACGCCTCTCCAGGTTCCTGTGACCGAACTCCAAGCGATCCTCGATGCGCCCCAAGAAACTGCGGACGTGAATGGTAAACCGGTGGCAACCGTGGCCAGTGGTCTGCTTGACGCGGAGCGGCAGTTGCTGCAATCCCGAGGCTTATTGAACCCACAGGGCAAGATCATGCCGCGGGTCATTGACAAGGGCACGCTGGACACGCCCGAGAAGATCTTCACGCCAGAACTTTGGCAAGCCATCAACGACGTGCCCAAGGGTGAGATCACCATTGAGCACATCCAGCACGCGTTCTACATGGCGGCGAACTACGGCTTCCAGATCCTCAACGGCAATTTCGCCGCAGCCATCGACGACTACGAGCTCAAGCTGCGGTTTATGAATGACCTCGCCACCTACCGCATTGATGTTTCGTGGTTGTGGAGCCTCGCCCACCACCAAGCCGTTATCACGAAGGACGGCTACCTCAAGCGACCCGCCCTCACCGAAGATGGCGTTGTACCCGCTGCCAATGCAACTGAGGTCAAGGCCGGCTCCCGCTTTAACCGGGAGCTGTTCCAGAAATTGTGGGATTACCACAACGAATGGACGGCAGAGTTTTTCGCCGAGGCAGACCGCCGCGGCGATCCCGGCCGCTTCGACCGCTCGAAAGCGCCCATCATCATGGATCTTTTGAAACGCCAGCTGCTTTCACCGCGCTACATCCAGCACAGTGCCCGCGTGCTCTTCGTGGTGGGGCAAGCGAACCAGCAGCAACGCGCGCAGATTCTGGAGGCGATCTTCGATCTCTCCCGCGAGGAAATCGTCAAGCGCGTTCAAGCCGGCACCATGAGCAAGATCGCGTTGAACGCCCAC
>DATGZX010000353.1:0-21976 GCA_035296965.1 Gemmataceae bacterium
AGAAGATGGCCTTGTTCAATCTCATCTGGAGTCATGGCTCTTGTCAAAACCTGCAAGGCCGCACTTGCACGGTTTGGTTCTCCGTCAAGAGCATTCCTTATCATCGATGGGTATTTTCGCTCCCATTCCTGCCACTGCTTAACGTGTTGCGGGTCTTCTCCCCAACAACCTATTTGCTTCGTCAGGCTAAGCCAGAGATACTCCTGGGCGTTATCCTTTTGGACGCCCCAATCGTTACGATACGCGTTAGCAATCGCGAGTATCCCTCGCCATCCGCCTTGATCCGCAGATTTCCGCCACCACCTTACGGCTTCTATATCATCTCGGGTGACACCCCATCCATTGTGATAAGCGTCCCCTATCTCAAGCTGGGCAACTGGATGCCAGTCCTCCTGTTTCCACCACCTTAGAGCTTCCGCGTCATCCCGCGGAACGCCCCAGCCATTGTGATAGGCGTCACCAAGAGTTAATTCTGCGGATACATGCTTGCCAATACCCTTTCGCCACCATTTCATCGCTTCCACGTCGTCCTTGGGAACCGGAATCTCAGTCTCGATGGCTCTCCCTGGCTCAGTTAAGATCATTCGGCCGCTATGGTAAGAGTTGCCGACGTTCACCTGCGCTGCAGGCCCAGCCTCATCGGCAGCCGCCAGCCAGCCATCTAGGCTCGGGGAGTCTGCAAAGGCGGACCCTGATAACAAGGCAGCCGCCACCGGCACGATAACTAAGAGTGTGTTTCGATCCAGCATTGTCGATTGTCACTGCCAATTGATCCTGACCTCTGGTCAGTATATAGCCAGAAAGTAAAGAAAGGATTAATGAAAGGTAATTGGGGAAACCGATGTTGGTCGTTTTCGGCCGGTAAGCTCGGCGGCAGATCTTGGGAAGAATATGGATCGACACCGAGCATCTGGGACTTCCAAATACGCGGTGAACGGTTACTTTCCATCAAATGCCAGCTTCATTCCCATCGCTGCCAGTGTATCTCCAAGCCCGACTTGCGTTTCCATCTTGAATGTCGGTATGGTCACGATGACTTGTGAGGCTGGAAGCAAACCGCCCATCATACGCCTGGCGCGATGCTTCGGTATCGCTCTTGAAATCGACGGTAATTAAATCCGGTACCGTAATTGTTCTTGGTGACCTTCAGGAAATCCTCGAGAAACGTGTACCCCTCGGTCCTCACAGCGCATTGGCCACCTTAAGCTGGTACCCGTCATTCCGTGCATTGAAACCCTGCAGCGACGCACTCATCACCGGGTGCGATTTCTCCGGCGGCAGCGGGAAGCGTGTTGGCCATTTCCGCCGCCGTTTCGCCGCGCGCCGGCATAGGTCATGGCCAGCGCCGCGGTAATGCTTTCCGGCGAGAAAAACAGATTGCCTGGCTGGCTTTTCAATTGGCCGTACAATTCCACGGCAAAGGCGTTGTTGCCCTCGACCGCTTCGGCTTGATCCCGTGTGATCGACGGTAAATCCGCAGCGAGCGTCCATGTCTAAAGGAACGCACTGGCGGCGGACAAGGCCAGCGAGCGGATGATGGGCAACACGTGTCCTGGCGGCAGTGAAAATCTAGGAAGTTTCATAAGTTCGCAGCGGTCAGATTTCAGGCGTATCTCCCGCCAGCATAGCAGCGATGGGTTAACAAGCCGTTAACTACGTGCATGAACTTGAAAGAACGCCGGCGCCGACTTTTTGACCCATTCCTGCAATTCTTCCTGTGACTCGAACTCGGCAACCTCGATGCGGTCAATAGTGGGCTCTCCCCTCCCCGCTCGCCGCAGTTCGGTCTCGTCCATCTCGCGTACATAGATAATGCGGTGCCGTTGCAATCCCCGGTCGGTGAGGTTAATGCCCGTCTCCGGCAGCAAAGCGTCCAGGTTGCTGCCGCGGATCAACACCTGCGTTACCACATCGCCGGTGAATTTCAACAACAACCCGGCCGAGGGGTTATACTTCCACGGCCCGAGCCATGAGTAGGGATAGGTCTCGCTGTTGCCATCGCGAAAGCGGAACTCGATGGCCATCGCCCGCGCCTCCAGCCCGCGCAGGTAACCGAACGCCGAGCAGGAGTCGTCCTCAGCGTCCCTGCCCTTTTCGTCCGCCGGCTGCATCGCCTTGTCGGCCAAGTGCGGGAAGCGATTAAAGAAACTCTTCGGACGCACTGGGCGATGTCGTCCCCGTCCTGAAAAGCCGAGCCCTGGTTGTCAGACCGGCGGCCGGCCAAGCAGGCAGCATGCGGGAGGAACTGGCGAAACAACTCCCCGAAAGCTGAGGAGCTGCCCCCCTTAAAACGCCCGATAAGAAGAGTGACCGGCGCCATTGTCGTCGCTCTCCGACGGAACCTGTGGTTAAAAGAAGACTGGTCGATTCTAGCCACCCGAAATGGCAGTCGCAAGAATCTAACAGTTTTTTTCGATTTCATGTCGCGATTCCGTCACCTGCGGGCAGTATGTGGGTAGGAAGGCAGAGCACGCTGGGATGCAAACCAATCCTGGCTCCTAAGTTACGCAAAATGTCCCGAACTAATGACGGGAAAGGCTGCCAATGGGCAGTAAATGTGTAAGAGATGTCAATCTAGATCGAGATCCGAGTGGAGACTTCTGTCAGCCTGCTGGAGCGTATTCGGACCGGGTCCGACGAAGAAGCGTGGCAACGGCTCGACAATATTTATCACCCGCTCATTCGCCGCTGGCTATTACGTCATCCGCGCCTCGGCGATGAGGCTGAAGATATCGTCCAAGAGGTCATGGGGGTCCTCATCCGAGAACTGCCTGGCTTCCAGCGACAGAGAAATGGCTCTTTTCGCCGTTGGCTGCGTGCCATCACGGCTAACCGCGTTCTGGCCCATCACCGCGCCGCGCAAAGACGGCCCCAGGCGCTTGGTGCGCCGTTGGAGGAATGCCCGCTGGAGCAGCTGGCCGATCCCAACAGTGAATTGAGCCGTCTTTGGGATCAGGAACACGACAGCTACGTCCTGCGACGAATGCTGGAACTGATCGAGCCGATGTTCGAGCCGGCAACTTTGGCCGCCTTCCGCCGCGTCGTCTTCGACGAAGTAGAGCCAGCACAGGTTGCGGCAGAACTTGGAATGTCGGTAGCCACTGTCTGGCAGGCCAAGTGCCGCGTCCTGGGCAGGTTACGTCAGGAAGCCGAAGGCTTGATCGACTGATTCCGCATTTTTCTGTCAGCTACGATCGCCCAGCGCACTCTCTATAAAGCGTCAAGAAACTCCCCCGGCGGACGTGAAGAGGTCCGGCTGACCCTGTTCCCCCGCCGCCTAATTTGGAGAGTCCCATGCCCAACGCCGCGATCCACCCCTCCAACCAGGACCTTGCCGCATTCAGTCAGGGCAGGCTCAGCGACGCGGCTTCGGCCGCCATCGCCCAGCACCTCGAAACGTGTTCTGCCTGCGGCAAGATCATTAAGAGCTTGCCGCCCGATTCGTTCCTGGTTAAGCTCCGCGCCGCCAAACCGGGCGGATCATCCGTCCTGCCGGGCCCCTCACCATCGCGCATGAGTGACGTTACGGGTCCGCCGGAGGCTGCGTCGTCGCCTGCCTCTCAGCCTCCTGACCTCCCTCCAGAATTGGCTAACCACCCGAAATATGGCATTGTCCGCGAGCTAGGGCGTGGCGGCATGGGCGTTGTCTACCTGGCCACCCACAAGGTCATGGACCGGCCGATCGCCATCAAGGTAATTAATCCCAGCGTCCTGACACACCCCGATGCGTTGCCGCGTTTCCACAGCGAGGTAAGAACCGCTGCTAAATTGGACCATCCGAATATCGTCCGGGCCCTCGACGCCGACCAGGTCGGCAGCTTGCACCTTTTGGTCATGGAATATGTAGAGGGGAAAAACCTCGACAACCTCGTGCGGGCGCGGGGGTGCCTGCCGATCCGGAACGCCTGCCATTATGTGCATCAAGCGGCCCTGGGGATGCAACACGCCTTCGAGCAGGGCATGGTACACCGCGACATCAAGCCCGGCAACCTGGTGCTGACGCCGCGCGGCCGGGTGAAAATTCTCGATTTTGGCCTGGCGCTCTTACGCGACACAGGAATCCAGACTCGTCGGCTGACGGCCATGGACTCGTTCATGGGCACGCCGGAATACGTGTCGCCTGAACAGGCGAGCGACGCACGCAATGCGGACACACGGTCCGATATATACAGCTTGGGGTGCACGCTGTTCTACCTGCTAGCAGGCCGTCCGCCGTTTCAGGAGGAGACCGTCGTCAAGCTGGTGTTGGCGCACATCGAAAAGGAGGCCCCTCTGCTCCATCAGCTGCGCTCGGAGGTGCCTCCCGAGTTGTCTGCCATCGTTGCTCAGATGTTGACGAAGTCCCCGGCGAATCGCTACCAGACGCCGGTTGCGGTGGCCCAAGTGTTGATGCAGTTTGCCAAGCTCGGAGGCAAGCCGGCAGCGGGCGGGGCGTTGTTGCCTCCACAGGATGTCAAGTCGCCGGCCCAGGCAACTTTTATTGGTGCTGACACAAGCAAGCTGGAGGTGCCCGTTCTAAAATCTCCTCTGCTGTCCGCGAAGAATCTAACGGGCTCGCCGGTCGGGCAAGGCCCGCTCAAAGGCTTGGAACCTGCCCCGATTTCTGTCGTCAAGAAGGTGAAGAAGAGACACCTGGCGTCAAAGTTGGCACCGATTAGTTGGTGGAAAAACCGAGGCGTGCTCACCGGAATCTTCATTCTTTTACTAGCGCTTCTAGTTTTGTGGGGGGGGGGTACTGTATTCAAGTTGAAGACCCCCGACGGGGCGATCGTGCTGGAGAACCTGCCTCCTGATGCCGACGTGCTGGTTGACGGCACGACGATGAGGGTCACATCGAGCGATGGGAAAACGTTCGAAGTCCGCGTCGCCCCAGGGAAGAAGCATCGATTGGAGGTCAAGAAAGACGGCTTCAAGGTGTTCGGCGAGGAAGTCGAGATCGAGACCAACGGACGCAAATCGGTGCTTGTGCGTTTGGTACCTGTACCGGATGTGATTCCGATCCCCGATCAGCCAAAGGACAATTCGACAGGGCAAATTGCAAAAGCTAAGGAGGAATTCGTCGCGGCGCTAAAGAAAGCCGACCAGGACATGTTGGCCTCATTCGACCGCGAAATCGAGGCTGCACGACATGCAAAGGTAACTGCTGACCTGCGTCTAAGACTTCTCAACCTTCGCAAGGAGGAGAAGGCTGCATTTGAAACGGACGGCACGATTCCTTGGTCCCCACACATGCGGCCGGTCGCACGCGATTACCTCCAGGCTAGGACGGCAGCGGAACGACCCTTTAGGCGAGCCTATGACGAGGCGATAGATCGGGCTGTCAAGGCGCCGGACGAGAATCTGGCCAACGAATTGCGTGCCGAGAAGAAAACGCTCTTGCAACCCAAGCTCGTGGGCACTTGGGAATGCACCGGGATCAACTTCGATGGAGCATTCACTTGGGAGCTTTATTCCAACGGCAAAATGTCACTCGATCCGGAGCACCCGGATTCCTGGGACTTTGTGCAGGGAGACAAGCTCTTACTCCTGATCAACCAGGATGTCGCACCCAATGGCACTTGGCATGACGCCTGCATCATTGACACTGATGGTAAGAGCTGGACCGCGACGAATCAACGCGACGGGAGTTACCAGGGGAAACTCGTTCGACGCCTTCCGCGACCAACTCCCCGATTGGACGACGAAAAGGGGGAGCTGACTGGCAAGGATGCTTTGGGAAAGATCGAGAAGTCCAAGGTGGAACTCAGATACTATCTTCAGATCGCTGGAGCGTTTGGGGACGATGGCTTTACTGTGGAAGAGGTGCAACCGGGCGGTCCGGCCACGCATCTCAGTACCGACAAGGGTATGACCAACCTGGAGGCGGGTGACATCATCCTGGAAATGGACGGCAAGGCGGTCAAGTCCCCCGACGATTACGCCAAAGTTCTGAACGGCGTTAAGGATCATACCAAAATCAAGCTCAAGATAAGAGACGTGCGTACGGGCAACGATCTTTCATGTACGGTTACCGCTAAGGAACGTGGCTCTAAACCAACGGACAACAAAATGAAGGAAGAGACCAAGAGTCCACAAGCGGCCCGAGAAAAACCGAAGAGTCAGGAGTTCGAGCAACTATTTAACGGCAGGGATCTGACAGGCTGGAAGACTCGGCCCGAGTGGAATGGTGACTGGCGGGTCGAGAAGCACGTCCTCATTTGGAGTGGCGTGGAGACAAGTCAACTTTGGACGGAACGTGGTGATTTCAGCGACTTTTGTCTGCATGCCGAGACGCGCGTTATCGGCAGGCAGTATGCTCAGGTCATTGTCCGCGATCCTTTCGACCAATTGAGGAAGGCACACGCCGGGTACATAGTCGTACTTAACAACACCAACGAACACGCAAACAAGACGGGTTCGCTGGGAGTTACGGGCGGTGGAACGGTCAAAGACATCTCGGAGTCACCTGTAACGACAGAACAGTGGTTTCCCCTTGAGGTGATAGCTAGAGGAAACCGCGTCATCGTCAGCGTGAACGGCCAGACTACGGCTGACTACGTAGACCCCGAGCGCCGTTTCGCTCGCGGACGTATCACCTTGTTTGCCATGAACCGGGACCGAGATCCACAACGTCGCATCGAATTCCGCAAGATCGAGATCAAGGAATTGCCTTCAAAGAATCCTAAGAACCAAGCAGGTGACGGGCGTTCGGCTGTCCCTCAAAAGCCTCCAAACCCAGTCGCAACGAGTAATCCGGTGAAGCCAAACGCCGAATCGTCCGTCGTCGGAACCTGGGACGGCATTTTCAACGACGGCAACACGGGAATCTTCATCTTCAGTTCAGATCACATGATTGTCGGCGACAATGGCTTTCAGGGACACTGGAAACAGACGGGGCGCAATGTAGTTTGCGTCCAAACAATCAAACGGGCCGGCGAGCGCGTTGGAACCTGGGAAGGCAGGATCGACCAGCCGGGCAAGACGATGAAGCTGGCAAACCAAGGCGCTTCTTGCAAATATGTGCGCCGGTCAGCGACAGGTCCCGCCCCATCCGTCGTTGGAACGTGGGACGCCACTTTCAGCGATGGCACCACGGCAGTTTTCTCTTGGACTTCGGACCACAAGTGTGTCGGCGACAATGGTGTTCAGGCACGCTGGGACCAGAGGGGGCGCAAAGTAATCGTCATCCAAACGTTTCCACTGGCCGGCAAGGAGGGGCCCGGATACTGGGAGGGCGAGATCGACACGACCGGCAAGACAATCACATGGACGCACCAAAAACTTGGTATTACCTGCAATTACGTCCGCCGGTGAGCTGGCGCCAGCACGGGTGGCTTTAGGCGAGTTCCTGGCATGCCGTCTATTCCGGTACGGTCATGTGGAATGAGTGCCAGCAGGGGCGCGGTCCGCGAGGGGATTCATGAATCGCGTTGCCATTTTTCTGCCAGGTATGCCAGTCGGGGGTACTTCTTTCTTGTAGCAAGTGATTCCAGACAGATGTCACGGCCAGTTTGATTTTCGGAGACATTGCGAGTCTTTTTCTAGTGGTCGGCGCATTGGCCAGTTATTTTTGGTGTTCTCGTTGACTCTACATTCGGTCCCGCGGTTGGAGGGCCATTCAATGGTCCGGCTCGTCCCTCAGAATTGGAACGCACTAGGTTTTTGTTTGGCAGTGCTGATCGGCGCGACTTGGGGCAATGAGGCCCGCTCGCAGGCCCAAATACCTCAGCAAATCGACACACCCTATAGCCGCTACGCGCCATACTACCCTGTGTACGGCTGGGACCGCTCTGGTCGCTACTTGCGCGGAGCTGCGGACGTGATTCGAAGCCAGGGCGAAATCATGGTCTATCAGCAACAGGCTTACATGATGCGAGAACAAGTGCGGAGCGCCGCGATTGACAATCGCCATAAGAAAATGGAGCAAGCCCTTTGGGAGCTGGACAATCTGCCCACGCCCGAGGACTACCGGCAACGCTATACGTTGCAGCAGTTACGCCACAACCGCAGCTTCCCGCACGATACCGAAATCTGGTCGGGCAGCTCTTTGAACGCGCTACTAAAGGACATCTGGAAGTTTTCACCACCCGTCCCCGATGACACCGATCCCATCGACCCGGAGCATTTGGGAAAGCTCAATCCTACCTCGGACAGGAGCCACGGCAATCTGCATCTGCTTAAAGACGGCAAGGTGCCGTGGCCACAGCTTCTTCTTCACCATAGCGAATTCGAGGAGCACCGTGTCGCTCTCGACAGGCTCATCGCCGATGCGATTGGACAGGCACCATACGGGAAGGTTAGTCCCGCCATAATTGAGGACCTCGAGAGCCGAGCCGATAGCATGCGGCAGACCTTGCGGCCGATGGCAAAGTCCCCAAGTTATCAGCAGTATCCTGCCGCCATGAAATTCCTCAATGAACTGGACGACACCATCAAAACGCTCCAGGAGCCTAAGGCCGCCGATATCCTAAGCGGCAAGTACGCCGCCCGAGGAAAGACGATTGCCGAACTGGTCACATTCCTGAAGTCAAAAGGCTATATCTTTGGCCCAGCGCTAGATGATGGCAAAGCAGCCTACCGAGCGATCTACATTGCGCTCAGGAATTACGACGAGCACCACGGCACTCGCCTCCCGGAAATGCGCTAGATAAAGTCGGAACCCCAGTTCATCTGAAACTTGGGGACGAACGCGTTTGACAAGCTTCCAGATTGGAAGGACAGTACTCCGTTGAGCACCGCTTCATGAAGCTACGCTTACAAATTGCCCAGCCCGCGGACGCATCCATCGTGTTCGAGCATCATGGTTCCACGGTGCGCATGGGTCGCGATCCCAAGGGGGAAGTGGTTCTCCAGGCACCATTGTGCGATGCCGTCTCCTGGAATCACGCGCGGGTCGATCTGAAATCCGGCGGCGCGGAGCTGTGGGACCTGGGATCGAGCAACGGCACGTTCGTGAACGACCGGCGTGTCGAAGAGCGGCTACCGCTAAGAGTCGGTGATCGGATCCAACTCGGACATACGGGACCCATGATCGAAGTCACGGAAATCGATGTTAACGATCCCGTGCCGGCAACGCCAAGCACGTGGGCGCTCGCGAAGTTGATTGCGGTCCGGAATCCACAAATCGCGGTCAGCCTGGCGGCCATTTGCGCGCTTGTGCTGATCGTGGTGATATTCTGGCCGCGCGGCGCACCGCGGGCCTTATCTTCCTCCCTGGAATCCACCGCACCAGATGTAAACAACCACACGGATGCGGCTGGCTCGGGGAACAAGCCGCCAGCGGTAGCGGCCGATGCGCATCCACCCGCGAAACTACCCCCCACGTCCAGCAGGGAGCCTGTAGGGCCTTCTGCGAATGAGATTGCGGAGACGAAGCCCGTTGATCTGGGGACTTATCTGCGTCCCGAGAAGCCGAGCGTGCTGCTGCAACGCCCAATAGATGGTGAAGCTTGGGGCCTGGTTGCGGGAGACAAGCGGATCTATACGAAAAATCTGCTGCTCAGCCTCCCAGGTTACCGCAATACGATCCATCTCGACAGCGGCGTCGATGTAATGCTCTGGGGTAATCTACCCGAGTTCTCGAAAGAAGGGGCCCCAGTCCTGGAAAGCGGTATCGTACTTGACACTCCGAAACCCGGCATCGACCTCGATGTCACGCTGGATCGTGGCCGCATTCGTCTGTCCAATCGCAAAGCGCAGGGGGCGGCGCACATCCGGTTGCACTTCCAGCAGGAGACGTGGGAATTAACTTTGCCGGATCAGGCCACAGAGGTCGCCATGGAGCTTTGGGGCATGTATCCGCCCGGGGTCGCATTCAGCAAAGACCCAGGAGAGCCAGGGCCGCTGTCCTGTCTGGGACTGTTCGTCAAAGGCAAAAGCCCGGTCGAAGTGAAAACCGAACGCCAAACCTACACGTTGCCTCCTCCGGTCTCCTGGCTCACATGGTCAACGATGAACACTCCTCCCATTGTCGGCCCGAAGCCGCTGGCCAAGGCGCCGGAGTGGTGGACGACGAAGATGGTTCGTCCAGCCGAGAACCCTCGGATCGTAGACATGGTTTTGGCGCTGGAGGACTTCAGTGAAAAGGTCCTTGGCAACCCGGACCAGGATATTCCCAGTGCGATATGGCGGGAGGTCCGCGACCCGTCCGGTTTCGGCCATAGCATACTCGGCGTGCTCTGCCTGGGGGCACTGGACGATTGGCTTCGGCTGGCCGAGGCGCTGGAAGACCAAAGGCCTGAAGTGCGCGGCACGGCGGCCAATGCTCTCATCCATTGGTCCGGACGAAGCCGCGACAACGATCTCGTCCTGTGTCAGGCGCTGCAGAAGCGCGAAGGGTATTCCCGCGAGCAGGCCGAAATCATCGTGGGATTGCTGCATAGCTTTTCCCCAGGCGAGCTGCTCGACCGGAAAACCTACGAGCGGCTCGTTGATTACTTGAGTAACCAGAAACCGGTGATCCGCGACCTGGCGTTTTGGCATCTTTCGGACAAGGTGCCCCGTGAAGCCCAGAAGGTCGCTTACGATCCGTTCGAGCCTGACCCGGCAAAGCGGCTGCCGGCCGTGGAACAGTGGCGGCGCTTCTTGGCCGAAGGCAGGTTGCCTCCAATGGCGGGCCCAACAGCGAGAAATCCGTGAAAAGCAATGATCGCGTGCGCGGCGGACGGCCCTCTTGGAGTTACATTTCAGGAGCTTATCCATGTCGCTGAAACAAGAGCGGCTCGCCCCCAGCGAGCTTGCCCCGGAGCCGCGCGAAGCCACTCGCTTGGAGTCGGACGACGAGATCCGTCAAGCCCTCCAGGCTCGCCGCGCCCGGCTCGCAACCCGATCCCCGGCAGCAAGGCAAGGGGCGCAGGGCAAGAAGCCGGCCGCTGAATGCGCTGAGGTCGAGGCCCAGCCGGACCGGCCGTTGCTCCGCCCGCCTACGGCCATGCTTTGCATCCTAGATGACGGCAAGCTCGATGGCGAGTGGGTGCGCCTCCGCGCCGACCACACCGTCATAGGCCGAATCGATGGCGACGTTCGCATTCCTCAAGACGGACTCATTTCCAGCCGCCACGCGGAACTCGTGCGCCAACATGGACCGAGCGGCTTCCACTGGGTACTGATCGATCTGCAAAGCACGAACGGCACTTTTGTGCGCATCGGCAGTAGCGTTCTACGAAACGAAAACGAGGTGATCATCGGCAGCGGCCGTTATCGCTTCGAGGCCGGCGCTGCCCATG
Organism: Gemmataceae bacterium; assembly: GCA_035296965.1. GTDB lineage: Bacteria > Planctomycetota > Planctomycetia > Gemmatales > Gemmataceae > DATGZX01. The sequence continues at coordinate 11,205 of DATGZX010000353.1, forward strand.
CGCCCCACGTTGACCCTGCAGGCGCGCCGCCCCAGACCACCCAAGCCTGGTCGGGCCCCGCGCCTGTCCAATCACTGGTCCCGGCGCTGGTGGAGCTGTCCCCGGCCGGCCCCGTGAACCGCACCGCGCTTACGCTGCCGGAATACTGGATTGGACGTGACGCCAAGGCGTGCGTCATCAGCCGGCCTGACGACTTGCTTGTCAACGGGCGCCATGCACGGTTGTACCGCGATGCCAAGGCACGCTGGCACATCGAAAACAACAAGTCGCTCAACGGCGTATGGCTACGCATCGCGGAGCCGATGCCGCTCGGCGGCGCCTGCCAATTTCGACTGGGCGAGCAGCGCTTCATTTTCCGTGCGCATTAAGCCAAGGCCCACCGCTTGCGGGAAAACATCCGTCCCCAATCACGCCGATCTTCCGCATTGACTGCCAGTTCGGTTCCTGCCAGCAAGGCTCTGAGCCGAGACGATCCGTCCGCACTGTCAGCCGTCCCGCGCCTACAACAATCACTGCGCTGCCGCCTTGATTGTTTGCAGTAGTTTGTAGCTCGCGCCTGTGACATTGCAGGCATTGTAACATGTCAGATAGTTTTGTCCCATGGCTTGGTACAATAAGGGCATTATCCAGGATGGAACTACTGGCGGCCCGCCACTCTGGTACCAACACCAGTTATTACCGTTCTGGGGCTCAACTACACAATACTCAGTATTGACGTTATTCGGATTGTTTATCAATACTATGTTCAAAGCGTGTCCATCCAATCCATTGCACTGCGGTGCCGTACAATTCCCAAGACTCAGCGTCCAACTCGTGATGCCGGCAGTTGTGCAATTTGCTTGATAATCCTGCGCAAAGTTCCCGCACATGTACACGCCGTTGACGTATTTCTGATTGGGGCAATAGCTCGCAAGACATCCTATCTCGGCACCATCCGCGTGTGCAGCGCCCGGCGTGGCGAACGACAGGCAGAGCACGGCGGAAAGAACGACTCCGATACGATAAATCAGATGACGATGAATATAGTTATACATAGTGTTCTCCATAGTTATGAGTTTCCTCGATTTGTGCACTGTGCCCGGCGAATGCAGTGCATAACCGTATATTAACACATATATGTTACAGATTTATGACAATGGAGGAGCCTCGACGCCACATTTCTCATGAACATGGTTAAAACTACGACGAAAGTGTTAACATTGATTAACAGCGAGGAAGGTGTGCTCTTGGTTGAAGGAAACCGCGCAAGGGGCGCCCGTGTTTCTGCACAGACAAGTGATCGGTTCCTGCCTAAAGCGGCCGGAGTCTAAATCGCTGGACGGAGAAACCTCGGCTCGTTCTTCTTTATCCATTCCCGCATCTCTTCCTGCGAATCGAATTCTGCCAACTCGATGCGGTCGATTGTAGGCTCCCCCCTCCCCGCCCGACGCAGTTCGGCATCAGCCATCTCGCGCACATAGGTGATGCGGTGCCGCTGCAATCCCCGGTCGGTCAGGTTAATGCCTCTCTCCGGCAGCAAAGCGTCCAGGTTGCTGCCGCGGATCACGACCAGCGTCACCACGTCCCCGGAGAATTTCAACATCAACCCGGCCGAGGGGTTATACTTCCACGGTCCGAGCCATGTGTACGGATACGTCTCGCTGTTGCCGTCGCGGAAGCGGAACTCGATGGCCATCGCCCGCGACTCCAGCCCGCGCAGGTAGCCGAACGCCGAGCAGGAGTCCTCCTCTTCAGCGTCCCTACCCTTTTCGTCCGCCGGCTGCACCGCCTTGTCGGCCAGGTGCGGGAAGCGGTTAAAGAAATCACGTGACTGGCTATTATCGCGCATGGTCAAGATCCCGGTCTAAGGAATGTGTTCGCTTGCCATCGGCCGGAGCGCGTTCGCGCGTCCGGTCGAAAGCAGCCTGCCGCCGCCGGAATGCAAGATTCTTGCCAAGCCGCTGCCGTAGCGATGGCTTCTTTATCTGCGCCTCGAACAGCTCGGTCGCCGAGAGAGGCTCATCCGCTCGCTGCACCGCCTTTAGCAGTACGTACTTGTCATCGGTAAACACCAGGGCCTGTTCCTTGCCCCTGGTCACCGGCACATAAAACCTTCTGGTATTTCCCGCCGGAAACGATTGGCTCGACAGTCCCACGAAGACCTTATCGACCGTCTTGCCCTGGCTCGCCTCGGAGGTGATGGCGTAGCCGGCGGCGATATGCCCCCAATCCCTGGCAATCACCCACCCATGATCGACGATCAGATCTCCTTGCGCATTAAATCCCCGCACGGTCATCAGGCCGCCATTGCGCAGCTTGTGCTTGCCGTCCTTCGTCGTGCCGTTGGCGGTTAAGCGGATGCGGTCACTTTCCGCTACGGCGAGCTGTGACGGGCGGAATACCTCGAACCAGTCGGCGTACTTGACCGGCGGCGCCTCCCCCTCGCCTACGACCAGGCGCGTACCGTTCTGGTACCCAGGTGCGTTCTGGTGGAATTTCAGCAGGTCGCCATTGTCGAAATTCGCGGTATCGGCCTTCTGCGCATCCGTGAGATGTGCTGGCGTCCAGATGTCGAATATCCGCTCCTCGCCCAGCTTGTCCTGCGCCCTGAGCTTGGCGCGGATGGCTTGGGTGATGCGGCTGGCCTCAGCCCAGGTCGGGCTCACCGCCAATGCCGTTTTGTGCTCGCCGCCCCGTTTTCTCTCGGCAATGGCACTAAGGTAAGCATCGGCCATTGCCTGATACCGCTCGCCATCGGGAATCTCTTTGATCCACCCGAGCTTATCGAGCACGTCGAAAGCATCGGCTGTCCTGCCCTCGCTTAAGTTTTTGGCTGCCTGGCGGTAATCGCCCGACTGGCGTAGAATCTCGGTCACCTCGGCTACCGGCACGCCCGCCCGCTCTTCGAGCAGCCGCAGCGGCTCGCCGGCCGCTACCGCCCGGTTCTGCCGCTTATCGCCCACCAGGACGATCCGCGCCCCGACGTTCTCTGCGGCGTCGAACAGGCCGAGCATGTCGCGCGTGCCGAGAAGCCCAGCCTCATCGACCAGCACGACGCCATCGCGAGCGGTCTGCTGCATGGTGCGGTCGCGCAGGAAACGCGCCACCGTATCCGCCTTCCCAAAGTGCGCCTCCTGGCGCAGCACGTCCACCGCCGCCGTGGACTGCGCCAGCGCCACCACTGGCACGCCGGCATCGGCGAGTGCCTCGCCCATCTCTTCTTCGAGCGTCGTCTTGCCGGTGCCGGCCGGCCCACGGACCAGCGTCACCCGATCGCGCGACGCCAGCACATGCTTAACTGCCGCCTTCTGCCCGTCATTGAGCCAGTCGCGGGTGAATGGCCTTTCGGGATCTCCCAGCGGCCGCATACGCCCGCGGCCATCACGTGCGTAGCCGATCATCCGTTCTTCCGCCTGCCGCATCTCTTCGGTTGTCGCCACCGCGTTGCCTGCGTGTTCGCCGCGGATGAGCGGCCGCCGCGCCAGCTCGCGCTTCGTGGCCTCAACCGTCACCGAGCCGATGCCGCGCTTCAACGCCTCGGTGAGTAGTTTGCGCTCCCCGACCACGGCATCGCGTACAAAACTGTGCTTCAAGGCGTAATCGACCGCAGCCCCCTCGCCTTTCGCCGGACGAGCAAAACGAACCTCGCGCCGGTGCACCGCCGCCAGCGCCTGCCGCTCGGAGTCAGTCAGCCGGCTATCCCACTCCCGGCGCAGTTCGTTCCAACTCATCTCGCGAGTTTTCGCCTCGCGCGTCGCCGCTCCCAGCTCGGCTTTCCGCTTCGGATCGGTGATGCCCCGCTCGGCCGCCACTTTCTCGATTTCTGCCGTCCGCCGCGAGAAGCGGCTTAGCACGTCCGCCGGAACGCCCGCGATCTCGAAATCATCCCGCTTCCTCTGGATGCCAAAGCCCAGCTCCTGCAGCTTGCCCGCGAGCCTTACCCTAAACATCGCCTGGTAGAGTGGCGCCGACGCTTTCACGTCGCGGAACTGGCCGGCTTTCCAGCGTTGTTCCTGATCATCCCAGGTCGAATTGAACACGAAGCAATGGGCGTGCAATTGCGGGTCGGGCATGCCTTCGACCGGCCGCGACGTGGTGTGAATGAACTCGGCCCATACCATGTTGCCGGTCTGACGGTTTGCCTCCATGCCACCTTTGCGAACGCGGGTTTTCATTTCCGGTTCGATGTCGAGGCGCATGGTTTCATCCACCGCCAAGCGGAACGCCTCGAGGATTTCCTGGTCGCCGCTTAGCGCGTAGAGCATCGATACCGACTTGGGCACAGAGAATGAGAAATCATACCCCACCGTTCTCTCGGATTTCGTGCGCAGCGTCAGCCTTTGCCCGCTATGCGGGTGAAGATTGTCGCACAGACGGTCGAAGGAGTCCTTATCGACGACGCCGTCCAGCCCCAGCAGCACCGCCCCCTTGCCGCCCCACGAGCCAACGATCTCCTGGCCCTGGCTAAGATAGTCAGCCTGGGTGTAATAGCGCTTGGCGCCAATCGAACTGTCCTGCTGCGTAATCCGGAGCATGCAGGATTCTACACACCTGCCGATTGCTGAAAGTCAATGGGTTTTTCGCGTCCCGCTGACCTAAGACATGCTTCCAGCGCGAGGCTTGCCGTCAGCTCATGAACCTCGATGCCAGCCCTGTGTCACTGCCATGCCATCCAACCGCTAGCTGACGGCGCCTGGCCTCCCGCCTGTATTCGATAATTTGCACTGTTCCTGGTGGAACCTTCGTGATGGACACTTTGACTGGCGAGACAGCCACGGTTGAACGCCCGTCATGGCAGTCTGCATCCTTTGCCGCGCCGCCTGGCTTACATTCGTCACTGCTGCGCATTCCCGGAAGCTGCGGCCGGCGTGCCATCCTGAGCGACCGCCGGCCGACCGCCGGCTTGTCCCTGCCCTCCTCAGCCTTCCGCCGTATCGGGATTGCCGCCCATGCCCGGAAGCCTTGCCGCCATAAAGCCAAGCGTCTTGCACGCCGGTCGTTTCGGCTGCTGGTGTCCGACAATGCCGTCTCCTTCGATTCGATCCACCCCCACCCCGTGGCCATACTTACGGCACTTTGAAGCCGTCGCCGTGCCGTTCAATCAGAAAATCGGCTCCCCCTGAAGGTCGCCCCCAATTTTCAGATTGACCGGACGCGAAGAGGCTCCCGGACTAACCGGCTTCTTTGGGCGTGCCGTAAGGCCACGGTTGGTCGTGGCCGGAAACCAAATGAAGGAGAAACTCCATGTCTAAACCCGCACACAAGATCCGCCTCGGCGTCCTGCAAGTTACCATCTGGCGCAATTCCGGCGAGAAAGGCTCCTGGTACAGCGTCATCCCCAGCCGCAGCTACAAGCAAGGCGAGGAGACCTGGAAAGAAACCGACAGCCTCAACGCCGACGACCTGTTGCCGATGGCCAAGCTGCTCGACCTCGCCCACACCTGGGTGATGCACCAGCAGCAGGCCGACCAGAAGGCCAAAAAGGACGCCGCAGCGGCCGCTTGAGCCATCCGATGCACATCAACCGGGCGGGCGCAAGTTGCCCGCCCATAACTGAAAGGACTCACCATGCCCAACTTCTATCACTCTCATCCCGGCGAAACCGTTTATTCGCTCATCTCTCAGTTCGAGCAGTTCCCGCCCGGCTGTGACCCCGACTTCGACAACGACCTGCAGGAAATTGAGCGGCAGCTCGCCGAAATCCGCATGACCCACGATCGCAACTAATCGGAAAGGAAATCCCATGACAACCAAGCGCAAACGTCGCAAACAAATCGGCGAGATCGGCGTAGATGCCGGCCTCTGCTGGATCGGCGACCCTTGCTACATCTTGCACAAGGACCAGCCGCCGAAAGCCATCGGTAAGGATTGGAGCGAATTCTGCGACATTCTCAACGCGGACGACCAGTATCCCACTTGCAAGCAGTTCAACTACGACCTGGGGCATCCTGGCCTGGGAGTTGTCGTCTCGACCGGCTTCGGCGACGGGGTGTATCCCGTCTACGCCGAATTCAACAGCGAAGACCGAGTTATGAAAGTGTGGGTCGAATTCATCGACCGCGCAAGCAATGAAGCGTAGGAGGCGGCCATGCATCACCTCATGCTCACAACCCTTGAAATGCCAGACGATCACACGTCTCTGGCCGCCCGCATAGACGTTCAAAACATTCTCCAGGGCGACCCCAGTTTCGGCGGCGATGGCGGTCGCTTCGGCAGCCCCCTGTGCGACTGGTTCGTAATCGGCGGACGCTGGAGCGGAGAGCTCAAGGAAACCCTTATGGGGGAACCTTACAAGACCGCATTTGCCTGCGAGTTCCCGGAGCTGGCCAAGGGCTGGTATCGCCCCGACCTTGTGGACAAGCACCGCGAACGCCTCAACGAGCTTTGGCACTCCTTCGGCGGAACCGGCGACAGTCCGCTCCTCCGCACCCGCTACGATTTTCTCGGTTGCGAGGACGATGCCATGCTCGTCGATCAAGCCTTGTTCGACCATTTCCTGGCCGGACACCTTGGCGAATCCATTGAGATCGAAGGCTCGTCCGGGACATTTGCCGACCTTGACAATGAGGCGGTGGACGCTTCGTTCATCGGCCGCAAGTGGCTCGTTGTCGTCGATTACCACAGCTAACCAACGAAAGGAATCACCATGAGCACTACACGAAATCCACAGATACTCACCGACAAGGCGCTTGATCTCCTCCGCCAAGCTGAACTCCTTCCCGGTGACCCCGGCGCCGTTCTCCCAAGACAGGTCGGGGCGCTCTCCGTGCTGGCTGAACTGCTGCCGGACGATGCTCTTACCCCTCAAGGCATCGAACAGGCCGCCAGTCAACTCGACCAAATCGAGGTATGGCTCGACAAACAGCTTGCCGAGCGGCTCGCCAACATCGACATCGGCGCCGTTCTCGAATCACGCCGGCAAATCGCCCACATCTGGAGCATCGACGACGTAGCAGAAGTTCGGCCCGATCTCACCGGTGAGCAAGCCTGGGAAGTGCTCCAGCATGCCGAGCGGCGCCTCGACTCAGACATGGGCATCAGCTGGGACACGCTGAGCATCTGCGCCGAGGATCTCTATCCCGAGCCGGACGAATCCGGGCAACCAGCCAGCAAATAGGAGGGGATCATGAAGCTCAAGATTATCGACATCGCTTTCCATCGCAACGGCATCTGCGGAGCGCCATTCCACGCGGTCCTTTTCCATGAGTGCGCTCCGGAAGGTAGCCGAAAGGTTGCCATCGTCTTCGACGAGCCGCACCACTGCGCCGTGCTCGACATTGCTAAGCTGGCCGCCGGAGACATCGCCTTCGGGTCGAACTCCTGGCGTGCCGATAACTACGAGCCGTACCTGCGGGTGGAGATCAAACAACATCAAACGAAAGGAGTCAAACCATGACAGTCTACAACGTACACATCTATCGTGAAATGAAACTGCGATTCGACGGAATCGAAGCCGCATCGCCCGAAGCCGCTGCCAATATCGCGCGCGATGGGCTGGCCGAGGATGCCGACGACATTGAACCCTGCGATGGGGAAACCTTCGCCGCCCTCGTCGATGTGGTCGGAGACGAGGATTTCACCGGATCGCGCTTCATCGACTTCGACCAGCCGGGAGACATAGCCGTGAAACCAATCATTGTCGTAACCGTCCAGGGCGGCTTAGTCGCAGAAGTCGCTGCCACGGTGCCCGTCACTGTCTTCGTCGAAGATTGGGACTGCCCACCGGACAAGCCGCTGGTGATGGACTTCCAGTCCGACCCCCTCACCGCCGAACAAGAACTCCGAGTCAAGGCAAGGCTCGCCGAAATTAACGACCAACAACCCGAAGAAAGGAAACGTCCATGACCTTCTCACTTGCCGCTATCGATCCCTTTTACGCCGCATGCCTCAGCATGACCCCCTCCCCGGCTCAGGCTCCGCCAGCCGAGCCGGTCTACGCCAGGCTGCCCATGGCGCCGATCACCGGCAGCCCGGTGCCGCACCTCACCAGCCTTTACCACTTCCATCGCACCGGCGAATATGGCGACCGCTCTTATCCCGGCAATTGCGGCGGCAATCTGATCAAGGACCTATTGCGGTATTTCCAGCCTGAGGGGCTTATTTTCGACCCGATGAGTGGGTCCGGAACTTGCCGCGACGTATGCCAGGACCTTGGCATCCCGTGCCTGGCCTGGGACATCCATCAGGATTTCGACGCGTGCGACCCGGCGCAGTTCCCTGCCGCCGAGACGTTCGCTTTTATTTGGTCGCACCCGCCCTACTGGCGGATGAAAATCTATGCGGATGATCCCCGCGACCTGTCGCGCGCCCCGACGCTGGAGATTTTCCTGCGCCGCTTCGGGCAGTTCATCCGCAACTGCGCAAACGCTTTGAAGCCCTGCGGCAGGCTCGCCATCTTAATGGGCGATTACAACGATCGGGAGGCCGGATTCATCCCCCTCACCTGGCACACGAAACGGCTCGCCTTTGCAGCCGGTCTTCAGCAGCGTTGCACCGACATTATTCGCTTTAGCCACGGTGCCAGCAGCAGCAAGAAGGTCTACCGCAGCAGCTTCATTCCTGGGCTGCATGACGTGTGCATGATCTTCGAGAAAAACGCTTAGCCATCAACCGAAAGGAGTACCCAATATGACCCAGACTTATCAATTCCAAGCCCGGTGCGTTCGCTCGTTCACCGCCTGCATCGAGATCGAGGCCGATACACCGGACGAGGTTCTGGCCAATGCCAGGCTGGAACACTCCGAGTTGATCGCCACCGCCCAGGACAGCGAAAGCTGGCCCTGGGATGAATTCACCGTTTGCGACCAGAGCGGCAACACCTTACTGCATGTGCGCGACGAGGAGGCCCGGTTGCGCGATACCGCGCCTCGATTGCTTGAGGTACTGGAGCGTGCGGTCAACGCGCAGGTCAAGCACGTCTTGAGGCACAGTGATGGGATGGTGCAGGATCTGACTCCTGAATGGGTTCAGCAAGCCCAGCACCTTATCGCCATAGTAAGGGGCAAGGTAAGATGACCGTCAATTCTGACAGCCGCCCGCACCCTCTTACCGATTAGCGCTGAAGGCGTTGCTTTCCCTTCCGGGCGGCCTGATCGGCGACGAACGATTTACCCCAGCCCGTGTTTGTGACCGTGAATTCCAATTCCGTGCCGTTGTCCAGCCGCACGTCAATGCCGCAATTCAACTCACCGCCGTCGTCGACTTCAGGTGCATAGTAAGCCTCAACCCGCGCCTTGGTGCCGTCCGACAATGTGATCTCAGGCGTTCGGAGCACCGCCTGGTAAAGATGCTCCAAGACTTCCTTGGCGGGAGCAACCGACTCTTGCTTATACCTGGCGATGTCTTCTGGCGTTAGCTTCATGGGCTGACCTCCTTGGCAATGAAACGGCCGCGAGTATAAACCAACCGAAGGAGCCGGCAACGAAAATCTCGCCGGCAAGCAGTCCAAGGCCGCCTACCCTCCCACATCCCAGCCATCGGCATGATTTTTCCGATCCCGCTGCCGAGTCTCACTCCTGAGGATATCTCCGTGCACCTCTCCTGACAGCCCGCCGGCGGCCTTTCATTCGGGGTCTTAAGCCGCCCGCCGGTGCCTGCAAGCTGCCAAGGCCGTTTCCCTGCGGGAGCCTCGGCCTTTCGCTTGCAGGAAAAACCACCGTCTGGGGCGGCTTGTTCCAACCCCGGAAAGGCCGCATGGGGCGGCCTGCAACTCAAGGCAAGGAGAAAGCTCATGACTCACGCACTCGACATCCTCCCGATCTGTGACATTATCGACTCTGACTGGGACGCGCAAGATGTCCGCGACCTGGTCCAGACCACGCCGCTCTGCTTCGACGACGACGGCGTGCCGGCCAGCTACCTTGCCGGGCAGCTGTTCGGTCTGGAAGGAGTCTCATCTCGGAGGCCGCTCCTTGTGAGCGGTCCCTCACTCAGGTAGTGAAAGGACATGACATGAAAGTAATCATCGCCGGCTCACGAGGGATTAAGGATTACGCGACGGTCCGCGACGCCGTGCAACGGTCGGGCTTCCTGATCAGCCGAGTACTGTCGGGTATGGCCCAGGGCGTGGATGCCCTGGCAGTGCGCTACGCTAAAGAAAATAGCCTGCCGTGCGACCGGTTCCCGGCGGAATGGAGTAAATGGGGCCGCAGTGCCGGCTACAGGCGAAATGTCCAAATGGCGCAGAACGCCGATGCGCTGGTCGCTGTATGGGACGGCAAAAGCCCAGGGACCAAGCATATGATCGACGTTGCGAAAGCCCGCGGCTTGCGTATCTTCGTCGTATCATGAGTTTCCTGCAAGCGAGCGGCCGGTGTCACAGCCCGTCCGCCCCTCCGGATCACATCCTTCCGGCCAAGGCCGCCGGCTTTCGCACATACTGGCCACTCACAGACCAATGCCCCTCCTCGCGAACGCCAGTGCCGGGACCTCGGCCAGCAACCGCTCTTTCGTCGCGGCATCGAGGCCTTCATAAGCAGAACCCTCCAGTAATCGGGTGAGCTGTCGCCGAAATTCCTCCTCCCGATCCTTGCGGCGCTGCGCCTGGGCGCGCGCCTCAACCTGATCCCACGCCTGTCCCGCCCGCAGAAATGCCAAACGGAAGTCTTCTTGCATCCGCGCATCGTGGAATCTTCCGTCACCCGTGGTGATGGCAAAGGATAGGAACGTGGACTCCAGGTCCCGTTTCCGGCGCGTACCTTCCACCCGTGAAGCGTCCTCGATTTGGCCCAGCGAATACCCCGCTCGACAGCCCAACTGGCCCTTCAATGCGGCGCAGTATCTTTCGGCCAAGC
>DATGZX010000354.1:0-15727 GCA_035296965.1 Gemmataceae bacterium
TGCCTGCTGGCCCGCTTGATAGAGTGAGGTTTTCCCGGAAAAACCGGGAAATAATCGCCAGTGCGGCATTTGTAGAAGTTCATTCTATGAACAAGAAAGTTCTCCGCAAGTGGCATAGAACTTCAGCGGAAAGACACTAAAAGGCATGAACTAGTATTTATGTGGTGGGAATGCCTCGCAGTTTCGTCGGAGTCGTGCTATAGGTAGTGTGTGGACAAGAAATTGAAATTTGCGGAGTGGCTTGCTCTCGATGCAATGGCTGCACGACGCTCGTTCGCCCGATCCGTGGGCAAGTTCCAACTACAGACGACGAAACCGGTAGCGATCCTGACTGCCTTTCGAGGCGAACGAAGTCTATCCGACAATCGTGCGGCGAACGCTCAACTGGCGAATGATCTGCAACAATTGAACCTCGGATTCTATCCGGTAAACGGCATGGGACAGGAAGATCATCAGACGTTGTTCGGACTTGTGCAATGGGTTGTGCCATCGAGCGAAGAATCGTTTGTAGTTCAGCCAAGGGGCGCGATGCCGGAGCAAGCGTTTGAGGCGGCGATACGGAATCTCTTGCATAATTACGGGCAGTTCGGCGCAATGATGAAGTTGCCGAGTAGCCTGCAAGCATTCCTGCTAAAAGCCGATGGGGACCCGGAAGGTAAGGGTTCAGAAGTTGGGGCAAGAACGTCAAATGATCCCTACTACTCACAACTCAAAAGCGGCCCTCGTGCTGATGCGAGCATGTTGAGTCCTTGGGAGATTCGGGGTGAACTGAACCCGGTCAAGCGTGCTATCAATTGGTGGGGAGGGCGTTCAGCCATGAATCAGCCTGCGGACCGTTCGAAGATCGGTCGGCGATTTTCAATCCGGCAGGCTGAAGGGGAGGCGTAACATGAACTTTATTTCTTGGTTCAGGTTGTTCCTTCTTGAACAGAGATTGAATTTTGGGGCATTCGGAAAGTACGACCGTTACCGTTGCTGGTGTTTGGAACGAAACGGCAAGACCGTCGCTGAAAAGTTGCATATTGCGCGTGAAGTTATTGACGGCCCCGGCGTGAGCCTGGCGGAATCCCAGCACAACGTAGAATTCATTCGCAAGCATTCGGTTGTTGGCGGAAAAGCAAATGGCCGCCCAGCCAAAGATGCTTCCCCTATGAACCGGAATCCCGAACTTCACGGAACAGGATCGTAGGCGATCTCTTTTCATAGGCGACCCCGCTTCGGCGGGGTCTTTTCGTCGCTTGACACTACTGTAATTTCGGGCAAGTTTAACTTTTGCCTTTCAGTTGACCAAAAATCCGTGGTTTTTAGGCAAAGCCAAACCAAGTGCCATCGGCTGTAACGCAATTCTGGGACACTACCCACCCGCGGATCCCTCTACGGCTTCTTGAATTCAGCTTGCCAGGTCGATCGTCCCTGAATGGCTGCCAACCGCAGCTGCGCGGCCTGCGCCTCGCGGGAGCCGGGGAAGCTCTTGATCACACGATCCAGATAAAGAGCTGCCTGCTGCGGCTGGCCCTTCTGAATCCAGGTTTCAGCCAGCGACATGTACAGCTTACCCAGGCGACAGGACAGCGTTTCGCATGCCTGCTGTAGCCATTCGGGGTTATTTTTGATTTCGGCTGTCAGCTGGGTGGCTTCCGCTCCTTCGGGGAGATCTGCATAAGCGCCGGTGAGTACCTCGCAGCGGTCAAGGCAATGTAGATAATCCTGGGTGCGATAATTTTCGCGTGCCTGTGCCAATAGCTCACGGGCCCGTTGCTCGCGCATCTGAGACTTTAGTTCCGGCTTGGCAGCCAGAGCCGTCAACATTTGACTCGCTTCCTGAGCCGCTTGCGTGCCGGCATAGAGGCGCAGCAACTCGGACAAAACATTGGTCGCTTCCGTGTTCTGTCCCTTGTCATCGAGTTGCTTGGCCTTGGCAAGCCGGCCCGCCGCCTGCTGCTCAAGGTCACCTAGAAGCTGGCGGGCTTTGACCTGTGCCGGCCGCTCCTTGCCGTCCTCGGTGATGTTCTTCAGAAGAGCGATGGCCTTGGCGTAGTCGGAGGCGGCTATCGCCTTGGCTGCTTCCTGATAATCTCTACTCATCCACTCCGGATTACTGACGCTGGCCAGGACCCTTTGGAGGTGCTCTTGCAGACGGTATGCCTCCAGGTACCCTTCGAGAGTTCCCAGGATCTTCCCATCCGGTGCGGCCAGCACCAGCGTGGGATAGCTCTGGATGTGCAATGCCTCGGCAAGCATTCTTTCACGATTGGCATCCACTTTGAGAGGGATGTAGCGCTCGTTGAGCAACGCGGCGATGGCCGGATCCCGGAAGGTCGTTGCCTCGAGTTTTTTGCACCAGAAGCAATTCTCCGTGCCGAAATCAAGAATGAGTGGGCGGTCCTTATCCTGCGCTTCTCTCCTGGCCGAATTGTAGTCCGACCGCCAGCGCACGTCCTGGCCGAAGGCAGTCCCCGACAGAGCGGCGACGCCGGCGAACAGGAAGCCGATGGCCAGATAGCGAGTGACCCGCCGCGCGGCAAGCGCCAGATCCGCATGGGAAAGGCCGAAACTGCTAAACATGACGTGCTTTCCCTCTCTTAAAGCATGCAAAACGTGGTCAGCCAAGGCATTCCGGAAACACCTGCCGCTCTATTTTGAAACTTTCCTCTGCTTCTGAAGGTTGCCCCGTTAGGCTCGCGGGTGGGCCTTGTGGTAACTGTCGCGCAAGCGCTGCGTGGTCACGTGAGTATAAATCTGCGTGGTCGTCAGACTCCGATGACCCAACAGTTCCTGGACGCTGCGAATGTCGGCCCCGCGATCGAGCATGTGTGTGGCGAAGCTATGGCGTAGGGTGTGAGGGCTCGTCCTGGGGTCGAGGCCGGCCAGCGCGAGGTATTTCTCCAGCAGCCGGCCGACGCTCCGCGTCGTGAGTCGCGTGCCGCTCTTGTTCAGATAGACGGCGGGTTGCGACACCGCCCGAGGCGAAATGGTCCCGCGCTCCGCGAGCCAGCGCTCTAGTGCCTCCAGGGCTTGCCGCCCGAGGAGAGCCAGGCGCTCCTTCTTCCCCTTGCCGCGCACCGTGGCCACGCCGCTGTCCAGATCCATGTCGGGTAGATTCAGACCAACCAGCTCGCTGACCCGCAGTCCGGCCGAGTACAGGGTTTCCAGGATGGCTCGGTCGCGCAAGCCGAACGGCGTGTCCGCCGGCGGCGCTTCCAGGAGCCGGAGCAGGTCCTTCTCGCTCAAGAAGTGGGGCAGCTTCTTGTCCTGCCGCGGACCACGCAGCCCATCCGCCGGATTGGTTTGGAGTATGCTCTGCCGACACATGAAGCGGCACCAGGAGCGCATCGCCGCGATCCTGCGCGCGGTTGTCGTCTTCGCGTAGCCTTGCTGATGAAGCCAGGCCAGGTAAGCACGCAGGAGCCGAGTCGTGAGATCGCTGGGCTTCAAAACTTGCTCCGGCATACGGCTTCGAAAATACTCAAGGGCCTGCGTCAAGTCCTCGCGGTACGACTTCACCGTGTTAGGGGAGGCGTCCTTCTCTAGCGCCAGATGGCGGAGGAAATCGGCCAGAGCTTCTTCCATGGGGCCCTCGCGGTGGGCAAAGAAGATCGAATGGCGAGCGCCCCAGCGCGACTCCCCATTTATCCCAGTCACACTCTGGGCCGGGATGGCGGCAACGATTCGGCACTACCCAAGGTCTGCTCTTTAGCTTTTTCGCTGAGAATGGCTGCGTCGAACCAGGTGAAGCTGAGACGGGGATCAGCCGCCTGATCACGAAGTGCGTCGATTAATGGCTGACGGCTCTCATCGTCATAAACGAACACATAGCGTTCGTCGCCTTTAACCAAGGCCAACACATTAAACTCGCGTCGCACGGCAATTCCCTTCTGTTCCGCAGCCGGGTGGCCTAAACAACATGTCGCTTGGTTAGGTTATCGACTGTCTCGGAGTGGCAGCTTGCTTAAAGCCGGGAACTGTGGCGTGTCAATTTACAAGATGTGCTTGACCAGTTATGCTCTTTTCCGTGTCTCTCCGCGTTTTCCCCGTTTCGCCTTTCCCTTTCCTTCAGACCAGGTCGCGCAAACTGCGCAACCCAATTTCTTCGCGGCAAACGAAAGGTTCGCCATAACCGCTGCCAATGGACCATCCCCAGTATCGTGCCCGGTCGCGCAGGTCGTCGAGCAGCGTCGGAGAGGTACTGGGCCGGCCTTCGACGAACTGCGAATGGTAGCAGCTGAGGGCACGCATCTTGCCCTCGATGGTCGAGGTTACGTCGACCACAAACGAGGGTCGGGGATGGATTCGGAGATGAACGGTGAAGTAGTAGATGGTCCGTTGCGGGAAGTGGGGCTCGCCCGGAAGATCAGTCTTCGTCAACTTGGCCCAGAAACGCGCGGCATCGATCAGGTGACTGGCAGCTACGTGGTCAGGGTGGGCGTCTTCCCAATACGGGGCAAAAAGGTAGCGGGGCCGCAGCTGCCGCAGGACTCCCGCCAGCAGGTGACGAGACGGCAAGTCGGATAGGAGCGACCTGTTGGGCAATCCCAGGTTGCCTCGCCAATCCAACCCGAGCACCGCGCTGGCCGCGTCCGTTTCACGCCGCCGGATATCCGGGCTGCCGTGCGGCGTTGGTTCGCCGTCCGTCAAATCGAGAATTCCCAAGCGGGCTCCCTGCGCCTTGAGCAGGAGGATAGTGCCGCCGGCACCCAGCTCCGCATCGTCTGGATGAGGAGCGATAACCAGGTAATCAAGAGCTGGTTGGTCGATGATAGACGGCAAAGTGTCAGGCTGCACCAAGGGCAACTCCTCGCACGGGAATCGGGAAATTCACTCCCTATCTTATTTCCGAGGGAGGCGGTCGGCGTGACGGCATCTTGATTTCGTCCCAGGTTCTGCCTACCATCATCCAAGGTTCGGCTCTGCTTTCGCGACAATGGGCTTGCCTTCCCTGCTGTCTGCGCTGGGTGCCAAGCACACCGCACATCGGTCCAGGACGACACTGTCGAGCCAGGAGGCACAACAACGTGAAAGGCCGCAAGCAACCGAACCGCCCCGAAACGCCAGCCGTGACCCTGGAGCGTGCAGCGCGCCTGCATTGCTTGCTCCATTTGCTCCGCGCCACTCCGCGACCGCGCGATTGGTTGAAGAACCGCTTGAGTCTCGACGTCCGCGGTTTCTATCGTGATCTGGAGTTGCTGCGCAGCTGTGGCATCTCGGTTCCCCTGAACGAGGGCTGCTATATCCTGGAAGGCAGCGTCAGTGACGCTGTCGCACGCCTGCCCTTCCCCGACCCGCGCTTGACTCTTGGGGAAGCCGTGCAGCTGGCTCGAGGGCGCACAACCGCCCATCGCAAGCTCAAGGAACAACTCGCGCGCATCACCGCCACAGCGGCCGGTGCCACAAAACGTGCCGGCGGCAGAAGGCCGAAGACGTCGAAAAAGTGACACCGGACTCTCTTTGTACACCATTTAGCATGTCATACATCTCTGATAACCAGAGATTCCGATTCCATTCATTCCTTGTCAACCGTGTTAACAAAAGGAAACACAAACGCAAGGCTCTTCGCCAAGCACGCATTTCTTGGCACTGTTTGCGCGCTGCGCTAATCGATCTTAACTCTTTAGGCACGTACGGGTTAAAGAGGCCATTGACGACGAGCCCTCTGGCGCGCGCATAAAAACCGGCCGAGAAGGGCTGCCTCGGCACGCGATGTGTACCTCTTCTGGGCCATGGATCGAGCCAGGAAATCGGCCTTCAAGCGGATCCACTCGATCTTGGTTACGCGAAGGGACCATGACGTCTCTTCCGGGAGTTGACAGACCATGTGCCAGCAACTGGCAAACTTCTGGCGCGACGAGCGCGGCGCACTCTTGGTCACCGAATGGATTTTCTTGGCAACGATCCTGGTCATCGCGATCGTCCCGGCTCTCCTGAAGATTCAGCTCGATGCCAAGGATTCTCTGGTGGTGAGCCCACGTCTGCCGTCGCACGGACACGCGGCGTCGGCTGGAACTGCGGATTCGAGGAGCCGTTAGCTGGCCGGCTGCTTCTACTCGCAAGGGCATGAAAGCCGGCTGCGATGAGCAAAAGGCTAAATATGCCAGCGGCGAACATGCTGATCCCTTTACCCAACCCGTAAGAGCGCGGTGCGAACGCGAAGTTCACCTCGTGGTCTCCCGCCGGCACGGGAATGCTACGAAACAAGAAGTCGGCCCGATAAACCTCCGCAGGACGGCCATCCACATTGCAAGTCCAACCCGGAAACCAAACATCGGTCAGAACCAGGAAGCCGGGCTGCGCGCTGTGCGTCTTCACGCGGACTCGGTTCGGCAGGTACTCGCTGATCACTGCTTCTCCAACAGGTTCGCTCGTCGAAGCAGGCTGCGCTGTGCCCGGGGCACGATAGCCTTCCAGCAGAACCGTCCGCCGAAAATTCGTAGTCTTCATCTGTTCCAAAACCCTGGTCTGCTCCTCGAGCGGCGCGGCCTCAGGGACGATGAACGCCCGCGGGAACGTCGAACGGTTCTCGAAGATGCGGTAGGGAGGCAATTTCTGAACCCCACCTGCCAGGAATGAATAGGCCTCGGGATGCGGATCTTCCAGGCCGGGCTGCCATTCGCCATTCACGCGCGGTTCGCCTGGAGCATCAAAATAGGGTCGGTCGCTATCGGGCTGGAGAACGAACCGGACGCCGAGCAGATCAAGCAAGCCTTTGTTCTTGATGGGAAACGCTTCAACGATGGGATAGCCAAAACCGCCGTCACGTGGCCGGACGGCCTGATCTCCGTCGAGGATAAATTGCAAGTACTCCTTCGTGCGGCGGACGTCGAAGCTGTTGTAACCCAGAACCGGTTCGAGCTGCGCGGTGCCAAACATGGGTAACGCAACTCCCAGAGGAGCACTGGAGGGCTCACCCGGCAATCCTCGTTCGAGAACACGCCAGCGTTCGTCAGGTTGTTGCGCCCTGGAAAATGCCAAATAGCGGACAGCAGGCGAGGGCCGGTAGAGGTCTCCTTCCGAACGCACTGCGACGTGAGGCAGTGTTAGTCCCCAGGCATCAGCCAGCAGAATACCAACCCACGCGCAAGCCCATACCCTGTGCTGCAACCGGCATCGATCACCAAGCAGCCACAACGCCGAGGGAGCTGTAAACAGCAGCACAAGCCAATAGGCCTGCAAACGGATAGGCAATTGGCGTAACCAGGCAATGAAACTGCCGCCACTGTCTGGGGATCTAGACCACGCAAGATAGCTCACGCCCGCCGCACAGATTGAAAGAAGCAAACAGATGGCGAGTACGCGCACGAGCACACGCGGGCACATCTGCGCCGCCGGCGCGGGGAGGTGTTGCCGATCGAGGAGGAACTGGGTTGTTTTCCCAGTCAGCAAGGCAATGGGGAATGCGAGAAACATCAGCATGCGGCCCGGAAGTTGAAATAACCGAAATCCGGGCAGCCACTGCAGGAAAACCGCACCACCCAAGGAGAAGAAGAGCAAGAACAAGCAGAGGCTCGCCTGGTACCGGACGCGCCCGCTGCCAAGGTACAGCGCCATCACGGCACTCGCTATCCACAAAATACCCAATCCGGCTCGATCCTCCCAGCCTTCGGTCCATCCCGGCCCAACCAGACCGAGAAGCGTGGGCCCCGCCGAAGCGAGGATGTCATGATTGCTCACGCCAGCCGCTCGGCTGGATTCGGGAGCCGCTTCCAGAGCAGGGAGCAATTGCACAGCGCTGAGTGCTGCAGCAAGAAGAGCAGTCCAGGCTCCCAGGATCAGCCAACGCAGGATGAAATGTGGCGAAGACCGGTCCGCGGGACTTGGAGACGGTTCCATTAGTCTCCCCTCTCCCCCGTACTCGGGGAAGAGGAGTCGGGGGTGAGGGGGGTTGACCTGCGAATCCTGAGCCCCCTCACCCCAACCCCTCTCCCCCGAGTACGGGGGAGAGGGGCTTTGAGAGCAGCTTTTGGAACAGGCTCTTAGCGCCTGCCTGCGCGCAGAAGCGTTATTAGAGTCCTCCTTCCACCAGCAGCCGAATGTCCATAGCGCAATGAACACTCCGGCATAGAGCGTCATTTGGGGATGTGTGCCCAGGACGATCCCTGCAAACACGAACGCTGCCAGGGTTGCTCGGAGGAAGCTACGTCGTTGGACGGCCTGCTCCAGCCAGAGCAACACCAGCGGCAACCAGGCAAGCGGGATTATGATGTAATGTCCGCCGGCCAGCACATGCAGCAGCCACTTTCCGGCAAACATGTAGCCGATTGCCGCCACGAGTGCTGCGGTCCATCCCAATCCCTGGCCGCGGGCGTAGGCCGCCATGCAACAGCCAGCAATAAGAACGTGAAGGAGGACAAGCCAGCTCATGACAGCACCGATCCGTTCCTCGGGCAGCAAGTAGAGCGGCCAATGGAGCGGGTAGAAGGCTGCGACCTGAACATCTTGAATGAACGGCGTACCGGCAAAGCTGTAAGGGCTCCAAAGCGGGATTTCTCCGGTCTCCTGCCACGAACGGACCAAAAATCGCTTCATGGGGAGGTGCATCGCCAGCAGATCCGAGTGGTCGGAATAAAGCACCTGCCCAGGGTGAAGGACGAGAACGCTGAAGAAGGTCAGGCACAAGGCGGCGAGAATCAGAAAAAGACGAAGACGGGAGAACACAGGAACTCTCACGGGTGCGGAATGATCAACCAGCGCAAGCAAGGATAGCATGCATTTTCGCGCAAGGACTTAACCCAGCCCATCAGAAGGACTTGTCCAAGAAGGGCCAACATTGTCAAATAGGGGGGCGAATCATTGCCGAACGAGCGGCACTGCCTTGCCGTTTGCATCAATTCCTAAAGGACAGGGAGGTCCCGATGAAGACTGCCATCGTTATCCCCGCCCGCTACGCCTCGAGCCGGCTCCCCGGCAAGCCGCTCCTCCGACAGACTGGTAAGTATCTGATTGAACATGTCTATGAGCGCGCCCGTCAAGCACGCAAGCCAAGCCAGGTGATCGTTGCCACAGACGACCCGAGAATTGTTGCGGCCGTCAAAAGCTTTGGCGGCCAAGTGGCCATGACGCGTCGCGATCACCCTAGCGGCACCGACCGCGTGGCCGAGGTGGCCCAGAACCTCAATGCCGATGTCATTGTCAACCTGCAGGGCGACGAGCCGCTCGTCGATCCCAGCGCGCTCGATCTCCTTCCCGGTCTGCTCGAGCGCGATCCGGATGTCGAGATGGCAACGCTGGGTGTCCCCATCACGTCGTTGGAACAATGGCGCGATCCCAACTGCGTCAAGGTCGTGCGCGATCACGCGGGCCGAGCACTCTATTTCAGCCGTAGCCCCATTCCCTTCGTCCGGGAAGGCCAACCGCAGCTTGCAGCGCCTCAACAGCAGTTCCTGCAACATCTGGGACTGTACGCTTACCGCAGGGAATTCCTGCTGCGGTTGGCGAAGCTGCCACCCGAGCCGCTTGAACAGCTGGAGAGACTCGAACAGCTGCGTGTCCTTGCACTTGGCTATCGCATCCAGGTCGGCGTAATTCGTCAAGCGGCAATTGGTGTCGATACCTATGAAGACTACGAAAGATTCGTCGAACATCAGCGACGGAACAGGCGGCGTCCCGCCGCGTGAAAAATCCTTATCGGGCTCGGCTTGGCGAACCCACACCGCTTTCGCTATATTGGCGTTGGGCCAATGTGCCAGCCCACGGGCTTCCCCGTGGGCTTGTTCGTTTTGACAACCAGGTCAGCGAGGAACAAGGTTCATGGCCAAGCACATCTTCGTTACGGGCGGGGTCGTCAGTTCCCTGGGAAAAGGGCTCACCTGCGCTTCCATCGGGATGCTCCTGGAACGTCGCGGTTTGCGGGTTCGCCTGCAGAAGTTCGATCCCTACATTAACGTCGATCCTGGGACGATGAGTCCGTACCAACATGGCGAAGTCTATGTGCTGGACGATGGCACCGAAACCGACCTCGATCTGGGTCACTACGAGCGCTTCACCAACGCGCCGCTCAGCCGCGATTGCAATTACACGACGGGCAAGATTTACCTGTCCGTCATCGAAAAAGAACGGCGCGGCGAATATCTGGGCAAGACGGTCCAGGTTATTCCCCACGTCACCGACGAGATCAAGGCTGCCGTCAACAAACTGGTGTCCGACGACGTTGACGTGGTCATCACGGAAATCGGCGGCACCGTTGGCGACATCGAAGGCTTACCGTTCCTCGAGGCCATCCGCCAGTTTGCCCTCGATATCGGCAAACAAAATTGCCTCTACATTCACCTGACGCTGATCCCTTACCTCAAGGCTGCCGGGGAATCGAAGACCAAGCCGACCCAACACAGCGTCGGCCGATTGCGTGAAATCGGTATTCAACCCGATATCCTCATTTGCCGTACCGAACGTGAACTTGCGAAGGACGACGCGCAAAAAATCGCATTGTTTTGCAATGTCGAGCCCCGTGCCGTCATTGAGGAACGCGATAAAGAATTCAGCATCTACGAGGTGCCGCTCAGCCTGGTGGAGAATCGTCTCGACGAACTGATTGTGGAGAAACTGAACCTGTCCGCCAAGCCGCTGGAGATTTCGGACTGGCGGCAGCTCGTGCAGCGCATCAAGAATCCTGCCCATGAAGTCACGGTCGCTGTCGTGGGCAAGTACATCAAGCATAGCGACGCTTACAAATCGGTCTACGAGGCGCTCGACCATGCAGGTATCGCCCTGACAACGCGCGTTTCCGTGCGCCGTGTCGAGGCAGAGGAAATCGAGCGCGACGGAGCAGAGCGTGTCCTCGGCGGTGTGGACGGGGTGCTGGTGCCGGGAGGATTCGGCTATCGCGGCATCGCCGGCAAGATCGAAGCCGTCCGCTACGCGCGCGATCGCCAGATCCCGTTTTTCGGGATATGCCTGGGATTGCAATGCGGCGTCATTGAATTCGCCCGCAACGTGATGGGAATGGCGGACGCGAATTCGACGGAAATCGAGCCCAACTGTCAATACCCCGTGGTCTGCTTGCTCGACGACCAATACGAAATTACCAACATGGGCGGGACCATGCGCCTCGGTTCTTACCCTTGCAAGCTGGTCGAGGGGAGCTGGGTGCATCAAGCCTACGGCAGCCTTCTCGTCCACGAACGCCATCGCCATCGCTATGAATTGAACAATCAATACCTGGGCCAGCTCGCGGCCAACGGCTTCGTCGTCTCCGGCACAAGTCCTGACGGCAAGCTGGTGGAAATGATCGAGCTTCGCGACCATCCCTGGTTCGTGGCGGTACAATGCCACCCCGAATTCAAATCGAAACCCACCAAAGCACATCCGTTGTTTCAGGCTTTCGTGCAGGCCAGTCTAGCCCGACGCGAATCGAAAAAAAAGAGCGACGCCGCCAGGCCGCGGGCCACGGCTACCGTTGCATCGGCATCCTAATCAAAGCTGCCTGGCAGGCTCAGGTCCTTTGAACGCCGCCTTGTGGCGGTCCGGCGGCACACTCGGGCGCGAATTTCCTCTGAATTGCTCAATGCGCGGGCCATACGCGAAATCGCTGTGGCATTTCATGCAAGCAGCGCTCACTTTCGGGCAGGTTCTGCGTTCTATAATATCAGAAGAGAAGTTAGCCCCGACAGTTGGTGCAGCACTCTGTCCTGGCTGGGCGGAAAGTTGCGCTTGTGCCGGAAGGAGGAATTCTCCTGAATCCGGTTTCAAGGCTCACGCAATCCTTGGCGGAAATCCGCTGCCTGACACCGCTGAGTAACAGCTGGCAACGAACGTCCGGTTGCAATACCTGCGGCGAGCGCTGTGGCTGAGGTGGACTCGCGGCAGCTTTTAACTGTTCAAGGGGGTTAGTGCCCCAAGGACTATTCGTCAGCCCTCTCTGGGTGGAGGCGCATATGCGTGGCCCATGGAACAGCACCAGGAGACAGCGCCGCTCTACCAGGCCTTCCGGCAGTCGGCCGCGAACACGGCCAGGCGTCGAGGAACTGGAGGTGCGCACTCAGCCGTCAATTCTTATCGGGGGTTTGTGGGGCAACGGTTTTCACCATCATGCCCCTGCGACTGGCGACACTCCCAGCCAAATCCTGCAAGCCTACGGATTCAACCAGCTCAATATCTCGGAACCGGGCCTTGGCCAGACCATCGCCATCGTGGATGCCTATGAATCGCCCAATATCCAGTCCGATCTGGCGACGTTCGACGCGAAGTACAATCTCCCGGCAATCAATCTCAACGTGATCAACGATGGCGCTACATCGCAGGATCCGTCCGGCGGCTGGGAACTGGAGGCCGCCCTGGACGTGGAATGGGCACACGCCGTCGCGCCTTATGCCAACATTGTCCTTGTCGAGGCCGCTGACGACTCCGTGAACTCTGCGGGCGTCCCCACGAACTTGCTCCACGCGGTCTCGGTGGCGGCAACCCAACCAAATGTCACCGTCGTATCGATGAGCTGGGGCGTGCCGGAATTCGCTTCCGAAACGCAGTATGACAGCTACTTTAGCGCCCCTGGCGTGACCTTTGTAGCTGCCTCGGGCGATAACGGTGCCGGAACGATCTGGCCAGCCATCTCGCCCAACGTCGTGGCCGTCGGCGGCACCACCCTGGAGATCAGTAGTTCCGGCAGCTATACGAGCGAAACGGGCTGGGGCAGCGGTTTCCGCAGTGCATCCTCTGGCGGGAGCGGCGGCGGCTTCAGCCAGTACGAAACGGAGCCGGCCTACCAGAAGGGTAGCTATCTCAGCAGCGTGACGGACACCAACGGCATGCGGATGAGTCCGGACGTGGCGTACGATGCCGACCCAAACACCGGCGTCGCCGTTTATGACTCGACGAACGGCGGCTGGCAGGTGGTCGGTGGGACCAGCGCCGGCACGCCACAATGGGCCGCCCTCGTGGCCCTCGCCGATCAGATGCGCGCGGCGGTCAACGAATCCCCGCTAAGTAGTGTGCAAACGTTGACTGCTCTCTATCAAGAGCAAGGGGACTTCCACGACATCACATCGGGGAACAACGGCTATTCCGCGGGCGTCGGTTACGATCTCGTGACGGGACTTGGTTCTCCGGAGGCTAACCTGCTCGTCACCGCTCTCGCCAATGGGGCGTCCGTTCCCGAGTCTCCGCCATCCTCAACGCCGACGAATCCCTCTTCTCCAACGGGCAGCTCCGATTTTGTGGTGACGGGGACGCAGATTCAGGCGACTTCCGGCCAAGCCTTCACGGGGACGGTGGCGACGCTTACCACCTCCGCGTTCGGCGCCACCACTGATAGCTTCACCGCGACGATCGATTGGGGCGACGGCACGACATCCAACGGCACGATCAGTATTGATGCCAATGGCGGCTTCGACGTCACCGGTACGCACACTTACAACCTGACCGGCAACTCGAGCACCCAGACTCTCCACATCAATGTTGTGGTGACCGAAACAGCGAGTGGGGATTCCGTGACCGCGTCTTCGGCGGCGGCTGTGGCAGCCGCGTCCTCGAGTCAGCAAGAGTCGGCCAACCAGCTCTACATCACGCAGCTTTATCACACGCTGCTCGGCCGCAGCCCGGATGCCGGCGGCTTGGCCTATTTCACCAACGAAATGAACCAGGGAATGAGCCGGGCCGAAATCGTTATGCAGATCGAGGAGAGCCAGGAATACCTCACGGACGAGGTGGATTCGATTTACCAAAAGATGCTGAACCGCCCGGCCGACCCGAGCGGCCTGGCCACGTTCACCAACATGCTGGCCAATGGCGCCAGCGAGGAACAGGTGGAGTCGATCATTGCCGGCTCGCAGGAGTACTTCCAGACGCGGGGCGGCAGCCAGATCAGCGGCTTCTTGAGCGCCCTGTATAGCGACGCTCTCAATCGCGCCGTGGACCCGACCGGCGAAGCTGCGTTCACCCAGGCCTTGGCCGCGGGCGAATCGCGCCAAGCGGTCGCGACAGCAATCTTCGGCAGCGCGGAATACCGTCAGGACCTGGTGGAGAGTTACTATGAAACCTACCTGGGACGTCAGGCTGACAGCGGCGGCCTGACGACGTTCACGACAATGCTCGCGCAAGGGGGCAGCAACCAGGCCGTGGTCGCTGCCATCCTGGGCTCCCAGGAGTACTTCCAGAATTCCTGAGATCCCCTCCGCAGAGAACGAGGCACCCTCCCTTGCTCGTCGATCAAGAGCGGCGAGCAAGGGATTTTTGTTTGAGACGAGAGGCCTGTCACGCCTGAACTGACAAGCGGGTAGTTTTCCCGAATCCGAACCGGAGCAAAGGAAAGAGGGAAACCGCACTGCCGTAACCTTTCGGTTCAGCGTTAATTGCCCTCTAGCCGCCGGCTCCCTGATCCTTGCGATGGTAATTTGGATACGCCGGTCTCTTTGGCACTTGTTGCGGGTTCTTCTTCAATTCATCCAGCACCGTTGCCACGGCCTTTTCAAGCTGCGGATCCCGGCCGGCGCGGACCTCGTAGGGGTCGAGATCCACCTCGATATCGGGTGCGACACCGTGGTTCTCCACATCCCACGTACCGTCCGGGCTGAAGAAGGCAAAGTTGGGCGCCGTCACCATGCCGCCATCCATAAGCGGTGGATAGCCGCCGATGCCTACGAGGCCGCCCCAGGTGCGCTTGCCGACCAGTTTGCCGACGCCGGCCTTGCGGAAATACCAGGGCATGGCGTCCCCGCCTGAGCCGGCAAATTCGTTGATGATCATCACCTTGGGGCCAAAGATCGCACCGCCAGGAGTCGTGTAGACTTTGCCGGTGCGGGAGGTCCAGTAATTCAGCAGCGGGCGGCGCAGGTATTCGATAATGTAGTCGGCCGCCAGACCGCCGCCGTTGAAGCGTTCGTCGATCACCGCCGCCTGCTTGTCCACCTGCGCGAAGAAATAGCGATTGAAGTTCCTGTAGCCCCCGGCGCCGGTATCCGGAAGATACACGTAGGCAACCTTGCCTTCGCTCATGTCATTCACCTTCCGGCGGTTGCCTTCGATCCAGGCGAGGTTGCGCAGGGCATTGTCCGATTCGATTGGCACCACGGTCACTTCACGTGAACCCTTGCCGTCCGGAGTCGGCCCCACCTTGATGGTAACTGCCTTGTCGGCCGTGGCCTCGAATGCGCGATAGAGGTTGTCCGGCGCCCGCAAGTCTTTGCCATTGACCGCCAGCAAGTAGTCGCCTTCATGAACATTGACGCCGGGTTGCGTCAACGGTGCGCGGAGCTGCGGATTCCAGTTCTCGCCCGAGTAAACGCGGGTGAAGCGATACCGGCCCCTGTCGACATCGTAGTCCGCACCCAGGAGTCCACCTTTGACGTGCTTTACCTCCGGCGTATCGCCTCCCATGACGTACGTGTGGCCCAGCGTCAATTCGCCAAGCATTTCGTTGAACAAATAATTGAGATCCGCGCGGTGGGCAATGCCGTCCAGGAAGATGGCGTATTTCTTCTCCGCCGCAGCGATGTCGAGCCCGTGATAATGCGGGTCGTAGAGGAAGTCGCGCTGGAGCCGCCACGCCTCGTGGTACATCTGCCGCCATTCTGCTCGGGGATTTACGTAAACCTCCATGTCGTCCAGCTTGAGCGGCCCGGCGCCAGGAGACGATCCCGTGCCGCCGCCTGGTGCAGGGCGGCCTGTCACCCGACATAAGGTTTTGCCGACTAATCCCGACGCCAGTTTTGCCGGTTAATTCGGACAGCGCTTTTGCCGCCTAATGCCGTCAGCTGGTTTTGCCGCAGCTGCACACATCGGATACAGTGCCATGGGCATCACG
>DATGZX010000355.1:0-96988 GCA_035296965.1 Gemmataceae bacterium
CCGCGACCCGAAGGGGAGCGCGTCACAGAATCCCATTTGCAACCACCTTTCACGGCACAAACTGAAGGCCACTGGTGTGCTGTCCGTTCACGCGCTCGCCGCTGGCTCGCGGTTAAACGAGTCTCCTATGGGCAACTGCCAACTATGTGGTTCAATCCTCGCACGTCCACGCCAAGTTAGAGATACGTTACCCATCCGCTCTTCTCTAGCCCTCGAAAAGGTTGGACGAATTCCCAGCGTTGGGCGGGTTTTCCTTCTTTGGACGGGTTCTGTTCAACATAGCGAATAGCATTGTCAATTGCCTCCTCGTCGTCCAGGAAGACCTTCCACTGGCCCTGGGCCCAAGGGCTGTGTGGGCGCTGGTTATCTGAGGCAGATGATTCCAGAGGATGCAATGTTTCCCTAATAAACTGCTTGGTTGCCGCACCCTTCAACAAGTTGGCAACGTACTCAACCTTGTAGTGGTGCCGGGCGATCACCACATGGGTGTGCTCCGGAAGAATTGCGCAGGCCCATAGAGTGTAGCGATTCTTCAGACAGGCCTGTGCGAACCCTCGGGCGATGGCTCGTGCCTGAATTCCTGAAAACTGCACTGGAGAATACTTCAGCGACTTTTTGGCGGACTCTCGCAGTTTTTCCGACTCCTCTGTCAACACCTGACGCTCAAACGATTTGGTCGCTTTTCCAAAGCGAGCCAGTTCCCAAGCTCCAACAAAATCCGACCAAGAGCCGCGCGGATCGTTTGGCAGCCAAAAGCCATAAGCGGTGAGAATGACATGGTAACCGTGCACCATGATGATCTCGTCCTCAAGTTCAGTCGCTCGCCGGTGAATTGTTTGACCGCGACCCAACGGGGAGCGCGTCACAGAATCCCATTTGCAACCACCTTTCGCGGCATGAACAGAAGGCTACCGGTCTGCTGTCTGTTCATGCGTCAGTCACTTGCAGACGAATCGTTTAACCGCGACCCAACGGGGAGCGCGTGACAGAATCTCATTTGCAACCACCTTTCGCGGCACGAACCAAAGGCTACCGGTCTGCTGTCCGTTCACGCGCTTGCCGCTGGCTCGCGGTTAAACGAGTCTTCTGGTCGTGATTGCCTCAAAAATCGGCATGGATTCACCTAGTTTGAGCCAGCCGCGCCCGCACCAGCTCCGGCAAATATTTCACGGGCAGTGTGCCGTGCGCCAGCACCGCCTCGTGATAGCGACCGAGGTCGAACTTGTCGCCTTGCTCGCGCTCGATCTGCTGGCGCAGGCGATAGAACGCCATGCGGCCGACGAAGTACGTGGATAGCTGACACGTGCTTTGCTTGGAGCGGACGATCTTGCCCAGGGCCTCGCCCTCCGTTTGGAAGCCGTCTTGCAGCAGGAATTTGAGGGCCTCCTCGTCGGTCAACTGGGTGCAATGCATCTTGTAGTCGAGGATCGCGTTGATCACGGCGCGCAGATAAAACTTCAACTGGTTGAGCCTCAGCGCCAGGTCGCCCTTGCCGTAACCCTGGTCGAGCATCATCTGCTCGGTGTACACGGCCCAGCCCTCCGCAAACACGCCGGAGGAGAGCACCTTGCGAATGAATGAGGGATGCCGGTTGGAGTATTCGAGCTGGACGTAATGGCCAGGATAGCCTTCGTGGATGCTGAGCACCGGCAGCATGTGGCTGTTGTACTCTTGCAGGTAACTGGCAACCCGGCGTTCGTCCCATTCCTTGGGCGGCGGGCTGATCGCGTAGTAGCTCGACGCCTTGGGATCGAGCGGCGGCGACGGATTCAGAAAAGCAACCGTGTTGCCACGCTGAAATTCGGGCATCTCGATGATTCGGCATTGGTCCGGCTCGAGCAGCCGGAGAATGTCGTTTTCCTTTATAAACGTTTTGATGTCGGCCACGACGTTGCGGATATCGCGCACCAAATCCTCCGGCCGGCCATGTTCGAGGTTCACCTTGCCGAGCACCTGGAGGATCGTCGAGCGCCGGCCCTCGGGATCGTCGGGCGGCAGAGGCTTCTTGGGAAAAACCTGGCCCCAGAGCTGACGGGCGATCACGTACATGTCGCCCTGAACGCGGGCGGCTTCCGACTCGGCGTCGCGCAGCACCTGCTCGGCGCTCAAACCGGCATTGAGTTCCAAATCCAGCTTGCGGACGAATTTCTCCTTGCCGATGCGCCATTCGCCGTGGGCGCGCGGCAACAGGTCTTTCTCGAGAAACTCCTGATATTCCTTGAGACAGGCCACCACCAGCTTGGCTGCGGCCGCGAGTTCGCTGAGCTGTGGCGTTTCGCCGGTCAGCTCGAAAATGCCATGCTCGTAGAAGGCGATCGCTCCGCGGTTCTGGCGGATGGCCGTCTCCACGAAGATCTGAGCCGGGTTCTTCAGGCTTTCCTTGGCGGCGGCGACCACCCTGGGGATATAGGCCATGCGCGCGACGCAGTTCTTCACATTCGTCGTCTTGGGCAGGGATGATTGGGCCAGAACGAGGAACACGCTGTCGGTGATGTAGTTGTTGAACATGCGCGGGTCGAGTTCGAACGATCCGGTGCTGTCGCCAAGCTCGAAGGCGCCGAGGTTTTCCGCCATCCATAGACTGCGGGTCAGATGGTGCTGGAAGATTTCGAAGTCGATTTGCCCGGAACGCGACAGCTTGTTGTAATCGACCCGCTCCGGCAACTGGCGCAGTGTGGTGCGGTAGCGGGCGGTCCACGCGGCACGCGCCATGGGAGATACGTCGTCGAGGCGGTCGTCGTAGCGGTGGTCGCCCAGTCGAGTCGCTTCCAGGGGCCGCTGGCGGAATTCTTCTTCCAGGTAGTTCTTGAAGTAGGCCAGCAGCTTGGCATCTTCCTCCTCAGCGGCACCGGCTATGGAGAGGGGCAAAATGCTTGCCAGCACGACGAGGAGCAAAGCGACGGCCAGGTGGTTCATGGATTGACTCCGAGGATTTTGGTTCTCGTGTCACTTTAGCGGAGCGAACGGTGCATGCAATGGCGCTGCTGCGAGTTTGCGCATCTGTCGAGATTAATGCCGTGGCGTGCAGAAGTGAGCGGATTTGTAGCTCGGCGCGCAAAGAAAAGCCGGGCCTCCTTGCGGAGGCCCGGACCACCAAGCTTACTTACGGGTCCCGTCCATCCCTTCGGTAGCCTGGCAGCCTTAAACCGTCCCCCCTCGGACGGTTAAGAGCCCATAGCTTTGCGTCCCCGCCTCACGACGGGTTTGCCGTTGTCGAGGATGGCTAGTGCCTTCCTGTCTTGTCTCGCCGCCGGGTTGCCCCGACGACACTCAACATTAGATCGCGTTTGGAGCCGATGCAAATGCAGTTCTGGGATTTTCCGGAAAAACCGCTAGTTCCGCTAAAAATCGGGCCAGTCGGCCTTAAATCATTCGCGGGCCCGCTGTCCGCACCGCTTCGGAAACACTGCCAGCATAAGTTTTGAAATTGGCCTGAAATAGATCCGCGAGTTTACGAGCTTTGGCTTCGTATTCCGTCTGGTTTTTCCAGGTACTGCGCGGCTGAAGCAATTCGGTGGGTACGCCGTGACAGGACGAAGGAATCAAAACTCCAAAGATGGCATCCGGCGTCACGGGGACGTCGGCGAGCGAGCCGTTGAGAATTGCCCGCACCATGGACCGGGTATAGCGCAGCTCGATCCGATGGCCCTGACCAAAAGAGCCCCCGGTCCAGCCGGTGTTCACCAGCCAGACCTGCGATCCATAGGTACGTAGCCGGTCGCCCAGCAGTTCCGCGTAACGGGTGGGATGCAGCGGTAGGAATGGTGCCGCAAAGCAGGTGCTGAAGGTAGCACTCGGCTCCGTGACGCCCGCTTCGGTGCCGGCCACCTTGGCGGTGTAGCCGGAGAGGAAGTGATAGAGGGCCTGATCCAACGTCAGGCGGCTCAGGGGCGGCAGCACCCCGAACGCGTCGCAGGTCAAGAAGATAACCTGGGATGGGTGACCGCCGCGACCGAGAAGCTCGCAGTTATCGATATAGTCGACCGGATAGGCCGCCCGCGTGTTTTCCGTGTAACGCGCGTCATCATAGTCGGGCTGCCTCGTCCAGGGATCGAGGACCACGTTTTCCAGGACGCAGCCGAAACGGATGGCGTTCCAGATCTGCGGCTCCCCCTCGGCGGACAAATGAATGGTCTTGGCGTAGCAGCCGCCCTCGAAATTGAAGACGCCGTCGTCCGACCAGCCATGCTCATCGTCGCCGATCAGGTTTCGCTCGGGGTCGGCCGAGAGGGTTGTCTTACCGGTGCCGGAGAGCCCGAAGAACAGAGCAGTGTCACCCGTCGCATTCGTATTGGCCGAGCAATGCATCGGGAAGACGCCGCGTTGCGGCATCAGGTAGTTGAGCAGCGAGAACACCGATTTCTTGATCTCCCCGGCATACTGGGTGCCGCCGATCAGCACCAGGCGGCGTGCCAAATGGAGCGCGATGAAGACCTCGCTGCGCGTGCCGTCGGTCTTTGGATCTGCGAGCAAGCCGGAGGCGTCCAGTATGGTGACGTCGGGAACGAAGTGGCTCGGGGCATGTGGGTCAGGTCTGAGGAACAGGCAATGGGAGAAAAGTGCATGCCAGGCCTTGTCGGCGATGACCCGCACCTTGAGTTGATACTTCGGGTGGGCACAGGCGAAGCCGTCATTGACGAACAAGTCGGGCCCTTGCAGATACCTGGTCACTTTCTCGTGCAGGCGCTCGAAGGCCGAGGGCTCCATGGGCTGGTTGGAAGGCCCCCACCAGATTTCGTCCTTCTTCCCCGGCTCCGCGATGACATACCTGTCTTTTGGAGAACGCCCCGTCCGCGCCCCCGTGTACGCTGCGAGCGCACCCCGGTAAGCCAGCAAGCCTTCGCCGCGTGCCAGGGCGATTTCCGTCAGCTCGGCCGGCGAACGATTTGCATAAACAGGACCAACACGGAGCAAGCCGTGCGCCCGCAGATCCAAACTGGCATTGGGCGTCGCTGTGGCGACAGGCTGGCCGGCCGGGCCAAGAACGGGAGAAGCCATGCACTATTATTCCTTTCGTCGGCTTTCGATCGCGATCTTGGATCGTCAGCTTTTTGCTCAGGGCCGATTGAAGGCCACGGCTATTCTAATGAACCGGCGCAAAGGGGCTTACGCAAGAGGGGATTTCGACGCCAGACTACTGTAAACTAACCCTATCGGCGCTCAGCAAGATCATACGCCTCAGCGTGGCAGGAAGACAATCTTGATTCCTCCGAATACTACTCCCGCAGTGGCCCGCGCCATCGAAGCCGCCCTGGAGCTTGCCTGCCGTCAGGGTGCAAGCGAGGTTCAGGCCGAGCATGTGCTCCTGTGCCTCCTCAGCGAGGAAGAAGGGCGCGCCGCCGTTCTGTTGGCTGCCGCCGGGCTGAGTGCGACAGCGGTACGAGCGAAACTTGAAGAGTATGCTTCCCCTACCGCCTCTGCCGCGGCGGACGTACCTCCTTCTCTCAGTGCCGGGGTGCAGCGGATCCTTGATCGTGCTCGTGCATTAGCCGGCGAATTCTCGGCCGATCGCCTGATCGCCAGCGATCACATGGTCCTCGCGCTGGTACAAATGGAAGATGCCTTGCGTTCGAGACTGGAGGACCTGGGGCTCCGGGTCGCGCAGTTGGAGGCGGAGATCGGCTCCTCCGCGCCGCCGCTGCCTCTGGATGAGCCCCTAAGCCTTGCGGAGCCCACGGAGGAGATCGATACTGCGCGAATCCTCGACGCGAGCGCGAATCGGGCCCGCGAGGCCCTGCGCGTCGTCGAGGACTATTGCCGATTCAGCCTGGACGACGCCTTTTTGAGCGGCCGGCTCAAGCAACTCCGCCATGACCTGGCGGAAGCTCTTGCGCTCCTGCCGCCGGGTTGGCTCCTGGAAGGCCGCGATACGCTTGCGGATCTCGGCACCAGTATCACCACGGCGCGCGAGCAGGAACGTTATTCCCTTGCTGCCGTGGTCCGGGCGAACTGGAAAAGGCTGCAAGAGGCATTTCGCAGCCTGGAAGAGTATGGCAAGCTCCACAGCCCGCGCCTGGGCCGAGCGCTCGAGAAGCTGCGCTACCGGACCTATACGCTCGAACGCGCGATCTTTCTGGGCAGCTCGGCCCGAGAGCGCCTGGCAGGCGCCCAGCTCCATCTCCTCGTAACTGGTTCCCTGTGCAAAGCCAGCCTCGACTGGACGATTCAGGAGGCAGCAGCCGGCGGTGCGTCGATCATTCAGCTGCGGGAAAAGGATCTGTCGGACCGTGAGTTGCTGGAGCGAGCCAGGAGGGTGCGCATTTGGACTGCCAAGGCCGGCGTCCTCTTCATCGTGAACGATCGCCCCGACATCGCCAGACTGGCCGAGGCGGACGGCGTCCACGTGGGGCAGGAAGAGCTGACCGTGAAAGACGCCCGGCGCATCGTCGGCCCCAATGCCCTGGTTGGCGTCAGCACACATAGCGTCGCCCAGGCCCGGCAGGCGGTTCTCGATGGGGCGAGCTACATTGGCGTCGGACCCGTCTTTCCATCGGCAACCAAGGTTTTCAGCGAGTTACCCGGTGAAGAATTGGTCCGGCAGGTGACGGCGGAAACGTCCATCCCCGCGTTCGCGATTGGCGGGGTGAATCTGGAGACGATCGAGCGCGCCATCGCCGCCGGCGCCAGGCGCGTGGCCGTCAGCCAGGCGATCTGCCAGGCAGACGACCCGCGCGCGGTTGCAGCCAGGCTGACAGCAACTCTTTGCGCATCTGCAAACTCCTCCAAGAATCCCCGCTGATAATCGCATTGCGTTAGCCCGGAATGCTGGACAGACGATCATTAAGCCGGTAGATTACTTCTCTTGGATCCAGGTGTCTGTCGAAGGTGATCTCGCATGCAAGCCACGCGCCCCACCTATTCACTCGAAGCACTTCGGAATGTCATCGAACGCCATTGGGGCTATCGCACCTTCAAGCCCCTGCAAGAACAGGGTATGCGTGCCGTCATCGAGGGACGCGACTCCTTGCTCGTACTGCCAACGGGCGGCGGTAAGTCGCTCTGCTACCAGGCGCCTGCCGTGCTGCAGGGCGGAACCACGGTTGTCGTCTCGCCGCTCATCTCCCTCATGAAGGATCAGGTAGACAGTCTGCGCGCCTGTGGCGTCGCCGCCATCCAGATGGATAGTTCGCAAAGCTCCAGCGAACGAGCGATTTACGAACGCAACGTTCTCGACGGGTCCATTCGTTTGCTGTTCGTTTCTCCCGAGCGTCTCGTGATCCCCGAGTTCTGCAGCTTCCTGCAGCGTACCGGCGTGCGTGCATTCGCCATCGACGAAGCGCATTGCATCAGCCACTGGGGTCACGATTTTCGGCCGGAGTATCGCCAGCTCAGCCGGCTCAAGGAAGATTTTCCCCAAGCATCGGTGCACGCCTATACCGCCACGGCAACGACCCGCGTCCGCCAGGACATCACCGAGCAGCTCCGCCTGAAACAGCCCGAGCTGCTTGTCGGCAACTTCGATCGACCCAACCTCAGTTACCGCGTCCTGTCGCGCCAGGACCTCATGCGCCAGGTCCTGGAGGTCATCGAGCGTCACCCGCGCGAGGCCGGTATCATCTACTGCATTCGCCGGCTCGATGTCGACGACCTGACGGCCAAGCTCCAAAAGCAGGGTTACAAGGCGCTGCCCTATCACGCGGGCATGCTCCAGGAGAATCGCCGGGCAGCGCAGGAGGCATTCGCGGCCGAGCAATGCGATGTCGTGGTCGCCACCGTCGCCTTTGGCATGGGCATTCACCGGTCGAATCTTCGCTACGTCTTGCATACTGCCATGCCCAAGTCGCTGGAACACTATCAGCAAGAGACGGGGCGTGCCGGCCGCGATAATCTGGAGGCCGAGTGCGTGCTTTTGCATTCGGGGGCCGATTTCCTCACCTGGAAGTTTATCATCGAGAAGTCAGCCAACGAAGCCGGCGCCAGCCGGGAGTTTGTGGCCAGCGCGCTGGGCCACCTTGAAGACATCGACCGCTATTGCCGCGGGGCTGTCTGCCGGCATCGCGCCCTCGTGCAATACTTCGGTCAAACGTATGAGCCCGAGACCTGCGGCGCCTGCGACCTCTGCCTGGGCGATGCCGAGGTGGTTGCCGATGCCCTGGTTGTCGCCCAGAAGATCCTCTCCTGCGTGGCCAGGACCAAGGAACGGTTCGGCATCGGCCACGTCGTCTCGGTGTTGCGTGGCGAAGACTCAGAGAGCGTGCGCAAGTGGCAACACGAGCAACTGAGCACCTATGGTCTGCTGCGTGAATGCAACAAGGCCGACGTTCGCGACTGGATCTATCAGCTTGTCGGCCAGGGGTGTCTGGGCCAGGAGGAGATTCAATTAGCGAATGGCAAAATGGTGCCCATCCTCAAGCTCAACGCCGCATCCTGGGAAGTGATGCGCAAGGAGCGCACGCCGCGCCTGGTGCAGCCGGTGCGCCGCAAGAAGAGTGAAAAGGCACCGCGCTCGAAGGCAGATACGATCTCCTGGGAGGGAGTCGACCGAGACCTCTTCGAGGCGATGCGCGACGCGCGCCGCAAACTGGCTGAAGAAAAGAAGCTACCGCCCTACGTCATCTTCAGCGACGCCACGCTGCGCGAGCTGGCGCGCGTACGCCCATCGAGCCTGGAACGCATGCGGCTCGTCTACGGCATTGGCGATGCCAAGCTGCGGGACTTCGGCGGTCAGTTCCTGCAAATCATCAACGAGCACTCGAAGGAGCGCGCCTTAACCCAAGACAATCCCGCCGGCCCGCTGAAGACGCCGGAGCCGCGGACAACTTCGGCCCGGCCTAATCCCCAGCGCGACCTTGCCTTCCAGCTCTTTCGCAAGCATAAATCGATCGACGAGGTGGTGCGCCAGACCTATCGATCCCAGAACACAGTCCTCGATTATCTTTGTGAATTCATCCGGGAGGAGCGACTGACTTCCATACGGGAGTGGGTAGTCGACGACGTGTATCAGCGCATTGCCGACGCCATCCGCCAGGTGGGCGGCACGCGCCTCAAGCCGATCTTCATCGCGCTTGGGGAGGAGGTGCCGTATGATGCTATACGGTTGGTGGTCGCACACCTGGGTGCGAGCGCACGCGCTGAATGAGGTAGCTGGATCAGAGCGACAAATACCCGGCCCCTGACGGGGCACGGCTCGCCTGGCGAGCCGTGCCCCGTCAGGGGCCGGGTTTCCCTCAAAGGTGGTTCGAGCATCCTGACAGGATTGTAGAAACGAGCGCGCGTTTCCCCGGCATGAGGCCGGAACATCAACATGTCGTACGTTCATAGCACACTGCTCGTTCCGCGACCACC
This sequence comes from Gemmataceae bacterium, assembly GCA_035296965.1. Classification (GTDB taxonomy): domain Bacteria; phylum Planctomycetota; class Planctomycetia; order Gemmatales; family Gemmataceae; genus DATGZX01. The sequence goes on from DATGZX010000355.1 coordinate 9,286, forward strand.
AGGTCGATTCTTACTTCTTTTGCTGTTCACCTTCGTCCACCAGGGTCTTCGCCCCCTTCTCGATGGACTCTTTCAGCGCGGCAGGTTCCTCCGAGGCGGCGGCGATGGCCTGCAGAGCATATTCGCGGGCATGGGTCTTGTCGCCAATCGCGAAATAGGTCTCAGCCAGATTAAGCAACGCCCCTGCGTCCTTGCCGCCGGCGATCAGAAGCTCCGCTTCTGCAGCCTTGAGGGCTACCGACAATAGCTCTTTGCTCTCTTTGCCGTCGCCCGAGCGCAGGATGCCCGACACCATGCCCAGGGTGACAGGGTCGCCCTGCTCAATCCCTTTCGCTATGATGGCCTCGGCGAATTGCTTGGCTTCACCTGGCTTGCCGTATTTCGGGAGGAAGCTCAGCTTAGTGCGAATCCAGGGAGGGATGTTTGCCATCGCTGGGTATTTGGCTTCGAAGTGCGCAAGCGATTGAAGCATTTCCTTCCGGTCACGCCATACGGCTGCCTCCCTGAATTCCTCCTCAACCTTCCTCATCTCGGCACTGACGGTTTGTGGCGTCGCGTTGTCTGCGACGGCCTTGGGGAGGGCGACGCCTAGGTACATTGGGTGGCCGATGTAAGCGATCCGCCCGCCTCTGTCGACAACAAAAGCACAGGGAATGCCCGCTCGGCCGGCAGCTGTCATCCAGGCGTCGAAGGTCGCTTTGTCGTCGCTGTAAGCGAAGTTGAAGGGAAGTTTCGCGCCTCTTTTCTTGACGAAGGCGGCTGCGTTGTCCAGGGTGTTGTTGGGATCTTGTGTCGTGAAGGCGACGATGGTCACGCCTTTGTCGCGGTAATGGCCGTACAACTCGGCCGTGTGAGGCATGCTGGCGATGCACGGGCCGCACCAGGTGGCCCAAAATTCGATTACATAAACGTTGCCCGATTTGAATTCCGACACCGGTCGCCCTTGAAGCCACTTGCTGGCCTTTAGGGCCGGCGCCCGGTCGCCCGCTTTGAGCGATACCGGCGGGCTTACCTTCTTCGCCGGTTCCTCTTTGCCCAAAGCCGGCTTTGGGTTATCAGCTGAGCTGATGCCGGCGACCAGGCCAAAGACAACCAAAGCGCTGAGGACTTTTTTCATAGGGATTCCCCTTTCGGGCAACAGGGAGGGGCAATGTCGGACACCGCGGCTATTCTTACATCGGCGGAGGGCAAGTGCAACTGGTTTGCTCGCGATTGAACTGAAGACAGCTTGGGAACGGGCGGAGGCGGGGGTGTAAAAGCCAGCGTGAAATTCTCCGGCACAAGGCCGGGGACTTTCTCGTTGGTCTCTACATTGGTTTGGGGCTGCGTGGCGGATGCCCGGCCTTGTGCCGGAAAGCCAAGGATCAGGCAGCGGCTCTCGCCAAGTCTATCCTGACTGATTGCCTTGCTTCTTACGGAAGCTCGCAGGTACGATAAGAACATGGAACCAACAGCGATTCAAGCAATGAACCAGCCCGCAAATCCTTATCCCGAACCGGCGGCGGATCGCGTGCGCATTGTGAGCACGCCAGGCACCTGCGGCGGCAGACCGCGCATTGCGGGCCATCGCATAACGGTTGAGGACGTGGCCATCTGGCACGAGCGCATGGCCATGAGTCCCGACGAAATCGTCTCTACCCATCCAAGCCTTACGCTTTGGGAGGTCCACGCCGCCCTTGCGTACTACTTCGAAAACCGAGAGCGCATCGACGCAGACATTCGGGAGGGGGAGCAGTTGGTCGAGGAAATAAAGGCTAAGGCTTCGCCATCGCTGCTTCAGGAGAAGCTCCTGCAAAGGAAGGCCAATGCCGAGGACGATACGGTTCCACCTCGATGAAAACTGCCATCGCGCCCTTGCCGAAGGATTAATGCGCCGCGGCATAGACGCGACCACCACGCCTGAGGCAGGTCTCCTAAGTGCCACCGACGAGGAGCAAGTTCTTTACGCGTCAGCCCAAGGCCGAACCCTTTTTACGCAGGACCGAGACTTTCTCCGACTCCACGCGGCGGGAATGCCGCACTCGGGCATCGCCTACTGCGGCAAAGACACCAAAAGCATCGGGGAGATGATCCAAGCACTCGTCCTGATTTGGGAAGTCCTTGAGCCCAACGAAATGAGAAATCGCGTGGAGTTCTTGTAGCCATTTCCCAGCGTAGCTTCTCCATGCACGTGGCTTCTTTGTTAGTCTCCATTGAGATTTCTCACTGGGCTTGCGCAAAGCGGCCTTGCCGTCCAGTGACCGGCCGAGTGCTTCTATTTACTTCGAGCGACCGCCTGCAGGCATCCTGCTGGCGCTACGGACAAACAATCGCCTCCGGCGGATTCAGATACGCCAGCGTCGCCTCCGCCGCTGGTCGCGGGCAGGACCACACCAGGAAGAACAGCGCCTGCCTGGCCCAGCGCTGGGCGGGATGATTCCGCAGGAACCCCGTGCCTTTGCTGGCAGTCAGCGCGGACTGGGTCGCGCGCAAAACGAGGGCGTTCGCATTGCCGCGGAGTGTCGCGGCCGCCTCAGGCGTGGCCCCCTGCTCTGCCAGCTGGTGCATTTCTTGCCGCAGGCCTTGCAAAGTGTGCTCGAGGCGCTCGGCCACGGTCCGCAACTCTGCCCGCGCCGCCGACTCGGCCTTCAGGTAGCCGACTGCGGCGCCGCTAAGTCCAAGGGCGAGACAACTGGTTTCTAGCCCGCCCGTACCACCCTTGGCGCTCGCCATGATGCGCTCGGCGGGGCCGGCCAGAAGCCAGTTCTTTTCGAGCTGGACACCCGAGCAGCGGACCTCGGCCGTCAACGATCCTTGGAGCGCCATCAAATCCAGCGAGGGGCTGACACTTACTCCAGGAAGGTCGCGCGGCAAAACTGCAAGGACCTGCCGGTCATCCTCGAGCACGGCACCAATCACGAAGAAGTCTGCATGTGCCGCCCCCGTCACCCAGGGAATGGTGCCGTCCAGGAGGTAGCCATCATGCGCCATTCGTGCCGTGAACGTGGGCTTCAAGTGCTGGCGCGAAGTGGTCAGCTGAGACAGGCCGACCGTCGCGAACCGCTCACCGGCCGCGAGCAACGGCAAGAACTCGCGGCACAGCGCTGCGTTGCCGCTGTCAAGCAGCCGACGGCACGCAGCTTCCCGCTGGCTGAGGATGAAGCATGTCGTCAGGCAAGCGCCGGCCAGCTGCTCGTAGCCATTCAGTAGCTCGACCCCCGCGCGGCCTTCCCCGCCGTATTTCGTCGGAATGCACCACGCCAACGTGCCGGAGCGGCGCAGGGCCGCCCAGGAATCGACCGGCCAGGTTGCTTCAGTATCTGCATCATTGGCATGGGTGGCCAGGGTGGTAAGCGCTTCTTCGAAGGCAATGCGACTATTCAACATGAAGGACCCTTCAGTTTCTGATTCGGGGCTACGGCATTGCTGCTGTCTGTTTGCCGCGTCTCTCTATTTTATGGAACCTGGCCATCCAACCATTTCGCACAGCAGCTTGAGAATGGTACGATGAGCAGAGGCAAGGGTACCGCCCCACACACAGGGGGCGCCTGAGATGGATTTCCCCAGCCGAGGGACTGCCTGGTGGAGCAAGGCATTACAATGGATGGGCTGCGCGAGTTCCTGTTCGATCTCAAACGGCAGGACTACGCCCGAGAGAACTTCCCGGGCGTGCTCAATGTGTTGATTGGCCGACAGGTCAAGGCACACAATGGCGTGCTCGTATCCAACGGCGTGACCTGGCGAGTGCTGGCTGAGTGGCTCAAGAAAGTGCGCTGGCATAAGGAAGCAGTCAGGCAGTTGGGACTCGATCCGGCGAAGTTGCCGCCGCGGGACCGGCTGCGGTTCTGGTACACAGCGATCTCTCAGGCGCACGTAGATTCGCCAGAGGGGATCAAGGCTGGGGACCGTCTCGCACAAGCTCTCGCAAGCGCGGGGTACGCGGTCGTGCCTCCCGGGGCGTGAGCTTAGTTGTCGGAAGGCGTGTCGGAGCTGAGATGTTCGCGTAACTTGCGGACTGCCTTATACTTCTCGTCGCTGACGCGCTCCACGCCGATGCCGAGCTTCCCGCTGATGTCATGCACCGACCAGCCTTCGATGCTCAACTGCAAAATGCGCTGCTGGCGGCCGGTGAGAACCTGGCCCGCTGCCTGGCGAACGGCCTCGCGATCGTCCGCTAACTGGCGCTCGTCGGCGTCGCGCCGGTCGGCCACCTGGTCGATACTGTTATTCGACCACTTCCGGCTGCGTTGCGTGCGCTTCTTGACCGCATCAATCGCGCGGAAGAACTCGCGTCGTTCATCACCCTCGATCTTCAGCACCTGATCCCAGGCGTCGGGAGTCACACGTTGCAGAAGCCGGCTGAAGACTTCCTGGGTGCAATCCGACCACGAATCGGGATCGAGGCGTGCATTTCGCCAACAGGCCGTGCAATAGCGACTGATGTCCTTGACCGCGCTTGCTTCGATCCCGGCGGTCGCCGCCTGTGCTCCGGATGAGCCCAAGGCCGACAGCGCGGTGCCCAGCACCATGGCAACAAAGTAACGCCCCTTCTTCGATTGGGGCTTGGGGAGTCCATGTGTGTCCATCTGACCCGATCGCTCCATAGCAGGAAGAGGTACCTTTCCCTTATTATAAGACGCTGGCAAAGCGGAATCTCGCTCGGAAATCGGGAATTCCAACTCGATACGTTCGCGAGGATTTCTTCAATACGAGCCCGAAGCGTGAGCGAGGAATGCTTTGGCGAACGTAAGTCGCTGCCTCGCTTACGCTTCGGGCTCGTATGTTTACGCTAACTTATAAAATCGCACGGCATTGTCGTCAAAGAGTTTGCGCTGATCCGACTCGGGGCGGTCGTGAACGATTGTCTTGAGAGCGGTCAGCCATTCCTTGTAAGTCGCCCCAAGTGTGCAAACCGGCCAGTCGCCGCCGAACATGACGCGGTCGGGGCCGAAGACCTCGAGCGTATGGTTAATGATCGGCGCCAGGTCGTCCGGCCGCCATTGGCCCGGTTTGGCGGAGGCGACAATTCCGGAAATCTTGCCGACAACATGGTCGTGCTTGGCAACCACGGCAATGTCGCGCTTCCATTGTGAGAGGTCCTTGGTGCCGACTTTAGCATTGCCGCAATGATCGAGGATGAACGATGTCTTTGGGCAAGCGCCGATCAACTGTACGGCATCCTGTAGACCCTCTGCGCGCATGCACAAATCGAAGCTCAATCCCAACTCGCCGAGCGACTGAATGCCGGCGATGAAACGCTTGTCCAGGCAGTAGCCGGCTGGCGTGCCTTTGTTGTGCAACACCTGCCGAATTCCCTTGACGTAGGGGCTGTCGCGAAATTGTCTGGCATAGTTTGCGAAGTTCTCCGAGGCAGGTCGCCCGGAAACGACCGCGGCTACCGTGGGAGTTTTTCCAGATTTGCAAACCTCAGTGATGTAATCGGCCTCCGCTTGCTGCTGCGCTGGGTCGACGTCGACCTCCATGTAGATCGCTTTTACCACGTTTAAACCTGCCGTCGCCTGCAAGTAGTCTTCGATGAGAAAGTTTTTCGCCAAGGGCGTATCCGGCTCGATCCAGGGAAGGCGGAATTTCTTGGTGTCCCAGAGGTGCTGATGCGTATCGACAATCGGCAGCGCGTTTTTTTCCTCCATCCGCCTGGCTGGACTGGTTTCCACGCCTGAACTCTTCTCAGTCCCGTGAGACAGCCCAGCGCCGGCGGTGATCCAACCGGCTGCTGCGGTGAAGGCAATTCGTTTCACGAAACGACGGCGATTGTAGCCACCACTCATGATGATTCTCCCTGAATCAATGCCGCACGTGGACATTGCACTTGTAGGCCACCGGGTAGGATTTGAATTTTGAGATCGCGCACATTGTCCTGGGGCCGGGCAAACATTTCGCCGTCGACGTGCACCGGCAAGGGGGCGTCGGACTGGACGGTTACCTCTTTGCAGAGCCCCATCCACAGAGCGGGATGGTTGACGGGAAGGTTCCCCGTGATCATTCCCGGCACGTAACGGAGCAGCTCCCAGCGTGGAATTTTGCCGACATGCAGGTAATTGAACCAGCCATCGTCGACTTCCGCTGTTGGGGCCAGGTCGAAGTTCCCCTCCCGGCGGCCGATGGCCACGCTCAGGGCGAGCGTGGGGACTTGGCGGACTGAGCCGTCCATGGTCACCGTCAACATGGGAAAGCTGTAACGGCAACAGACGGCCCGCAGCAAAGCGAGAGTATAGAGGGGAACGCCCTCCAAGAAGCGAATGGACTGCGACTCCATCGTGACGGCACCGTTGAAGCCAATGCCAATTCCATTGATGAAGTAGCGCTGGCGGCCGTCTGGAGTTTGCACGAAGCCGACATCGACTGGTCTCGTGGCCGGGGTGGAGTTCGAGCCAAGCCACCATTGAGAGCCCAGACCGAGGGAATACGCATAATCGTTCGCGGAACCGATGGGGTAGACGGCAAGCGCCAGGTCCGGCCGGCCGGCCCTCAAGATGCCATTGGCGACCTCGTGGACCGTGCCGTCGCCGCCAGCAGCGCCCACAACCGCGAATCCATTGCCGGCCGCCTTGAACGCGAGTTCTTCAGCATGGCCGGGGCCCTGCGTCGGTTGGAAATCGCCGCGCGCGCCGAGAGATTGGCGCAGGCTCTCCAGGCGTTGCGACGCGCGGCCGCGGCCTGCTGCCGGGTTGTAAATGACGTAGACGCTGGCGGCACTCACGAGCTTCGCATCTCCCACGCGGCGTGACTTGCGAACCCGTACTGCTTCGGGATTGTCTCAAGTTGGTCGGGTTGGATGGTTGGATTATACTCTCACTGCGGCATAGTGAGAAGCAGGAACCTCATCCGAGGCGAAGTTTTACTCGTTTAACCGCGAGCCAGCGGCGAGCGCGTGAACAGAAGGCGACCCGTCTTGCTCGGGTTCACGCGCTCGCCGCTGGCTCGCGGTTAAACGAAATCTGTGTCTGGTCGTTGCCGCCCGGTTGCAGTCGCGAAGGCGTTCATGAAGTCCGCTGAGTATGAAGGATTGCTCGTCGTCGACAAGCCAGCGGGAATCACTTCGCGCGCGGTGGTCAATCACGTTTTGCGCTGGTTCCCGCGCAAAACCTCCGTCGGGCACACTGGCACGCTCGACCCACTGGCGACCGGTGTGCTGGTGTTGTGCATTGGCAAAGCTACTCGCTTGGCTGAATACGTCCAACGCATGCCAAAGAGCTATCGCGCAGGCATTCGCTTGGGGGCACGCAGCGATACCGACGATGCTGATGGTGCGATCCAGCCATCTCTGTCCGCCGGCCCTCCCCCAGAGATAGAGGAGGTGCGCCGCTGTCTGGAGACCTTTGTCGGCGAGATCGAGCAGGTGCCACCCGTTTTTTCAGCCGTCAGAATTGAGGGCAGAAGGGCCTATGATCTTGCCCGCAAGGGCAAAGACGTCAGTCTGAGTCCCCGAAGGATAGTAGTTTACGGCATCGAACTCCTGGCCTACGAGTATCCTCATCTCGACCTTCAGGTACGCTGCGGCAAGGGAACTTACATTCGCTCCTTGGCACGTGAGATTGGCGAGCGACTGGGTTGCGGTGGATACGTTGAGACATTGCGGCGGACTTTGGTAGGCCCCTTCGATGCCGCGAACGCCGTTGCTTTGGATATCGATGCGGATGCGGCAAAGGCTTGCTTGCTTCCTCTCTCAGCCGCGGTGGCAGATTTGCCCAAGCTGACATTGGCTGAGAGTGAAGCGTTACGTCTCTGCCGGGGACAAGCTATCGCTTTGACCGGCGCTCACCTGGAGCAGAAGGACCAAGACGTGGCGGTTTTCGATTCCGCGGGGAGCCTTATCGCCGTTGCCTTCCTTGATAACGACAACGTCATCTCGCCTGCCAAGGTTCTCGTTTAGGGCACGTTAGAGAACGCGGTATTTCTCCACCACCTTTTCATCCAGCTCGACTCCCAATCCCGGTTCTTCCGGAATCGTGATGTCTCCCTCGATCACGGGGAATCGCTGCCTGGTCAGTGTTTGCCGCAAGGCGCCCTGCTCGACGCAATACTCGAAGTACTGGCTGTTGGGCAAAGCGGCCATGAAGTGCAGGGATGCGGCAATGTTGACGCCTGTCTTGTACGAATGATTGACGCACAGCCGGTGCCGTTCGTACGAATCCCAGCCGATGCGCTTCGACCGCCCCAACCCGCCAACGCGCGTCACGTCGACCTGCACGACGTCGATGCCTCCCACATCCATCATTTGTTGAAATTCCTTGACGTCGCAAATCTCCTCGCCGGCCGCAATGCGCATGGGGCTCTGTGCGCTCAGCCGGGCATACCCCTGCAGGTTGTCCGGATGCAACGGCTCTTCCAGCCAGGTGAGGTTGAACGGTTCGAATTGCTTGGCCCGCCGGATGGCAGTGGCGGTATCCCAGCAAAGCCCGGCATCGACCATCAATTCCACCTCGGCGCCAATGCCCTTGCGCGCAGCACGCACGTGGGCGATGTCGCTTTCCTCGCTCTGCCCCATGGGGCCCCAGCCGAATTTGACAGCCCGATAGCCCTGGTCAACGAGGTCGCGGCCGACCCTTTCCGTCTCCGTCGGCGTGTCGCCAAAGAGGATCGAGGCGTAGGCCCGCAGCGTTTTGCGAAAAGCGCCGCCGAGCAATTGATAGACAGGCCGATTGGTCGCTTTGCCGAAGATATCCCACAAGGCAATCTCGATGCCACTCATTGCGTGAATGGCCGCACCCTGACGGCCAAAGAAGATCGAGCCCTCGTACATTCGATGAGTGAGACGTTCGATCTCGAACGGATCCTCGCCGAGGACACATTCCGCCAGCCCGCGACAGATCTTGTGAGAGAGCGGCGCCTCGATGATTGCCTTGGCAACCAGGGAGGAGGAATCCACTTCACCCAGGCCGGTGATCCCGGCATCCGTGTGCACTTTGACGACCAGAGTCTCCTGGCTACCGTCACAACGCTCGTTGACGTCAGGAAGGCGGAGGTGGATGGGCTCCACGCGCGTGATTCTCATGGCGCGGTTGGCTCCTTAGCTTGGTTACTGCCCACTCTGCAAGTCACGAAGATTCTCCTCCAAAACTGCAATCTGGTTCTGCAAATCCACCACCAGATCGCGCTGCTGCTGCACAACCTCCGGCGGCGCCTTGTCCACGAAGCTTGCGTTCTGCAGTTTCCCCTGGGTGGCCAACAAGTGCTTGCGTTTCTCCGCCAATTGCTTCTCCAGGCGCTTGGCTTCTGCCGCCGGGTCGATCAGGCCGCGAAGCGATACGTATGCCTCGAACTCGGGATTCACATAACCTCCCGATTGGGGCGGCTTTTGAATGTCCGGGCCACAGCGCAACTGCCCGACGCCTGCCAAAGAGGTAATAAACGGCGCCAGCAATTGAAAATCGTCCGCCACGGCCGCCGGGCAACGAACGAATACCTCCAGGCCCGTCTTGGGATCGAGAGAATAGCGATTGCGGACTTCGCGCACCGCACGAACCAGCTCTTGCATCCGCGCGATGCGGCGCTCCATTCCCGGATCTTGCCATGCCTTGGGAAAACTGGGCCAGGGCGCGATGACCACGCTTTCCGCGGCCGGCTCGGGTGTGGGCAGTCCACGTTCGAACGCGGCTTCCGCCAGCGCCTGCCAGATCGACTCCGCCACGAACGGCATGATAGGTTGCACCAAACGCAGGATCGCATCGAGGACGCCGACGAGCATGCGCTGCGCCAGCGCCCGGCCGCCCGCATCGCGCAATCGGCCCTTGCTCATCTCCACGTACCAATCACAGAATGCCGACCATGTGAAGTCATAGATGCTGCGGGCAGCCTCGCTGAAGTGGTAGCCCTCCAACTGCTCCGTCACGTCGTGCGTTGCAGTTGCAAGCCGGCTCAGGATCCAGCGATCTTCAATCGGCAGATCCTCCAGGCGCAAAGCGCCCGGCGAATACCCCTCGAGATTCAGAAGCAAGAAGCGTGCGGCATTCCAGAGCTTGTTGGCAAAGTTTCGCCCGATCTCGAACTTCTCGGAAGCCTGCTTGGCCGTGGTCAGTTCTGCGTCTGCCGCCGGCCAGGGGCCGCCGGGCCGGAATGGTTTCTTGCAATTGGGGCAAGCGACCTTGCGCGTCCGCATGGACATGTGCTCTTGCTTGACCGGAACCAATGTCTGGCAATGCGGGCACACGTTGGACACCGGCATCCGGCTATCTTGCGTCTCGGTAGCCGAGTGCACCATCAAGAACCGCAACGCGTCGGTCCCGTAACGATCGATGATGTCCATCGGGTCGATGCCGTTGCCCTTGCTCTTGCTCATCCTCTCGCCAAAAGCATCGAGGATCGTCGGATGGATGTAGACATGGTGGAACGGCACTTCGTCTATGTTGTAAATTCCGGCAATCACCATGCGCGCGACCCAGAGCGTGATGATGTCGCGACTCGTCAACAGCACGCTGGTCGGGTAGTAGTACCTCATCTGTTGCCAGTCCGGATTCTGCGGACCCGGCGGCAAATCGGGCAGCGCGGGGCCGGGCCACCCGAGCGTTGAATGCGGCCAAAGCGCGGAGCTGAACCACGTATCGAGCACGTCGGGGTCGCGTTCGAGCGGGTATTTCAGGCCGAGCGCATCCGCCGGCAAGTCTTCGAGGCCGCAGATCAGCCATTGGCCGTTTTCCTCGTCCAGCCGCCAGGCCACGTCCGTTCTGTCGGCAAATGCCTTCTTCAACTCGGCCTCTGGGCAGCGCGCATACCAGATAGGTATGCGGTGACCCCACCAAAGTTGCCGACTGATGCACCAATCGCGTTTTTCGCCGAGCCAATCGAGGTACGTCTTGGCATAGCGCGGCGGAAAGATTTTCACGCGACCGTCCTCGACGGCGTCCATGGCTGACTGGCCGAGGTCAACCATCTTCACGAACCACTGGTCGGAGAGATACGGCTCGACAGGCGTCTTGCTACGGTCGCTGTGCGCCAGTTCGATTTCGCGATCCTCGCGGCCGTCGAACAATCCCAGTTTTTCCATATCATCCGTGACGCGTTTGCGCGCTTCGTAGCGATCCAGCCCGGCGTACGGCCCACCACTGCCATTGATGGTGCCATCGGGATTGAGGATGTTGATCATGGGCAAGCTGTGCCGCAAGCCGCATGCATAGTCATTCGGGTCGTGCGCGGGAGTCACCTTCACCGCGCCGGTACCCAGCGCTGGATCGACGAGTAGCCCGTCGGCGATGATCGGGATCTCGCGATCGACGAGCGGCACCGTCACCGTCTTGCCGATGAGATGCTTATAGCGCTCATCGGACGGGTGCACGGCCACCGCGGTGTCGCCGAGCATGGTCTCTGGTCGAGTAGTGGAAAAACGAATGAACTCGTTCGTTCCCTTGACCGGGTAGCGGAAAGTCCAGAAACCGCCCTTCACGGTCTCGTGAAAGATCTCGTCATCGGCGACGGCCGTCTGCAAGTGGGTGTCCCAGTTGACGAGGCGTTTGCCGCGGTAGATCAAGCCGTCGCGAAAAAGCGCAAAGAAGGTATGGCGCACAGCGCGGGCGCACACGGGATCCAGCGTGAAGCGGGTGCGTGGCCAGTCGCAACTGCAGCCGAGCTGGCGCAATTGACAAAGGATGCGCGCCTCGTATTGCTCCTTCCACGTCCAGATGCGACGGACCAGTTCCTCGCGTCCCAGATCGTGACGGTTTTTGCCTTCTTCCTCGCGAATGCGGCGTTCGACGACGGCCTGGGTGGCGATGCCGGCATGGTCGGTCCCCGGCATGTACAGGGCGTTGTAACCCTGCATGCGCCGGAAGCGGATCAGGACGTCCTGCAGCGTGTTGTTGAGGGCGTGCCCCATGTGCAGCGCGCCGGTCACATTGGGCGGCGGGATGACGATGCAGAATGGCTGGCGGCTCGCATCGGGCCGGCTGTGGAAGTAGCCGCGTTCGTCCCAGAATTTCAGCCAGCGCTCCTGCGCCTCGCGCGGGTCGTATTGCTTGGGGAGTTCGGTGGTCATAGGTCATCCCAATGGAGGTCCTTCCTCGTCCTTGAACAGCTTGTACTCAAAACTGTCCACCAATGCCAGCCAACTGGCCTCGATAATGTTTTCGCTGACACCGACGGTGCCCCAGACGGCATGGGTGTCGCGCCATTCGATGACCACGCGTACCTTGGCGGCCGTCTCCGCTCGTGCGTTTACCACGCGCACCTTGTAGTCGGCCAAATGCATCTCCGCTAGACGCGGGCAGGAGGGCAGAAGCGCTTTTCGCAGGGCAGCGTCGAGAGCGTTCACCGGGCCGTCCCCTTCGCTAACGGTATGCATCAGCGCGCCGTCGACGCGCACCTTGACGGTCGCTTCGGTTACGGGCTCGCCTTGTTCGTTTGTCTCCACGTTCACGCGATAGGCCAGCCGTTGGAATTTCGGCCGGTAGAGCCCCAGCACCCTTTTGACGAGCAGATCGAAGGAAGCTTCCGCCGCTTCGAACTCGTAGCCTTCATGCTCCAGCTCCTGCACCTGGTTGAGGATCTTCGCCATCATCTCGCGGTCGTGGGTGATTTGATACTTCGCCGTCTTGGTCAGGATCGTCGCTTGCCCGGATAGCTCACTGAGCAAGATGCGGCGTTGGTTTCCGACCGCATCGGGATCGATATGCTCGTAGCTGGCCGGATTGCGAGCCACGGCATGCGTGTGCATCCCTCCCTTGTGCGCAAAGGCGCTGGCGCCTACAAAAGGCTGATTCGAGCGAAAGTTCATGTTGGCGATCTCGTAGATATAGCGAGACACCTCCGTCAGATGAGGCAGGTTCTCGGCCTGGAGCACCTGCTGGCCGCGCTTCAGAGCGAGGTTGGCAATGATGCTCACAAGGTCGGCATTGCCGCAACGTTCGCCGATGCCGTTGAAGGTTCCCTGCACCTGGGTGGCCCCTTGGGCCACGGCGGCGAGCGTGTTCGCCACCGCGACATCGCAGTCGTTGTGACAGTGAATGCCGATCTCCACCTGCAGGGCCGTGCGCGCTGCCGCCACGCCGGCAGCAATTTCCTCCGGCAGGCTGCCGCCGTTGGTATCGCAGAGAATGACACAGGTTGCCCCGGCATCCTGTGCTGTCCGCAGCGTTCGCAATGCGTACTCCCGGTTGCGGCGCAGGCCATCGAAGAAGTGCTCCGCGTCGTAGAACACTTCGCGGCCGGCAGTCTTGCAGCACGCCACGGATTCGGCGATCATTTGCAGGTTTTCTTCGAGCGTCGTGTTCAGCACTTCCAGGACATGCAGGTCCCACGTCTTGCCAACGATGGTCACGATCGCGGTCTGCGCATCCAGCAGAGCCTTGATGCATGTATCCGTGGCTGCCACCCCGGCCTTGCGCCGGGTCATGCCGAAAGCGACAATCTTGGCGTGGCGGAGGTTCAGCCTGCGTGCTTCGCTAAAGAATCCGAAATCCTTGGGGTTGGAAAGTGGAAAGCCGCCCTCGATGAAGTCCACCCCGAGCTCATCAAGCCGGCGCGCGATCAGCAGCTTGTCCTGCAAAGAGAAGTTGATTCCCTCTCCCTGGCTGCCATCCCGAAGCGTGGTGTCGTAGATGCGAATGCGTGCCATAACCCGCCTGCCAACAAAAAGGCCCCGAAGCTGTTGGCTTCAGGGCCGGGACTATTTCGGAGATGCTCAGCAAAGCCCCGGCGCTAACCCCCCTCGCGAACAACGACGACTGCTACGGGGCGCACTCCCTGCGCCGCGGCAATCGCGATGCTGGTAAGCCCAAGATGATTCTGCTTGCCCACGTGTGAAAGCCTCGCCTTGTGACCAAACCTTGAATCAATGTTAGAAAGCTAGGCGGGAGATGTCAATTCGGCCCCATCGCTCTGCAACCTCTTCTCAAGGAATACGCGTTGAGGGTACGTAGGTCCTGGGTACCTTTTGTCCCGGAGTTTGGCCCGGCAATGGCGTGTAGTGGAAGGCCGGCACGGTCTCCGCGGGCTGGACGGTTGCTGCATTGGCGGCTGCGATGCTGGAGCCTTCGGGAATGAACTCGACCGTGTTCACGGCCGGCACCGTGAACGGCCGACCATCGACCATGTCCTTGTGCTCGGCAATTCGCACGACGCGAAAAGCGCCGAGCCCAGGTAGACTCACTTCCTTGCCCCGGGCAAGCTCGTCACGAATCGCAGGCCCCAGTGCCGTGAAGAACCGGGTTGCCTGATCCTCAGTAAGCTTTGCCGTGCGGGCCAAGCGCTGGTTCAGGGTCTCGTTCTGCGGAATGGGACGCTGAGAGTAAGCAAGGGCAGTGAACCCAAGCACTCCAAGCAGGACGCCTAGTGCCAACTTCTGTCGCTGGTGCATGATGCGCTCCTCAGGCTGGACACCCATTTTGATTGTCGGACTCTGATTCCGTTGTCTTGAGGCCGTTCTTGGCCGGCATCCCCCTCGAATAGAAAATATAGCTCACGGAGGAGCCCTGTAACGTTCATGAATCTTGCTCTGGCGGCGGACAGATGAGATGACGTTGCCAATGGCTGTCGTCCCGGTTGGGGAAATCGCTACGATAATGCACGCCTCTCGATTCTTCACGCTGCAGAGCCGCCCAGATCATGAGCTGGGCAACGCTGAGCAGGTTCTGCAGTTCCCAGCCTTCCTGAGTGTCGAAAGTTCGCGCCAGAGCATAACGGCACCAGAACTCAACGCTCTCCTCGGCCTCCTTCAAGCTCCTCAGTTCTCGGACAATGCCCATCTTGCGGACCATCAAGCTGCGCAGTGCGTTGGTTACGTCCGCCACATCAAGCGTTTCCAGGGACGAGGCAGCAAAACGCGCTTGCAGAGGCGGCACGCGGAAGGTGTCGGGCATACGGGCGGCCGCTTCCGCAGCCCCGCGTCCGCACAGACTTCCAAAGACGAGCCCCTCGAGCAAACTGTTGGAAGCCAGCCGATTGGCCCCGTGCAAGCCGCTGGACGTGACCTCCCCGGCAGCCCACAAGCGAGGCAAGGTGGTACGGCCCTCGGCATCGATGGTCACGCCGCCGATCATGTAGTGCGCCCCAGGTCGAACGGGGATCATGTTTTTGGTGATGTCCAACCCGAAGCTCTGGCAGACACGCTCGATGCCGGGAAACCGCTGATGCACCCGCTGCGGGTCGAGGTGAGTAAGGTCCAAGTAAACGTTCGGGTGCTGGGTATGGTCCATACAGCGGAAAATTGCTCGGGCCACGATGTCGCGCGGCGCCAGCTCCGCGCGCGCATCCTCTGCAAGCATGAAACGGATGCCGTTGCGGTCGCGCAGGTAGGCCCCTTCACCGCGAACTGCCTCGCTGATCAGATACCGGGCCGAGCCCGCAACGTAGAGGACGGTAGGATGGAATTGCATGAATTCCATATCTCGAACCTGGGCGCCGGCCCTGTAGGCGGCGGCCATGCCGTCCCCTGTGGCCACCGCGGGATTCGTGGTTTCTCGGTAAACCATGCCGACCCCGCCGCTGGCCAGGATTGTCTGCTTTGCCCAGATCAAGAGCTTGTCGCGCTGGGGACGATGGACGAGGGCGCCGGCACAGGCCCCCTCGTGGGTCAACAGGTCCGCAGTGAACGTTTGATCCCAGACGGTAATGTTCGGAGCTTGTTGAGCACGGTCGATGACCGCCCGCATCACTTCGTGTCCCGTGGCATCACCAAGAGCGTGCACAATGCGGCGATGGCTGTGGCCGCCTTCCCGCGTTAGAGCCAGCCGGCCATCTTCCACGTCGAAGTGGGTACCCCAGCGGATCAGATCGTTTATCTGGTTGGGCGCCTCGCGGACCACCAACTCGACGATGCTCCGTTCGCACAAGCCGGCACCGGCGCGCAGGGTATCCTCGATGTGATTCTCGAAACGGTCCTCGGGGGACATCACGCCCGCGATGCCGCCCTGGGCATAATTGCTGTTGCTCTGCTGAACGCTATCCTTGGTCACGACCAGGACGTGGAGATCCGGTGGAACCTCGAGGGCGGCCCGCAGGCCGGCGATGCCCGCGCCGATCACGAGAATGTCGCTGAAGAAATGCGGGGTTTGCTTTGGGCCAAAGGGAACCAGATATCTGCGCGTTGAGTACATGATGGGCCCCCACCTCTACAACAATTGGAGGCCGGCATCCAGGGACCAGGATTTAGGCCAATTCGGTACTTTAGAGGAATATAGCAAAGTTACTCGTTTACGGGCAACGATGCCCGCTCCCATGGTCGAGGGCTGGTCTTTCTCCGGAGACGTAACTTCTCGCCGTAACAAAGAATTCATCCTTTGCCGTTTATCCAGTCGACGTTGGCGTTGAGGTGGAGAGAGGATGAGCGGGCCACTTTTGCCGTACTTGCAAGCTATAGTTTAGAGGCCTTGCCAACGGAACACACGATCCCACGAAGTACTTACCAGCCAATGGGGCCGTGCCAGAGGAGGTTCGGGTGAAGAGTTGCATCCGCCTACGCAAAGTCGACGAGGAAAACGAGGACCAGGTTTGGGAAACTGGTACGCGCTTGCGGATTGGGCGACAGGATACGCTCGAAATCGTCCTCAACGACGGCTCGGTGAGCCGTCATCACGCGGAGGTGTATGTCACAAGCCGAGGTTGGCGTGTCCGCGATTTGAAGAGCACAAACGGGACGTTTCTCAATGGCCGGCGCCTGGGGGGAACCGATTGGCCTCTACGGCCGCACGACATCATCAAGTGCGGCAACATCACGCTCGCAGTGGATATGCTCGAATACGGCCGAGAGAGCGCGCCGCTTGACGAGGCCCACCTGATTGTCGAAGCAACGGCGTCGTTTGCCTGGGAGGACGCTTTGCAGGGTCTCGCCTTCGACCAGGACCGTGGTCCCCGGCCAGGCGAACAGCTTCTGGCGTTGCTTCGCGCCGGTCACCATCTCGGACACCTCGACAGCGAAGACGAGTTACTGCATTCTGTGCTCAACGACGCTGTTTCCGCACTCGATGCCCAGCGCGGCGCGATCGTGCTTGCAGAAGGGCCGAGCGACAGCCTGAGACTGCGGGCCCTGGCGAATGGCATGGGCGACGCGCCCAGCCGACCCGGCTTCAGCCAAAACCTGGCCCAGCGCTCGTTCGCCAGCGGTGAATCGATCCTGTGCCGCAAGGTGGAGGAACACCCGGAACTCGCCATGGCGCAGAGCATCGCAGAAGGCGCCATGGCATCGGTCCTGTGCGTGCTCCTGCGGACG
Organism: Gemmataceae bacterium; assembly: GCA_035296965.1. Classification (GTDB taxonomy): domain Bacteria; phylum Planctomycetota; class Planctomycetia; order Gemmatales; family Gemmataceae; genus DATGZX01. The sequence goes on from DATGZX010000355.1 coordinate 26,423, forward strand.
CCGCGCAAGCGCTTGGGAGTCCTTCATCTCGACCGCGGCCCCCTGCAACGGCCCTTCACCAAGGACGATCTCCACCTGGCCGACGCGCTCGCAGCCAGTGTGTCGGCCGGCATCGAGAGCGCGCAACTCCTCCGGCAGCAGCGCGAGCTCTTCCTGAGCACGATTACCGTCCTCGCGCAGGCGATTGATCTCAAAGACGACTGTACCGGCAACCATACGGCCCGCGTGAGCAAGTATGCGGAGCTGCTAGCCATGCAGATGGAGCTGGACGCCGACGATTTGAAATGGATTCGCTTCGGCACGCCGTTGCACGACATCGGTAAGATCGGCATCGATGATGCGATCTTGAAGAAGCCGGGCGCGCTCACGCCCGAGGAGTACCGGATCATGCAGTCGCATACGTTAAAAGGCGCTGCCATCCTGGGCTCCGTGCCTGAACTGGCCCCAGTCATCCCGATTGTGCGCTCCCACCATGAGCGCTGGGACGGCAAAGGTTACCCGGACAAGCTTTCTGGAGCGGACATCCCACGGTTGGCCCGCATCGTTGCTGTTGCGGATACCTTCGACGCGATGACTTCCGATCGCCCGTATCGCAAGGGCATGTCGCCCGAGACCGCTTTCGCGGAGGTGGAAAATCAAAGCGGCAAGCAGTTTGATCCCGAGTGCGCCAAAGCCTTCTTGTCGATTCAGGGCCAGCTCGTGCAGGGAATGGAGCTGCCGGCCGAAAGAATTGCCCGCTCGCCCCTGGATGCCACGTTAACGACCATCCGCTCTGCGTAAGTTGTAGGGAGAGTCGCTAGGTCGGCCTTCGCCCGCGGCCTATCTCGGAGCGGGTCGCGCCTGAGCTGAAGATCAGTGTTCCGTCTCGCCATGCGCTCTTCTGGCAACGCGCAATTGCGCCCGCGCCCGCTCCAGCGTCCTTTGATGAGTTTCCTGAGCTTCGGGGGTCACGGCAGGCGTGTGCGCCAGGTCCAGGCTCTGGGTCGCGGCCTGGGTGTCGACGTCCTCGCCGCGGATGGCTCGGGGCGTGAGTACGGTCACTGTATTGCTGCGCACCTGGGCAAAGCCCCCATCGACAAAAAAACGGCGTGTGGTCGCCCCATGGCGGATGCGCAGCTCTCCAGAACCCAGGCGCCCGATCAACGGCGCCCGGCCGGGCAGCACGCCCAGTTCACCGTCGTACATCGGTAGAGCCACGAAATCGACCGCTTCATCGAGTACGGCCCTTTCGGGCGTCACGACCACGCACTGGAGCGATCGTGTGGATTGATCCATGAGAGTTACTTCCCTTCGCTGGCGATGCGCTTAGCCTGTTCCGCGGCTTCGTCAATACCGCCGATATACATGAACGCGCTCTCGGGGAGATGGTCCCACTTGCCGTCGCAGAGTTCTTTGAAACTGCGAATCGTTTCTGCCAGCGCCGTGACCTTGCCTGGGCGATTAGTGAACACCTCGGCCACAATGAATGGTTGCGAAAGAAAGCGTTCGATCCGGCGGGCGCGCGAAACCACCTGCTTGTCCTCTTCGCTCAACTCTTCCACACCAAGGATAGCGATGATGTCCTGAAGCTCGCGATACCGTTGCAGGGTTTGCTGCACGCGCCGGGCCACCGCGTAGTGTTCCTCGCCCACATATTGCGGGTCAAGGATGCGGCTATTGGAAGCCAGGGGATCGATCGCCGGGTAAATTCCCTTCTCCGAGATGCTCCGCTCGAGGTAGATGAACGCGTCCAGGTGTTGAAAGGCATTCGCCGGCGCCGGGTCGGTCGGGTCGTCGGCAGGCACGTACACCGCTTGCACGCTGGTAATGGCGCCGCGTGCCGTGCTCGTGATACGTTCCTGCAATTCACCCATTTCCGTCGCCAGGGTCGGTTGATAACCCACGGCACTGGGCATTCGGCCAAGCAGCGCGGATACTTCCGAACCCGCCTGCGAGAACCGGAAGATATTGTCCACAAAGAGTAGGGTGTCGGCACCGGTCGAATCGCGGAACCACTCGCACATGGTCAAAGCGGCCAGGGCCACCCGCAGGCGGGCTCCCGGCGGCTCATTCATCTGGCCAAACACCATGGCGGTCTGCGTGATGACCGAGCGCCCGGTCTTCCCGATTTCGGTCTCCTGCATTTCCAACCAGAGGTCGTTGCCTTCGCGGGTGCGCTCGCCGACGCCCGCAAACACGGAGTAACCGCCGTGCTGGCTGGCAATACGGGCGATCAGCTCGGTAAGGATGACAGTCTTTCCCAGTCCAGCCCCGCCGAAGAGCCCGGCCTTGCCGCCACGCACGAGCGGCGTCAAAAGGTCAATGACCTTGATACCGGTCTCGAACAACTCTGTCTTCGAAGAAAGCTCGGACAGAGGCGGTGGCGGCGTGTGGATGGAACGGTATTCGGTTGCATTGACCGGGCCGCGACCGTCGATTGGATCGCCAAGAAGATTGAACACGCGCCCAAGCGTCTCTTTTCCGACCGGCACTTTCACGGGAGCGCCGGTATCGACCGCCTTCATGCCGCGGACGAGACCGTCCGTCGATCCAAGGGCCACGCAGCGCACGCGGTTGCCGCCCAAATGTTGTTGCACCTCACCGGTCAGATGGACGGACACTCCTTTGTATTCGCCGTCGACCTTCAAGGCGTTATAGATTTCCGGCAGATGGCCCTCCTCGAACTCCGCGTCGAAGGTCGAGCCGATCACCTGCACGATCTTGCCGATATGAGTGTCGGCCGCAACTGCGGCCCCATCAGTGAACGTCGCCATAGAAGTTCTCCATCCTCAACTTATCGAGCCAAAGCGATCGGCGCTCGCGCCCGTAACCATGTCGCTGCGTGGTGATTATTTCAGTGCTTCCGCGCCGCCGATGACTTCCGCGATTTCTTTGGTGATCTGCGCCTGGCGGGCACGATTGTATTTCCGAGTCAGGCTCTTGATCATATCCTGTGCGTTTTCGGTCGCCGCCTTCATGGCAACACGCCGTGCGATTTGCTCGCTTACCGCCGCATCAAGGAAGCACTTGAATAGCCGCACTTTGAACGAAACCGGCAGGATTTCTTGCAGAATATCCTTGGCGCTGGGCAAGTACTCGTATTCGTACTTTGGGCCGGCCGGCGCCGGGGAAGCCGCAGACGCCGCACTAACCGTTGCCAGCGGCAACAGGGTCTCCGCCACGGGAGCCTGACGAGCCGCGTTCAAGAACTTCATGTAGACCACTTCGACGCGGTCCAGCTGGCCACTAACGAAGTCAGCTATGTAACGGTTGGCCAGTTCCTCGACCTCGTCGAAACGAGGCTTGTCTTCGAAGCGCGTGAATGTGGCTTCGGCGGCAATCCCTTGAAATCGGAAATAGGCGATGGCACGCTTGCCGGACAGTTCCAGGTGCAGCGTCTCTCCCGCGCCGCGAACATGGCGGATGCGTGCCATCGCCTCGCGCAGGATGGTTGCGTTGTAGCCGCCGCACAGGCCGCGATTCGAAGTGATGACCAGCAACAGGCTGTTCTTGACAGACTCACGCTTCTGCAAAAGTGGGTGCGTCACGTCGGTGGCACTGGCGCTCAGGTCGGAGGCCAGCTCGGTGATTCTGCGTGTGTAGGCCTCGGCCTCCGACGCGCGGTCAAGAGCCTTCTTGAAGCGCGCCGTGGCAATCAATTCCATGGTCCGCGTAATCTTGCGGATGTTACGAATCGCCTTGCGGCGTTTGACGATTGCTCGTGTCTTGGCCATGCTTTGAGGACCACTAAAACGCGGACGAATTCACAAAGGGACCACTTTAGAGATTCAGTTTTTCACCAGCTCTGGTCTTTCGCACTAGCTCCAACACTTCGGCGCCACCGCCCGGATAAACCAGCTCTCCTAATTCTGCCAAGGTCGTTGAATCAATATCTGGGTTCGATTTCACCATGTGCATGAAATCATGCGCATCCAAGTATTTGTCGGCATCCTCCCTGTTGAGACTGACCATCGGCGCGAACTTCATCGCGAGAGCCATCTCGAGGGATGGAATTTTGTAGGTTTGCCCGCCTGAATGAACAGTCTTGGTATGTTGAAAGGCCGCCTTGAATAGCTGTTGATTCGGTTTCATGACGTCGATGGCAACTTCATGTGTTTCCCGATCTGTCAGCCGTGCGACGACGGGTAAATCAACAAGTTCCAAGCTCGGAAACGCCTCCAACAATGCCTTGACGGCCCTCCTTTGATGTCTTGCTGCGACGACGACATCAACGTCGCGAGTTGCTCGCGGCTTTTTCGTCCACCCCCCCAGACCGTGCGCTCCAACAAGCACGAAATTCACTTCTGCATCATTCAATACCGCAATTACTTCTTGGGGCGGAATAACGTTGGGCATGGCGTTAACCGAAAGCGCACTCGACGTTGCCAAACTCGATGCGTGCACGTCTGCTGCTTTCATGCCACTGCTCTTGCAATCATACTGCCGCTGCCCCCGGCGCCTTGAACTGCGGCTGGAATGCGTCAATCGCCGCCGTGAGCTGCTGTTCGATCCACGGCATCAATTTCTTTTCCTTCATAAGGGCGGTCCGCACGGCAGGCCGTTGTTCGGCTATGAAGCGTAAGAACTGTGCTTCCCAGGCGGCCACCTGCTTGATCGGGATCTTATCCAGGTATCCCTTGGTACCTGCGTAGATGACCATGACCTGATCGACGACGTTCATCGGCTTGAACTGCGGCTGCTTCAGCAGCTCCACCATGCGATAGCCGCGGTCGAGCTGGGACTGAGTTGCCTTGTCCAGTTCGGTGCCGAGCTGAGCAAATGCTTCCAATTCGCGGAACGCGGCGAGGTCGAGCCGCAGGCCGCCGGCGATTTGCTTCATCGCGGGAATCTGGGCCTTGCCGCCCACGCGAGAGACGCTGATGCCCACGTCGATAGCCGGGCGGACGCCTGCGAAGAACAGATCCGGTTGCAAGTAGATCTGCCCGTCCGTGATGGAAATTACGTTGGTCGGAATGTAAGCGGAAACCTCGCCTTCAAGTGTCTCGATAATGGGCAGTGCAGTCAGCGAGCCGCCCGAACCGACCACCTTGGCAACCTTGTGGCCGGGATGCTTGGACAATTCATGCTTCTCCGCGTGTTCCTTTTCCAGAGGGCCGACGAAAACCACCGGCGAGTTATCTGGTTTGCGAATGACGCTCCAATCGTCGGTGACCTTGGTCTTGTCTGCGCTAGAGGGCACGATGACCCAGCGCTCCGCAGTCTTGGCGGACCGCTCCAGAAGGCGGGAATGCGCATAGAAAACATCGCCGGGATAGGCCTCGCGACCGGGTGGCCGCCGCATTAGCAGCGAAAGCTGGCGATAAGCCGCGGCTTGCTTGGTCAGGTCGTCGTAGATGCACAGCGTGTCGCGGCCCTGCTCGTACATGTAGAATTCGGCCATCGCACAGCCGGCGTAAGGAGCGACGTATTGCAGCGGCGCGGGGTCGGCTGCGGAGGAGATGACGACGATCGTGTAGTCCATGGCGCCATACTTGTGCAGGTTCTCGATGACGCCGGCTACCGTGGATTCCTTCTGGCCGATCGCCACATAGACGCAGATGACATTCTCTCCACGCTGGTTGATGATGGCGTCGACGGCGATGGCGGTCTTGCCGGTCTTGCGGTCGCCGATGATCAGTTCGCGCTGGCCGCGGCCGATCGGGGTCATGGCGTCGATGGCCTTGACGCCCGTCTGCAGCGGCTGGTTCACAGGCTGCCGGCCGGCGACACCCGGAGCAGTCGATTCCACAAGCCGCGTCTGCGTGGTCACGATCGGCCCCTTGCCGTCGCGCGGATTTCCCAGAGGGTCGACCACGCGGCCAATGAGGGCATCGCCAACCGGAACGCGCAGCAGCTCCCCGGTGGCCTGCACCTCATCGCCTTCGGAGATGTCCAGGTAATCGCCGAGGATGATCACGCCGACGGAATTCTCTTCAAGGTTGAAGGCCAGCCCGCGCACCTTGGTGCGCGTGAACTCGACCATCTCGCCGGACATGACGCCCGAAAGGCCGTAGACGCGGGCGATGCCGTCACCTACTTCCAGCACCCGGCCCACTTCGCGCGCATCCAGCTTGGAGCGGTACTGATCAATTTCCGTCTGGAGAACTGAAACGATCTCGTCGGCTTTGAATCTCATAACTGCTTCTCGCGAGGATTTGTTTCCGAATATCTTCTAGTTGCGCACGGACGGAATAGTCGTACAACCAATCGTTGACGCGCACCACCATGCCGCCCAGCAATTCCGGATCGATTTGAAGTTCCAGCACGGGGTCCTTGTGCAAGCTCTCGGCAAGCTGCTGGCGCAAACGCTCCCGTTGATCGTCCGGCAACGGGACCGCGGTCGAAACCTGGACGCGGACGCGCCCGCCGCGCTCGTCGCGCAAGTCGCGATAGGCGGTAGTGATCGGCTGGAGCAAATCGAGGCGCTCGTGCTCGTTCAGGACCAGGAGAAAATTGACGAGCAACTCGCTCGCCCGATTCTCGAATGCCTTGCGAATGACGTGGGCCTTGCGTTCACGTCCCATGGCGCTGCTGGCGAGAAACGCCTGAAAATGCGGGTCGGCCCGGAAGACCTGTTGGGTAAGGGCCTCCAGTTCCTCCAGGATCTCGCCGGATTGCTTCTGTTTCTCGGCAGCTCCCAACACCGCCTCCGCATAGATGCGCGCGACGCGTTGCGTGCCCACGTCAACGACTGTCTCTGTGCGTGCCGCGTCGTTGCCTGTCGATGAGTGCTGCTTTTCAGATTGACTCATGGCTGCCCGCTTGCTGCCTCGTGCTATTTGCCGTTGCCTGCGTGGCGGAGTTCACCGATCGCATCATCCACCAAACGCCGGTGGTCGTCCACGTTGAGCTGCCGGCGAATCGCCTTGGCCGACACCAGCGTGGCGAGCTGGGCTGCTTGACTCCAGATCTGTTGCAGAGCCTGATCGCGGGCAAGGTCGATCTCGCGGTGCAAGCGCTCGCGCTCGGTCTGAATCTCCGCCCTGGTCTTGGCGATCAAGTCATTCGTGCTGCGCTCGGCATCGCGCCGGGCAGCGTCGAGCATGTCACGGACCTTTTCTGCGGCCTGGTTCATCTCTGCTTGAAGCTGCTCGCGAATCTTCTGAGCTTCGTCCCTGGCTCGTTGAGCGTCTTCCAGGGAGGAGCGGATGTTGTCCTCGCGTTTTTGCAGCCCCTCGAGCATCGGTCCCCAGGCGAACTTGCGCAGGATGAAAAGCAACACGAGGAAGACGACAACTGTCCAGATAGCCAGATCGATCGATATCGCCATGATGCTGGAGGGCTTCTCTTCCTGCTGCCCGTGGCTGGATTGGGCATTTGGGGCGTGCTCGCCTTCTGCTTGTTTTTCCCCAGGAGGCGCATCCTCCTTGGGCTCGTCCGCCGCGTGAAGAGAGCGCACCATCATGGCGGAAAGGAGAACCAACCCCAGAGTTGCTACAAGACAACCGCGCCGCATGACAACCTCTCGAATGCTGACTGGTTCTGATTGCCCGGTTTTGTTTAGAAACTGGAGGTAACCTTGCCGCCAATGAGGATGCACACGATCAAGGCAAAGAAGGTGGCCCCTTCCAGGAGAGCCGCGATGACAATCATGGCAGTTTGGATCCTGCCGGCAATCTCCGGCTGGCGGGCCATGCTCTCGAGCGCGGCAGAACCAATGCGGCCAAAGCCGTAACCCGCGCCGATAATTGCCAAAGCGGCGCCGAGGCCGCCGCCAATACTCGCGCCGGACAAGACGCTCGTATTCGGTGCCTGCGCCATCGCGGGAGTCGCGCAAAGCAAAAACACTACTACTGCCAGGACAATCAATTGCAACTTGTTCATGGAATCGTAACTCCTGCCAATCGCCTAGATACAAAACCTAGCCCGTCCGAGGCGGAGCAGGCACTAGGTACGCCTTTAGTAAAATCCCTGTACCATCAATGAGAGGGATGCATCGACATCCCCATGAATAGCGCGGTAAGAAATACAAAAATGTACGCCTGTAGGAAAGCCACGAATAATTCCAGCAGGCTCAGAGCAACTACACCCAGGACACTGGCCAATGTGACAACAGGCCAAAGGAGCGTGAATCCGTTCACACCAACCATCACAATAAAGCCCAGGATGGTGGCCAGCACCATGTGCCCGGCGAACATGTTGGCAAAAAGTCGAACCGCCAGGACGAAGCTCTTGATCACCGTGCCGAACAATTCGATAACGAAAATTAGCAAGCCAATTATGAGCCGAGCCGGCAATGGAAGATCGAGGTGCGGCCACAAGGACTTAATGTAGTGCCAGCCTCCCAATTTCATAATCCCGGCGGCATGCATCATAATGAAGCTGCAGACCGCAAGGGCGGCGGTGACGGAGATGCTGGCCGTTGGCGAACCAAGAAACGGGATCATGCCCAATAGATTGCAGAACAGGATAAAAACAAAGAGCGTCCACAAAAAAGGCACGTAGCGATCCGCATCATGGTCGCCAAGGTTCGGCTTCGCGACCTCGTCGCGAATGAACGTCAGAAACGCTTCGAACGTGTTCCAGAAGGGACCCTTGGGCAGACCGCCCTTTTGCGCCCTCCGGCAAAGGGGGATAAAAATCACGATGATGAGGAAGGCGGCGATCAATTCGAGAATCATGAACTTGGTGATGGGGTGCCCCGGAATGGGCTCCGGCAAGGAAAGGCTCCAACCCCCAAACAAGCGATCAAAAATGTGCCAGTGCTGCGAGTCCTGGACGTGTTCGAATGGATTTGCCGCCATAGTCCTTCCAAACCTGCAGCCGTCTCAAGAATTCACTCGACTGACACCCGATTCGCCGGCTCATCCGGACAAAGATCATCCTTGCCGTTGGCTCGCAGCAGTGCGGCCTTTCAAAACCAGTGCCATCTCCAGGGCCAGCGTGAAGAGATAGCTCACCAGAACCCAAATCCAGAATCCCTGTTGCTCCTGGAAATAGGGAATCAAACTGTGCAAAGCAAGGGCGCCGGCCAAGACCACGAACATGCGGACTCCCGTGCCGCCCAGCACCATCACGATCTGTTGATCGGGTGATTGTTCGAACGCCCAGGTTGCCCAAAGCATCGTCAGGCTCGTCGGGATCAGACAAAGGAGCAAGGCGACGCCGCTGTACACGGCGGCAGCATCGCCCCAAAGGTGGCGGCTTGGGATCGCCACCAGGAGCCAGAAGATCAGAGACCCAACAATAAGAATCCCAACGCGCCTCATCATTCTTTTCCCTGGTCGCTCCCGGCTGAGCGATCCTGTTGATTCAGGAGAATGACCAAGTGGGCCAATCCGCCAAACAGACCAAGGACTGCGCCGCTCACAGTCGCCCAAGGAGTCCAGTTGAGGTAGGTGTCGATGGCGATCCCAATCACAATGGGAACAACCATTTCCAGCCCCACCTGGCCGAGGGCGAAATAAAAGCCCAGTTCCTTGTGGTCGGATTGGCCACCGGGCTTTGACACGTTGATTTCCCCACCTGGCGAGCCGTATTCGCACGCCGGCGTAACGTGTTCTGCGGAGATTAGGCTGGCAGCACGGAGGTATTCTCAGACCCCACTTTCGAAAGTCAACCTGAAATTCGTGTATTTTTTCACGAAGTCGGCAAGGCACTTCGCGGCCGCTCGGGAGCCTGCTGGGAAAGGGGTCCGACCCCTTCCACGAAGGGCGCTAGATCCCCAAGAAAGCTGGAAATCAGTGAAGCTTCGTAGGGGGTCAGACCCCTTTTTCAGCAGGCTCCTTGGAGGCCAAGAAAAGGCCGATGCGACCTCGTTAACGCCGGGCGTGTGGCCTGATCAGGAATAGTCTTTGAACTTCGGTGCTCGGCTCACGAGCTCGGGCGTAACTAGTGCAGCTTTGGCGCGGGCAGCAGGGGAGCAAATCGCGGCCGGAAAAACCGCCTATTCCGCCTGGCCTATTTTCCACAAAGGCTAGTGTTTGTGGCAATAAATTTTATAGTTGACAAGCACTTATGCATAGGTTATTATCAACCGCCGCGGAGGCGGTTATTAATCCACTACTGGAGAGTCATTCTCCTCGCCTTTGCCTGGGGCCTTCAGCAGCAGGTGCAGCGACCGTGCCACAAAACCCAATGCGGTCTCCTTTGGGTTATGAACTCTGACGGCAAGTCTCCACTAGGGGGGCTTGCCGTTTTTATTTGGCCGTGGCCGCCGACTTCTATCCTGGTGCGAGTGGCAGCCCAACCGTCAAGCTTACCTCCTGCGGCCCAGGCTTTGTGGCCCACAATACGCCGGGCGTGTAGCAATTATCTGAACTCTCCCAGAAAGGGATTTCCGGGAGCCTTCTGCAACCGCATGGACGGTTCCCGTTGGCATCCTTCTTTCAGCGCACCCGGCTTGCCGGGCGCACGGGGAGTTTAATCGCATGACTAAGCAAAAGCTGCTCGCCTGTACTAAAAAAGAATTGGTCGAGATGGCGCGCAAGAAGGGGATCGCAGGGTGGCGGGCCATGAGCAAGGATGAGCTGGTATCGGCCCTGAGCGAACCAGCCAGCAGCGACTCGAGCCGCCGGACTGCTACCCAGCGAAAAAGAAACCACCTGCGGACCCAGGTTGCCGCCGCCCGAAACACATCAGTTGGCTCGGCCGCGGAGGAACAGGTCGAACGCAGCAAGTATGACGTTGGCATCGCCACCAAAGACCTCTCGGCGAAAGTTCCCAAGGACTTGCCCGGCGGTTATGGCCGAGATCGCGTGGTTGTCATGGTGCGCGATCCTTACTGGCTGCACGCCTACTGGGAATTGACCCGCCATGCCGTCCAGCGCGCCGAAGCGGCCCTCGGCCAGGACTGGCACGGAGCCAAACCTATCCTGCGCTTGCTCGACGTCAGCAGCCGCGACTCCGCCAACTCCGCCGAGGCCATCGTTCGTGACATCGATATTCATGGCGGCTGCAACAACTGGTATATCGACGTCGCCAATCCGCCAAGGTCGTACCGCGTCGATATCGGCTACCTGTCCAAGCGTGGCAAGTTTTACGTCCTGGCCCGCTCCAATGTGGTAAGCACCCCTCGGGCGGGCGTCAGCGACGTCATCGACGAAAACTGGGCCGACATTGATTCCAAGAATGCCGATCGCATTTACGCCATGTCCGGCGGTTATGATCCGACGGCCAGCAGCCTCGAGCTGAAACAGCTGTTCGAGGAACGCCTACGGCGACCGCTCGGTTCCCCCGCGGTCAGCAGCTTCGGCTCAGGCTCGTGGCTGCCGGGCAAGGAACGACGTTTCTGGTTCCAGCTGGATGCCGAACTCATTGTCTATGGCGCCACCGACCCGCGCGCGCGCGTCACCCTCCAGGGCGAACCCGTGAAATTGCGCCCGGACGGCACCTTTACCATGCGTTTCAGCCTTCCCGACAGTCGACAGATCATCCCGGCCGTCGCCACCTCGGCTGATGGCATCGAGGAACGAACCATCGTCTTGGCCGTGGAACGCAACACCAAGCAACTCGAGCCGATGATCCACGACGGCAACGAGTGATGCGCCAGCCACCGCCACCGGATTTCAGCGAGGGCGGATCCTTACGGGTCCGCCTTTTTGCTGCGTCGCGGTTGCCCGCACGATGCCATGCTCCGCACGAAGACCATTCCAGCAATCCCGATCGTTGCATAAAATAGTAGGTGTTGCTTGCCTTGATGGCCTGTCGAGCATTGCCTCGCGTTGAGGGTTTTCATGTTAGACGATTCCCTACGTTTTCTCAAAAACCTCCTCCAAACTCCCAGTCCCTCCGGTTTTGAAAGACCGGTGCAAGACATCGTCCGAGCCTGGGCTGAGCCGTATGCCGATGAGGTGCGCACCGACCGTCACGGCAACGTCGTCGCCGCCGCGCACCCGGATGGCCAGCCGCGCATAATGCTGGCCGGTCACTGCGATCAGATCGGGCTGATGGTCCAGTACATCGATGACAATGGATTTCTGTATGTGCAGCCGATCGGCGGCTGGGACATGCAGATTCTTCTCGGCCAAAAGCTGACAGTGTGGACCCAGTCGGGGCCGGTTGCCGGCCTGGTCGCGCGTCGTGCGACTCATCTCCTCACGGCAGACGAACGCAACAAGGTGCCTCAGTTCACCGACATCTGGATCGACACGGGCGTCAAGGACAAGGCGGAAGCAGAGCGATTAATCAAGCCCGGTGATCCCGTGACTCTCGAATTGGGCTATCGGGAACTCCGGAACAATCTGGCCAGCTCGCCGGGAATGGACGACAAGGTCGGCGTTTGGGCAGTCCAGGAGACGCTCCGGCTCTTGAAAGGCCGTCCACTCCAGGCGTCGGTCTTCTGCGTGTCCACGGTCCAGGAGGAGATCGGCTTGCGCGGTGCAACGACCAGCGCCTATGGCATTCACCCGGCCATCGGCATCGCGGTGGATGTCTGCCACGCCACCGACACGCCTGGCAATGACAAGAAACAGGTAGGAGACGTGCGCGTGGGTGCCGGTCCCGTTCTTTTTCGCGGCCCCAACATCAATCCCCGAGTCTTCGACGCTTTGCAGAACGTGGCCCAGACGCACGCGATCCCCGTGCAAGTTCGTGGCTACCCGCGCGCTACGGGAACCGACGCCAACGTGATGCAGCTCAGCCGCGATGGCGTCGCGACAGGTCTGATCGGCATCCCGAATCGCTACATGCACAGTCCGGTGGAAGTAGTCGGTTTGGACGATTTGGAGCACACGGCCCAATTGCTTGCCGAATTTTGCGCAGCTGCCACTCCGCAGATGGAATGGACTCCTTGAGCAAGCCTTTATCAGGCAAGCGGGTCACCTCGAGGCTTCTGCCATTGACTGGCAGGAGCGTATAGTGTACGTATATACACATATCCCTAAGCCGACACCGTGCGAATCATGCTTGACGATCTCTCAAGAGAGGAAGTGACCAGCGTTGTCGACCGCGTCGTGGAGGAGCTGCTCCAGGCCGCAGGCGTCGAGTCTCCTCCCGTGGATGCGATCGGCGTGGCGCAGCATCATCTGGGCATGGTCGTCTGTCTCGATCGTAGTCAGGCGCAACGTGGCAGGGCTCAACGTTCGGGGAAACGAAGGCAGATCGTTTTGCGCCCCGAGCCTACCCAGGAACGCCATCAATGGACAGTGGCTCACGAAATCGGCGAGCATCTCAAACCCCAGCTGCTGGAGCAGCTCGGCATTCAACCCGACCAGACGCGCGCGATGGCAGGCGAATCGCTCGCTAATCTTTTCGCGTACCACCTCCTCGTGCCCAGCTGCTGGTTCAATGATGATGCCCCGGCGTTCGATTACGATGTGCTGAAGCTGAAAGAGCGTTTCTCCAGCGCTAGCCACGAAGTGATCGCCTGGCGGTTGCTCGATCTCCCCGCGCCTTGCATCATCACGATTCTCGACAACGACCATATCCACCGCCGGCGCAGCAACGCCTGGCAGGCGCGCCGCCAGTTGGAGCCAGCCGAGCAGAAGTGCCAGCAGTATGTCCACTACTATAGCCGGTCCCATGTTGTGCAGGAGGGAGCCTGGACCGTCCACGGTTGGCCCGTTCATCAGGCCGACTGGAAACGTGAAATCCTTCGCAGTAGCGTGTGTAATGAATGATTGGCCCACCACAATCGAACTGTGCAGTCATGGCCGGGGCATCCCAGGTAATCGAGTGCTCCTGGCGTCTTACGGGTTGGCCAGGTGAAAGCGCGCCCACACGTCCGCAGGCGTTTAGCTCGACGCATTGAAAGCGTAAACATTCTCTGCCTAATGGCTTACGTTATGGTGGGCCCGGCTTGTCCATCCATCTCCTGTCACAACCTCGGCAAGGTGATTTTGGAGATGTTGGGCAATCTGCCTTTACAATCCCGCCACCGACAGCCAAGATGGGATAAGATTTGACAGTGGCAACTGCCGCCCCAGGCCGACCTTGAGGCCTTCCTCATTTACCGGCCACACCACCACCCGCTACCGCGCTTTTGTAAACCTCGCATTTGCGAGGGTGTGGTGTTTGTTGTCGCTGGGACATTTTTCAGGAGCTGACCAGCCATGACGATCGAACGCATCCCGATGACCCGGGAGGGGTACGAGAAGCTGAAGGCCGACCTCGATCGCATGCAGAACTCGGAAATGATCGAAGTCGCCAAGCGCATCGCCGCCGCCCGGGAGCTTGGCGACCTCAGCGAAAATGCCGAATACCATGCGGCTCGTGAAGACCAGGGGATGCTGCAAGCCCGGATCGACGCTCTCAAGGACAAATTGAGCAGAGCTTATTTCGTCGATCGCAACCACCTGCCTGTTGACAGCGTCGCGTTTGGAGCACGCGTCCGCGTGAAGGACTTGGACCTCGGCGAAGAGGAGACTTTTGAGCTTGTCGGAGCCGGGGAAGAGAATTACAACGACAACAAGATTCTGATCACCAGTCCGATTGCCCAGGGCCTTCTAGGCAAGAAGTGCGGCGACGTGGCCGAGATCAAGGTGCCCATGGGAACTGTCCGCTTTGAGATTGTCCAGATCTCCTTTTCTTGACCTTTGCTTTTTCAGAGCGCATTGAAAAACGGGGTTACCCATTTCAAGGCATCTTGAGGCCGGACCCCTCCTTCGACAAGCTCCGAGAACCGGGGCGCGCCGATCGGTTTTAGAGTTCTTGGATGGGCAAGCGAGCACGCATTTTCTGCGTTTGCATGGGAATTATCGTGCCCGACGCTTATACTAAGTGTAAAGTTTTGATGAGTATAACCCATGTGAGGCAGGGCCTTGCCTTCCCGGGAAGAACTCATGAGTGATCCCCGTCTCAACAGTGTCCATCTCGAATTCCCGCGTCGCGAAGACTTCCGGCGCGCCCGCGAGGAACTTCTGGACGGACGCGGACTTCATACCCTTGCTGTAGAAAAGCATGAACTTGCCCACGGACTGGGAAAATCGCACACCTTCGTGGAGGCGGCGGCCGGCGGCAAACTCCCGGCCAGCGCCGAGCATTGGCTTGTCGACCATGAAGTCATCTACCCGTTGAAGGTCGGTGTCAACACGATCGGCAGGCTTCCCGACAACGACGTGGTGATTCAGGGTCCCTACGTATCCCGTCGGCATTGCGCCATCCTGGTCCACGCAGGCGACGGCTGCGAGCTCTACGACATCGCCTCGAAGAATGGGACGTTTATCAACGGATTGAAGCTCGACGGCCCGACTCACCTTGCCGTGGGCGACCAGATTCGCATGTGCGATCGTCAATTCGTCTTCATGTCCAAACACGGCCCACAGGGTGCCGGGCCTGCACACGAGAGCACCAAAGCAGAATAACTCACTTGCCTTAAAGGACCATGAATCATGATCAAGCTCGCGCGCGTGCTGCTGGCATTGGCGGTGTTAGCCAGCCTGACCGGGGTGGCGTACGTAAGCCGGGAGAACGAGTCGAGCGGCAGCAAAATGGCCGACGCGGCAGCCAAGTTCCTGGGTAGTCTATCGTCGGAGCAAAAAGCAAAAGCGACATTCGCATTTGCCGACAAGGAACGGCTCAACTGGCACTTTGTGCCGCTTCAAGATGAGAGAAAAAGACCGACAAGGAAAGGACTCCGGCTCGAGGAAATGACGGAAGCACAGCAGGATGCAGCGAAAGGTCTCCTGCGCGCGGGCACGAGCTCGGACGGCTACGTCAAGGCCTCCGCGATCATGAGCTTGGAAATCGTGCTGAGAGAGCTCGAGCAGCGCGGCAGTATGGTGCGCAACCCCGGATGGTATTTCTTCACCGTGTTCGGAGAACCATCGAAGACCGGCAAATGGGGCTGGCGCGTCGAAGGCCATCACTTGTCGCTCAACTTTGTAGTAGATGGCGGCAAGATCGTAGCCTCCACGCCCGCCTTCTTCGGCGCCAACCCGGCGACCATGAAGCAGGGACCAAACAAAGGCGCTCGCGTATTACCCGAGGCGGACGATCTTGCCAAGGAGTTGTTCAAAACACTCGACGACGAACAAAGGAAGGTTGCTTTTCAGAAGGAGCAATTCGCCGAGATACAGGGCAGTACTCCCGCACCCAAGGTTGGCGAGCCGAAGGGCTTGTCCGCGGCCCAAATGACCGAGTCGCAACGAGCCACGCTCTTGAAGCTGCTCCAGGCCTACGCGGACCGAATGCCGGCGGATATCTCCGCGGCAGAACTGGCTGAAGTCCGGGAAGCTGGTCTCGATCGCGTATTCTTCGCCTATGCCGGCGGCCTGGAATCGGGCAAGCCGCATACGTATCGCATTCAGGGGCCGACGTTTGTCGTCGAGTTCCTGAACGTACAAGAAGATTCGGCGAAGAATCCAGCGAACCACATCCACAGCTCCTGGCGTAATATCAAAGGCGATTTCGGGCTCACAAACTAGCCGACAAGGACACTCTCAGGGCGTCTTGCCGGCATGTCAGATATTGGTCTGGTTCGCAAGATCGAGCGGACCGGCCCGCTGCCTGTTTGCACGGTCGCGAATTCTCGATCCGCGTAAGTGCTCCAACCCAAAAGCGCCCAGAAATCCGACACCCCCCTCGAAAATCTGGGCGCTTTTCCCCGCCGTCGATTCCGCGGCACCCGCTCGCGAAAAATCACAAGTATTTTCAAATATGCGTCTTATGACTTTGCCGGCTGTTATTTTGAGTTTTGGCGCGCTGATTGCTCCTAACTCATCGTCATCTTGAAAGGCTTTTGCCTCTCATCGGATGATTGACGATTTCTCAGGTAAGTAGCCGGGCAGCGGCCCGGTTCGCACCCGATCTCGCCTTGGGTGCAAATGTGTGGCGACGACGGCCCGGTCGTCGCCATCTCGCCCCTCTCCGGAACTTGAAGAGGTGCTTGCCCCCGCGCCCGGGGTATGATGTCGGCGAAGGGGTCGCTGAGTATCGAGGTCTGCCCTACCCATCGCCCAGGACCTTGGGCTTACGACTCCTTCTGCCGGCATGATTTGATTTTTCCCAGCCACATCTCGCCACCGGGCAGGATATGAAGCAGTCCGCGGGTACGCTCCTCTATCGCCAAAGCAATGGCCAGCTAGAAGTGCTCCTGGTTCATCCGTCGGGTGCCTACAACCGCAAGTCGCCCTGGAGTATCCCCAAGGGCGAGCCCGAAGAAGGCGTCGGGTTGGAAGATACCGCCCGCCGCGAGACTCTCGAAGAAACCGGGATCACTGCCGGGCCTCTCGTGCCGCTGGGGCATGCCGATTATCGTAAGAGCCGCAAGCGTATTCACTGCTTTGCCGGCCTCGCGCCGGTCGATGCCGCGCCAACTTGCGCTTCGTGGGAAGTCGATCAAGCACAATTCATGAGCATTGGCGAAGCGCGCAAACAGCTCCATCCCGATCAGTGCATTTTTCTCGATCGTCTGGCAACGTATCTCGCCGGAGGGCAATCGCCGCCCTCCGGCGCCCCTTAGATGTGTTCGATTTGCAAATGATGCTCGCTGAGAAACCTCTCACATTCAGCCCGAGTGAAGACGCCGGGAGTCGTGCCAATCGCGCGCACGCAGCTAGCCCCCAGGGCGCTGGCCACGCATAGGCAATCCTCGGCGCTCCAGTCCTGGAGCAGGCCGAAGATGTAGCCTGCCCCAAAGGCATCGCCTCCTCCGCTCCCGTCCACGAACGGCATCTGGAAGACTCCGGAACGTAAACGGGCCGTTTCGCTCACCAGCACCGCGCCGTCCGCGCCCAGCGTAATGACAGCCGTCCTTGCCCCCATCTGGCGGAACAGCTCAGCCTGGCGTACCGGTTCCTTCTCACCGGTAATAAGTTCCGCCTCATGGTTGTTGGGCATGAAGACATCGACGTGCGGCAGTAATGCCCTGAGCCGCGACAGATACTCGGCCGGGCCCGGCGTGGCCACGTCCAAAACGGTTTTGGCTCCTGCCTTGCGTGCCGCGGCGAAGACCGGCACCAACTCCTCCTGGCACAGCTTCGACATCAGCAGGTAGCCGCCGAGATAGAGAACCCTGCATTGCTGCACGCGTTCCAGCGGGATGTCCGCGGCCCTGAATTCGGCGTTGGCACCAAACGTGTGAATGAACCGGCGGTCCTGGCCGGCTACATTGACGATCATCGTTTGGCTGGTATCGGCATCAGGCGTCAAGAGGACGTTCGAGACGTCGACGCCGTGATCGCGCAGCATGCCGGAAACGACTCGGCCGAAGACGTCGCTCCCTACCCTTCCCACGACGCTGGCGCGCACGCCCATTTTCGCGAGGTCGACGGCAACGTTCGCGGCACAGCCGCCAATGGTCAGAATCAGCCTGTCTGCCATAACCAGCTCGCCGGCTGCCGGCAGGTGTGAAATCGGTGAACTCACATGGTCGGCGACCACGATACCGGCGCACAAGACCTCGGGATGATCGTGCATCGTCGCTTTCGGTGCCTCAGGATGGGTTTCGGTTGCGGTTTCAAGCGATTCTACCCTGGGGCCGCCTGTTTGCCAGGCCTTGCGGAACTTTTCGATTCATGGTCAAAAGATTTGACGGGTCCTGCCCATTTCGGATAGCCTGATGGATGAGAATATGGGAGCACAGCAAGAACAGATCGAACCCGCCAGACCAAGCTGAGATTGTTGGTGCTCAACCACCTTGCCTCCCGCCTCTTTCTTTGCCGAGCGAATGCCATGACCGATCGGTGCAGCACCCTTGGAGTCCTCGTATTGGCAGCGTGTGGTTGCGCCGTCATGGGCACTGCCCGCTCCAGTGCGGCCGCAAGAGACGAATATTGGACCGGCTGGCGGGCCCGGCAGCGGGCGGAGACGGCATCGTTACCGAAACCTCCCGTCCCCGTGCCGGGTAAAGGCGCAGCCATCGATCGCTTTCTTGCCGCTTACTGGGCCAAGCACAACTTCGAACCCATGAACGTTGTCGATGACTCCGCGTTCGCCAGGCGCGTCTATCTCGATGTCATCGGGCTTTTGCCAACAGCCGAACAGCTGGAACAGTTCCGGCACGACCGCAACCCAGACAAACGAGGGAAACTGGTCGATTCCTTGCTCGCGGACAAGCAAGGTTACGCCGAACACTGGATGTCTTTTTGGAACGATCTGCTGCGCAACGACGAACAGACCAATATCGATGGTCTGCGCAAGCCGATTACCTCCTGGTTGTATGTGTCCTTGCTGGAAAACAAGCCGGTCGACCTGTTCGTCGCCGAATTGTTGAACCCCGGCAAGGATGGTCCGGATGGCTATCTCAAGGGTGTCAACTGGCGCGGACGCGTCAACGCCAGCCAGACGCCTCCTGTGCAGGCTGCTCAAAATGTTTCGCAGGTCTTTCTGGCGAGTGCCCTCAAATGTGCTTCCTGTCATGACAGCTTCGTCAACCAGTGGAAACTGGCGCAGGCGTATGGCCTGGCAAGCTTTTTCTCTCCGCAAGATCTGGAAATGCATCGCTGCGATAAACCGACTGGTCGCATCGCCGCGCCGAAGTTTCTCTTTCCAGGCCTGGGAGAAGTGCCGGCCGGGGCCGATCTATCGGCACGTCATCGCGCCGTGGCCGAGATGGTCACTCGACCCAAGAACCCGCGCTTTGCCAAGACCATGGTAAATCGGCTGTGGAAGCGGCTTTTGGGCCGGGGATTGTTCGAGCCAGTGGACGATTTCGATAGCAAGCCTGCCCATAGCGATCTACTGGAATGGCTTGCATTCGATTTCATGGAGCATGATTACGACGCCAAGCACACCCTGCGGCTGATTCTGCTGTCGCGTGTGTACCAATCGCCCGTGAGCCATCTGAAGCCAGCCAGTGCCAAAGAACTGCCGCTGCTCATCGGGCCTGTGGAGCGTCGCTTGACCAGCGAGCAATACCTGGACGCTATTTCCCAGGTCACCGGCTATTGGCCGAAGACCGACACGATGGCGGTCAGAGTGGCCAATCCCCACATCCGCGCCTGGCGGCAGCGCAAGCCGGACGCACTTGCCTCCGCGCTCGGCCGGCCGAATCGCGAACAGGTGTGCACCGAGCGAAATCAAGACAGCACCGTCCTGCAGGCCCTTGAATTGGTTAACGGCAGCGCATTGAATCAAAGGCTCCAGGGAGGTGCAAAGCATCTCCTGGCCAGCGAATGGGGAAGTGAGCAACAAACGGCGAAGGTTGTCGAGGCACTCTACTGTCGTGCACTGGGCCGTTTGCCCGGGCGTGCTGAAATCGACTTGGTGCAGCCTCTGCTGGGTTCGCCACAGGAAAAGGCTGAGTCTCGGCAGGAGGGATGGGAAGACGCCTTGTGGGGCATGTTCATGAACCCAGAGTTCCAATTCATCCGCTGATGGCGCCCTGCCACGAGAAATCTTCAGGAGAACTGTATCGATGACTGGCCAACCTCTCACACGTCGCGATTTCTTGCGCGCCGGCTGCCTGGCGGGGACGAGCGCCATCCTTGGATCACAGCTGCGGGCCGACGAGGACAAAACAAGAAAACTCGAGCCGACGGCTGATTGCCTCGTCGTGTTATGGATGGCAGGAGGTCAAGCCTCCACCGAAACGTGGGACCCGAAGAAATACACGCCCTTCGAGCGCGGCATGGAGGCGAAGGCCGTCTACTCCACCTTTCGCTCGATCCCAACCAGCGTGGATGGCATCCAGATTTCGGAAGGTCTGCCGAACATCGCCAAGGTGATGCACCATGGCGCGCTTGTGCGCACATTCAAGGCCGGCGATCTCGGCTTCATTCTGCATTCGCGCCATCAGTACCACTGGCACACCGGCTATATCCCGCCGCAGCCGGTGGCGGCGCCGCACATTGGTGCTGTCATCTCGCGAACGCTCGGCCCGCGTCACCCGGATGTGCCGGCATTCATCGATATCGGGCAGCGTTCCGCCGGCGGCGAAGATTTCGAAGTTAAGGCGTTTCAGACGGCAGGCTTTCTTGGGGCCTCTCATGGACCGTTTCTAGTGCCGGAGCCGGCCCAGGCGGTCGATACGGTGCGGCCGCCTGCCGGCATGTCCAGCAAGCGTTTCAAGGAACGCCACGATCTCTATATCAAAACGCTGCAAGCTCGGCGGCAAGCGGCAGGGCTTGATCCCAAGGAAGAGGAATTTGTGAAATCGATCGAGGGAGCGCACCGTTTCCTCAATTCACCGGCAGCCAAAGCATTCGATCTCAGCCTGGAACCCAAGGACAGCTACCAGGCCTATAACACGGGACGCTTCGGTCTCGGTTGCTTGCTGGCGAGGCGGCTGGTTGAAGCCGGGGCCCGCTTCATCGAGGTGAGCACCGAGTACGTCCCCTTCCTGGGCTGGGACACGCATGAGAACGGCCACAGCAGGATGGTCGACATGATGAAGCTGATCGATGCGCCGATTGCCCGCCTGGTCCGCGATCTGGAAGAGCGCAAGCTTCTCTCCCGTACGCTAATCGTGATCGCGTCCGAATTTAGCCGAGACATGCTCACCGAGGGGAAGCCCGACAAGCCGGTAAAAGATCAGGTGACAGTCCCCGATCGCGTTGCCGAGGAAAAGCATTACGGTATGCACCGCCATTTTACCGGTGCAGGCGGCGTCGTGCTCTATGGCGGCGGCATGAAGCGTGGCTACCTGCACGGCAAGACCGCGGATGAACGGCCGTTCGTGACGATCAAGGATCCAGTGACCATCCCCAATCTTCACGCCACGCTCTACCGGGCAATGGGCATACGGGCTGACCTGTCCTACGAGGTGGAGAACAGGCCGGTTTTCGTGACGGAGGATGGGAAGGGGAAAGTTGTCGAGGAGCTCTTCGCCTAGTGCATCTTCAAGGCTAACTTGTGGGGCCGGAGCACGAGGTCAGAGAGAACCGCAAAGCAAATGGCGGAATCGAAAATGTCATGTCATGTTATGTCATGTAAAAGGGGGGTAGGCAGACGGCTTGTCTGACAAAAGGAGCATTCCGCAAGTGACTCTCCTGAAAAGGATTACACCCCAGCTCGGACCTTGGACCAATGGCAGTTGAACATGACATTTGTCATGTGTACTGATGTACACACATCTAAGGATTCTAAATCCATTTCTTTGCCCCAAAATCAAGACTTGAGCACGCACCGGGCATAGGCGCGCCATTTAATCTGTGCTTGTATCCAAAGGCTTCGTTACGTCGACTCCTTGCCAGCAGAGCCCTCCCAGCCAGACGCTGCCGGCGAAGACAGCGAACAGGATTCCCGAATGGTTTGCCTGGAGTAGGTAGCCAGCCAATAGATTCCCGGCTGCTCCGGCAAAGCTGCCAATCATGTTCATTGCACCCCCGAGTGTTCCCGCATAGCGCTCACCAATATCCGCGCACGCGGCCCAGGCGGGCCCCATGGCCAGGTCGTTGCAGAAGAAGATCAAGCAGAGCAAGAACCCCAGCATCCAAGTATCCTGCACTCCATTGAGGAAAAGCCAGGCGATGCCGCCGATCAGCGTACCGCAAGTACCATTGAGCCTGCGCCCCCATTTCCTGTTCCCGGTGCGGCGAATGATCAAGTCCGAAAGGAAACCACCGCCCACGCAAGCTACCAGGCCACATGCGAAGGGCAAGCCAGATAGCCAGCTCGTTACGCCATCGGAAAGCCCTCGGTGATTCCTTAGGTATGTTGGCAACAGCGTAACGTAGAAATTCGCAGCAAATCCGCCAAAGCCGTACATGAGACACAAAGCCCAGACTCCACGGGAGCGCAGCACTTTTGCCCATGGCATCTTTAGATGGCCGCTGCTACGCGGGGCGCGCCCGCTCACGATCAGCTCTCGCTCGGCTGCGTTCACACGTCTTGTTTCCTCCGGCCGGTTCCGATACCAGGGCCAAAACATACCGCACCAGAGAAGACCGAACCCGGAGATGATCCAGAGCGGCGTCTGCCAGTTGGCCATTCTCAGCATCAGCCAGCCGAGAAATACAGGCACGATCAATCCGCCCACCCTGCTGGACATCCAGATGAGCCCCTGGGCCGTACCCCGTTCTTGCATGGGCATCCAGTCGGTCATCATCCGCGCGATGAGTGGAAAGCCGCCGGCTTGGAACGCGCCGAAGGCAAAACGCAATGCAAGAAGGACCAGAAGAGGCAGCATCCATTGGTGCGGCAGGTAGATCGTCAGGGCCACACACCCGGTGAGCAGGGACCAGCCCAAGACCAGCAATGTGAGCAAATGCCGGACGCCGAATTTATCCCCAAGCAAACCCGCAGGCATTTCGAAGACGCCATAGGAGAATAGGAACGTGGCCGTCAGCCAGCTCAGGTGGACATCATCGAGACCTAGGTCTTTCTGCAGCTCCGGAAGTGCTCGGGCAAAGCCCACTCGATGGATGTAGGTCACCACAGCCAGCGTGCAAGCCGCGAACAAGACCTGATAGCGCACCCGCGTGGGTCGAGCGGCGGACATTTCTGCCGCCGCAAGCGCCGTTTCAGGAACGAGCGGATTGCTACTTCCCATGGTGGAACTTTCGCAGGAACTCCTCGACCTCGGCTCTCAGCGCCATGGATGGCTGGGCGCCATTCCGAGTTGTCGCCAGCGCTCCGGCCGCATTTGCAAACGTGACCGCCTGCTCCATCTCCTTGCCTTCCGCCAGAGCCACGGCGAGCGCCCCGGAGAAGGCATCGCCCGCCGCCGTGGCATCCACAACAGACACCGGGAAAGTCGGAATCAAATGTTCCCATGTTTTGTCGGCGAGATAGGCGCCGCGCTCGCCGAGCGTGATAATCACTGTTTTCGGGCCAAAGGACAGCAGCTTTCGCGCGGCAAGCGATTCCCAGGATGATTGGCCTGGGCTGGCAGCTCCCTCCGCGGCGCTGCCGGTGAGCAATTCCGCCTCGGTCTCATTTGGCGTGAGCACGGTTACCTTTGAATACAGCGCGGCCGGCAGCGGCTGCGCTGGCGCGGGGTTCAGGATTACAGGCACGCCACATTCGGCGGCCAGGGTGATTGCATACTCTACCGTGGGCAAATAGACTTCTAGCTGGCAAAGGACCATATCGGCCGATTGCAGAACGGACTTGGCCGCATCGACGTCGCGCTTCGAGCAGGCCATGTTCGCCTCGGGGACGATCACGATAGCATTGTGGCCTTCCGCATCCACATGAATGCAGCACGCGGCCGTCTTCACCGTCGGATCACGTTTGACGAATTCCGCGCTGACGCCGCTCTCCTTGAGGTCGGCGAGCAAGCGCTCTCCCAGAAAATCGTCCCCTACCCTGCCGATGAGAAAAACCTCGGCACCCAGTCGGCTTGCCTGCACAGCCTGATTCGCGCCCTTCCCTCCTGGGAACATGCCGAACATCTCGCCCAAGATGGTCTCCCCTTTCCGCGGCAACCGCTGTGCCTTGGCGACAAAATCGAACACCAAACTACCGATCACAACGATGCAGGGCCGCTTGCTCATGCTTCCCTCTGGAGGATGCGGAAAACTATCGCCCTGTTTATCGGAGAAAACAGTGGCAAATGCAACAGTTCGTGCGAAACTAATAAACCGATAGGGTGCAGTCCCTCTGAATTTGGTAACGCGAGAATGATGGCCAGACCCGTTCCTGCATATAATCTTCGTTTAACCGCGAGCCAGCGGCGAGCGCGTGTACAATCAGGACGCTGTTTCCCTTCTGTACACGCGCTCGCCGCTGGCTCGCGGTTAAACGAATGAGCTTGGGAACGTTGGGGACCCGTCCCATGTGACTAGAGCGATTTGCCCCTACCAGATTCCAAGAGGACGACAGGTTTTCCCTTCCGCGGAGCAATCAGCCCATGAAAGTTATCGTTACCGATCACCGCTTCGAGTCGCTGGATCTGGAGACAGCGATTCTCGGACCGCTCGGCTGCGAGGTCGTGGCCGAGCAATGCAATACTCCAGAGGATTTGATCGCGCGCGTGGCAGATGCAGATTGCTTGATTACGCAATTCGCGCCGATCAATGCAGCCGTGATCGACAAGCTGAAACATTGCCGGGTTATCGTCCGCTATGGAGTGGGTGTGGACAATGTAGACGTGGAAGCCGCCCGCCGAAAGGGCATCCCCGTTTGCAATGTTCCGGACTATTGCATGGACGAGGTAGCGGACCATGCACTCGCCCTGATCCTTGGGTTGACGCGCCAGATTGTCGCCATCACGACTACGGTTCGCTCGGGAGTATGGAAGCTGCCCGTTCCGTTGGAGCAAATGCGCGTGCTCAAGGAAATGACAGTGGGTATCGTCGGCTACGGGAGGATCGGCAGAGAAGTGGCCAGTCGATTGCATGGCTTCAAGGCGAAGATCCTTGTCTACGACCCCGGCGTTGCTGCCTCCGACATCACGCGTGCGGGCTACGATCCGGTCAGCCTCGACGAACTATTCCAATCAAGCGACCTCGTCACGCTGCATTGCCCAAGTACGGCCCATACAAAGCGAATGATTAGCCGCGACACGATCGACAAGATGAAGAAGGGCGCATTGCTCGTCAACGTCGCTCGAGGAGACCTGGTCGATTCGAGGGATCTGATCAGCGCGCTGCGCAGCGGTCGGCTCGGTGGTGCGGCCCTGGACGTCACCGACCCTGAGCCAATCAACGCCGTCAGCCCTCTGCTGAGCATGCCTTACGTCCTCATCACGAACCATGTAGCCGCGGCCAGCGTCACGGCGATCCGCATGCTGCGCACCCGCGCAGCCGAGACCGTTGCCCGAGCCATACGGGGAGAACCCTTGCCGAACATCGTCAATGGGCTATCCCCAACCTCTGTCAAGATGCCAACCTGAGAAACCAAACCTACCGCAAAATGAGCCTGCTGAAAAAGGGGTCTGACCCCTTCCACGAATGGTGACAGATCCGCAAGCCAGCGGAATATCAGTGAAGCTTCGTAGGGGGTCAGACCCCTTTTTCAGCAGGCTCAAGATGCAATGGGGGAGCACTGTTCAATGAGCACGAAAGCGAAGGCCGCCCCGGCCACGTCCAGGAGCCTTCCGCCCGGCCTCGACAAGGCAGCGTTACTTGGTCTTTACGAACGGATGTTGCTGCTGCGCCGTTTCGAGCTGACCGCGCAGGACCTGTACCGCAAAGGCCAATGGCCCGGTTTCATTCACCTTTATGTCGGTGAAGAAGCGACGGCGGTCGGAGTCTGTGCCCACCTACGCCGCGACGATTGGATCACGAGCACGCATCGCGGCCACGGCCATGCCCTGGCCAAGGGCGTACCTGCCAAGATTGTCATGGCAGAGCTGTTCGGCAAGGCGACAGGCTGTTGTGGCGGCCGCGGCGGCAGCATGCACCTTTACGATCCGCCCTCCGGTCTTTTCGGAACCAACGGCCTCGTTGGCGCCGGTATCCCGCTTGCCGTTGGCGTTGGCATCAGCGCGCTCGTGAGAAAGACCGACCAGGTCGGCGTTGCCTTCTTCGGCGACGGCGCGGTCAATCACGGCACCTTTCACGAGGCAATCAATTTTGCCGGCGTTCAGAACGCTCCGGTCATCTTCGTTTGCGAAAACAATCTTTATGCGACCGCCACGCCGCTCACGCTGGCGACCCGCAATACCGACATCGCCAGCAAGGCTGCGGCTTACGGGGTGCCGGGCGTAGCCGTGGACGGCAACGACGTCCTCGCCGTCTGGGAGGTCGTAAGGCAGGCTGCCGAGCGCGCCCGTAGCGGCGCCGGCCCAACGCTGATCGAGTCGCGTACCTATCGAACCGTCGGCCACCACGAAGGCGACCCCATCACCGGCACCTACCGCACGCAAGAAGAAGTCGATCAATGGAAAAAGCGCTGCCCCATCGCCACGTTCCGCACCAAGCTCCTGGAAACGTGGCAAGTCGCCTCGCCAGGGGAACTGGCAGCCATCGACTCCCGGATCGAACAGGAGATTCAAGAAGCGGTGGACTTCGCCCGTGCCTCCCCCGATCCCGATCCTGCGACGGTTACCCACCATGTCTGGGCGGAACCTATCAATCCTCCCATACCAGCCGACCCGTCGTCCGGCACAAGGCAGACAGTCAATCAAGGTTGGCTCGAAGCCGCGCGCGATGGTATCGCCGAGGAGATGCGCCGTGATCGCCACATCATTTACCTGGGCGAAGGGACGGGCGAGCGCGGCGGCACGTTCGGCCATACGAAGGGGCTGTGGCATGAATTCGGTGCCCAGCGCCTTATCGATACGCCCATCAGTGAGCTTGGGTTCACGGGCGCAGCGATCGGGGCAGCCGCAACCGGCTGCCGGGCCATTGCCGACCTGATGTTCGTCGATTTCTTGTTCGAGGCGGGCAGCCAGATCGCTCACCAGGCGGCCAAGCTTCGCTACATGAGCAACGGCAAGATCTCCGTGCCGCTGGTGATCAGGGCCGCGATCGGAGCAATCAAGAATGCCGGGGCGCATCACAGCGGCAGCTATTACCCCGTGTGGGCGCACATCCCTGGCCTGCTCGTGGTGGTTCCATCGAATCCTGCGGACGCCAAGGGCCTCTTTAAAACGGCCCTCCGGGCCAGCGATCCGGTACTTTTTCTCGAGCACAAAGCTCTCTTCGCCACCAAGGGCGACGTACCGGTTGGCGACCATCTGCTGCCTTTGGGCCAGGCAAGCATCGTCCGCGAAGGCAGCGACATCACCCTGGTCTCCTGTGGTTTGTATCTCCATCGCTGTCTGGATGCGGCCAAGCGCCTGGAAAAAGAAGGCGTTTACTGCGAAGTCATCGACCTACGCACGATCGTGCCGCTCGACGTGGATACCATTGCCGCTAGTCTGACGAAAACGGGACGATTGCTGATCGTCGACGAGGCGTGGGCGATGTGCGGCATGGGAGGCGAGATCGCAGCGGCCATGATGGAGCTTGCCTTTGACGAACTCGACGCCCCCATCGGCCGGCTGCACACGGAAACCGCAACACATCCGTTCAGCCCGTCGCTCGATAGTGCGACGGTCGTGCCCGTCGAGAAGATCGTTTCAGCGGTGCACGCGGTGCTCGCCGGACGGCCCCCCATTCCTCACCGAGCCCATGCCCCTTCTGCATCGCCTCCGAGCGGCCGGCGAGAGCCGGCTGAGAAAACAGACACAAAGTCACGTGCTTTTCCTTCTGCCGGCCATCCCGTGCAGCCCGGTGCCTCCGGCTCAGCAGGATCTATACAAGGCCAACCTGTTTTGATGCCCCACGGCGACCTGACCGTGACGGAGGCAAGGGTTATCGCCTGGCACAAGAAAATCGGCGACGCGGTTCGCGCCGGCGAGGCGGTGGTCGAAGTCGAAACCGATAAGGCCACTTTCCCGATCGAGTCGCCCGCCAATGGCCGGCTCGCTGCGATCCTGGCCCCTGAAGGGGCGGTGGTCACGCACGGTCAGGAACTGGCGATCATACAGCCAGCTTGAATGGGAACAGATGCAATGACGAACCAGCAGACGGGTAAAGGGAAGCGACCGGCAAGAACGATCGCGAGTCCGCGCGCGCGCCGGGCCATGGCGAACCTGGACATTGCTCCTTCTCTCGTGAGAGGCACGGGTCCGGCGGGCAGGATCGTGGAGGCGGACGTTATGCGCGTCCGCTCGACGCCGGCGCTGGCTCTTCCAGGAGTGGGCACACCGCTGCCGCTTTCGCCGATGCGCCGGGCGGTGGCCCAGCGCACCGCCCAGAGTTTTGCCACGGTGCCCCACTTTTACCTGTGCAGCGAGATCGACGCAACGGCTCTGGTCGACCTGTGCGACCAGCTCCAGCGCGCTGGGCAGAAAGGGACCCGTTCAACCTTGAGTGATCTGCTTTTGCGCGGCATGGCGCTGGCGCTTCGAGACTGTCCGCATGCCAACCGCATCTGGCAACGGGACTCGATCTTGCAACTGTCGTCAGGCGACGTCGGTCTGGTCGTCGGGTTGGAAGATGGCCTTCTCATTCCTGTAATCCGCGCGGTAGACACGCTTTCTCTGGCGGAACTGGCATGCCGGCGAGCTGACGCCGTTTCGGCTGCACGCTCGGGAAAACTAGCCGCGGACGCCTTGCACCCCTGCGCGACTTCCCTGAGTAATCTCGGGGCGAGCCGGGTCGATGAATTCACCGCGGTCATCCCGCCGCCCCAAAGCAGCGTTTTGTCCATAGGGCGTGCTGCCCCGCGGCCCTTCGTTATCGACGGGCAATTGTGCGTCCGACAAACCTTGCACCTGTGTCTCGCCGTGGATCACCGAGTGATGGACGGATTGCCTGCTGCCCGGTTTCTGGAGCGGATCATCGAACTTCTGGAAAAGCCGGCTGGCCTCGTTTAGGAAGGACGAGCGGAATCCGCTGTGGGCCGGCCTCAGAATTCTCTGGTGTACCCGGCGGTCCAGCCGCCGTCGACCGTCAGGATGTGGCCATTAATGTAGCTGCTTTCCGGCGCGGCCAGAAATAGGGCCGCATGGGCTATCTCTTCCGGCTCCGCGGGCCGGCCCAGAGGGATGTGGGCCAGCATCTGTTTGACAGAGTCACGGAACAAGCCGTCCTCGCCGTAAAACAGCTTGCGCGTGCCCTCGGTCAACGTCGATCCGGGAGCGATGCCGTTGACCAGGATGCCGCGTGGGCCAAGCTCCAGGGCCATCGCCTTGGTCAGGTTCACGACGCCTGCCTTGGCCGCCACAAACGAGCATTGCAAACGCAACGGCACTAGCCCGACAATCGACGCGATGTTGATAATTCGCCCGCCTCCCTGGTTTAGCATCACGCGCGCCCCTGCCTTGCTCACCAGGTAGACGCCGGTCAGGTCGACGTTGAGGATGCGGTCCCACTCCTCGCGCGGGAATTCGTCGATGGTGACGCGGGCCTTGAGCGTGTTCACGCCTGCGTTGTTGACAAGGATGTCGAGCCTGCCGAATTCACGAACGATCGCATCCATGCACTCGTCGATTTGTGCAGAGTTGGTCACGTCGAGCGCCAACGCTTTGCAGCCGGGCGCTTGGGCAGCCGCTTCCTTGGCGACAGCGAAATCGATGTCGCTATAAAGCACGCGGGCTCCGTTGGCGGCGAAGAGGTCGGCAATGGCCTTGCCGATACCGCGTGCGGCACCGGTTACGAGAGCGACCTTGCCGTCAAGAGTTACTTTCATTGGAGAAAAACTATTCCGATGGACGGATAAGCCGAAGAAGAATCATTTGAGGGCATAGTAGCCTTGCAAAATCAGTCGTTCGTTGTCTTCCGTCGCCCCGAAATGCCGCAACACGCGGAAATCACGAGAACGCTTGCCGCGATACTGCTCCTCGGCTCCGTATGGCGTGCGCAGTGTGATCAACAAATCCGTGGCATCCTCCATGTCGTAACGAAATTCGACGCGGAGGATCTCGCAGCCAAGCATGATTCGCCAAATCATGATCTTCATTTCGAGCGAGATCACGAAGGTATCGATCTGAAAAAAAGCCTTACCCCGAATCGGATCGCTTTCCAGAAGCTCGAATGGATCGGGCCTCTCGCTAAACCGGCGCTCGTACTCGCATGCGAAGTCGTCAAGGTCGACGACTGCTTGGGCGAGCCTGCTCTCCGCGTCATCACCCCAATACTCCAGAAGCCAGGCGCTGCCGCTGACGTCGAGCGCCTTCCTGAGTCGATCTTGCTTGGAGGAATCGGTCATGCCGCCTCCGCAGGGTACCGTAACCCTTCGACGGAATCTCTGAAGCTGGCCGCAATCTCGTCGACGATCCTGCGCATGTCTCCGGTCAGATCACCGCACACCAAGGTCAATGACTTGAGTCCGGTTTTAGCTTGGCGCCGTTTCCCAAGGATGACGTACAACATGGTGTTAGCGTTGTCTGGAGTTGCACCCTGTGCATCCCAACTCCTGGCCGCTTCCTCGTCTCGATAAATGAAGAACTCCGGCCCCGCCGGCCTGGGCAGCCATTGGCTGCTCTGCGCGGAATATGGCATGGAGTCCTCCTCGGCATCCTGGAAGACCAACTTCGGCCAGTGATGCCGCACGCAGCGGAAGATCACGTCCGTTGCCGGGATGTCATCGCGCACCCACAAGACGACATCGACGCCCCCGATCATAATTCATCCACCTTTCCAGTCTCTGCAAGACGCTGTCGCTTCCTATCAACATCATAGTCTACCGGCGAGTAAAAGATCCATTCTCCTCTATCGTTGTCCAAGGGCGTTAGATCTCCGATGTCATCGAAAGAAAATATATATTCGGTCTTTCGCTTGGGGATGCCAAGCCGCTTGGCTAGGTTCTTCGTGTGAGGAGGTAAGGTCGTGAAATAGGCACCAAAGGGATGATGCAGCCTCACCGGTGGTTGCGACGCGCGAAAGTGCCAGGGCGAGGACGCCCTTATACCGTTGTAACCGTCTTTGTCGGTGAAATGATTCATATTGAGAGAACGCTGACTTGGTCCATGATCCTTCATTCGTTCCCTTGAACGGGCAAAGCCTAGCGGGGCTTGGGCCATTATGGCTAGAGGATGGATGTCGGCCAAGGACGAGGGCCTGAACAAAGTCAGTGGAGAGCCGCGATGATCGCCTGCGTCACCTCGGTCGTGGTGGCGTTGCCGCCAAGGTCGGGCGTTCGCGCTTGCCCCGCGCTTAAAGCGGTCTCGACCGCGGCCAGAATTCGCCGCGCGGGCTCTGTTTGGCCGACTGCCTCCAGGAGATCGATGGCCGGCAAGAGCAACGGCAAGGGATTGGCCCGGTTGGCGCCAATGGCTTCCCGGCTGCCGCCATGGAAGCACTCATAAACGCGCACGCCGTCGCCGACATTGATGCCCGCGGTGGCGCTGATGCCGCCAACGACTCCCGCTCCAAGGTCGCTGACAATGTCCCCATATAGGTTGCCCATCACGAGCACATCGAACTGCTGCGGGCGCAGGACCATTTGCATGCAGCAATTATCGACAATGATCTCGCGCGGCTGCAATTCCGGAAACTCCCTGGCAGTCTGCCTGAAGATTTCCAGAAACAGACCGTCCGCCATCTTGAGGATATTCGCCTTGTGGACGCAATGGACGGTCTTCCGGCCGGCGCTGCGCGCCCAATCGAACGCGAAGCGGAAGAACCGCCTGCTTGCTGCCTCCGTTACGACCTTGATGCTTTGCACGACACCTGGAACAATCTCGTGCTCCGCGGCGGCATACAGGTCTTCGGTCAACTCACGAATAACCAGGAAGTCTACTCCCTGAAAGCGCGCGGGCAAACCACGAAGGTTCTTGAGCGGCCGGACGGTGGCGAACAGTCCGAGCGCCTGGCGGAA
The DNA here is from genome assembly GCA_035296965.1 of Gemmataceae bacterium. Taxonomy (GTDB): domain Bacteria; phylum Planctomycetota; class Planctomycetia; order Gemmatales; family Gemmataceae; genus DATGZX01. The sequence continues at coordinate 58,418 of DATGZX010000355.1, forward strand.
CTGGACATTGCAGTTGCCCGCAGGCGGGCCTGGCGGGGAGAGCAGTGTCGTCTTCAGTGCCAGCCCCGTCTTGCGTACGGAATCGAGCATCGGCGCGGGCAGGGCCGGTTCGCCGCGTTCGAGAGCGGGCTGCCCGGCAAGGTGTTCGTCCCATGCAATGTCCACGCCTGCTGCTTCGAGGACACGCTGCACTGCGGGCACCTGATCGAAGCCGGCACCGCCGCCCTGGATGAGCGTGATAGGCAAGCTCATGGGGCGCCTCCCAAGCCTTCGTCATCCTGCAAATTGGCGATGATCTGTTCCGTGATGGATGCCGTCGTGCCGGTTCCGCCCAAATCGCGCGTCAAGCCCACGCCTGCCTGCAGGGTGCGGCGCACCGCTTGCTCGATGCGCCGGCTCGCCCGCCGTTGGCCGATGTGCTCCAGCAGCAGGGACGCGGACCGGATCACCGCAGTTGGATTGGCCAGGCCTTTACCGGCAAGGTCGGGTGCGCTGCCGTGCACGGCTTCGAAAACGGCGTAGCGGACGCCGATATTGGCTCCCGGCACCAGCCCCAGGCCGCCAACCAGGCCGGCGCAGAGATCGCTGATGACGTCGCCAAACAGGTTTTCCATCACCAGCACATCGAAGGGCGTTGGGTCGAGTGCCAGCTGCATACACAGGGCATCCACGTGCAGCTCGGCAAATTCGAGGAACGGATAGTCGTCCGCGACTTCTCGGGCGGTCGCCAGAAACAACCCGTCGCTCAGGGGCAGGACGTCGGCCTTGTGGCAAAAGGTGATTCGATGCCTGCCTGCATGGCGCGCCAGCTCGAAGGCGAACCGCACGATTCGCGCCGCAGCGTTACGCGTGACGATGCGCAGGCTTTCCACCACACCCGGCACCACGTAGTGCTCGAGACCGGAGTAAAGTCCCTCGGTATTCTCGCGGACGACGACCAGGTCCACGTTTTGGTAGGGAACCGCCACCCCGGGCAGTGAATGGACCGGCCGAACGCTGGCGTAGAGGTCTAGTTCCTGGCGCAGGCGGACGTTGATGGAGCGGTAGCCTTTGCCCACGGGGGTTGTGCACGGACCCTTCAAGGCGACCCGGTAACGCCGAACGAGGTCCATGGTGGCTGCCGGCAACGGATCGCCGAAACGTTCCGCGGCTTCAAGCCCCGCGGCAGCTGCAATCCAAACGATCTCAGCGCCTGCCGCCCGAACCACTTCTTGAGCGGCCGCGGTGACCTCCGGGCCGATACCATCGCCAGGGATGAGCACGACGGGAGTCGTCACGGAACTCTTCTCCGGAGAAAAAGCGAGTATCCATTCAGCGTGCGAATCTGGCAAACAATTGTCAAGTGTTCGGAAAGTGCTGGCTGCCGGGGCGCGGACAGGGGCACCATTGCGACCGGTAATTCGGATTGTCTAACTTAGGAATTAGGTTAACCTATGAATGACGACCGCAAAGATTGAGGGGAAGCGCGTGCGGGCCTTGAACTGCTTTGGATCCAACCTGTGAATTCCAAACTTCAACTCATGGACGGGAACCATCACTCGCTGGAGGACATCCATGCCTCCGTGCCGATTCCGGCAGGGGTCTGGAAGCGATTCCTGGCGTTTTCGGGGCCTGCCTTCCTGATCAGCGTCGGCTACATGGATCCCGGCAACTGGGGGACCGACATTGAAGCCGGTTCCAAGTTTGGCTACCAGCTGATGTGGGTGCTGCTCCTGTCCAACTTCATGGCCGTGTTACTGCAAACACTCGCGGCGCGACTGGGAGTGGTGACAGGACGGGACCTGGCGCAGGCTTGCCGGGAGTATTATCCCCGCCCGGCCACTTTCGCCTTGTGGGTCCTTTGCGAGATCGCCATCGCTGCCTGCGATCTTGCCGAAGTGATCGGCACCGTCATTGCGCTGAAGCTCCTCTTCGGTTTGGCCTACATCTATGGCCTTGGCATCGCTGCGGCGGATACCTTCCTCCTGCTGGCCTTGCAGCGCCGGGGTGTGCGCCTCCTTGAACTGGCGACTCTTGGTCTGATTGGGATCATCGCCGGCAGCTTCTGCATCGAAATCTTTCTGGCACGGCCGGACATTGCCGCGGTCCTGCGTGGTTTTGTGCCCGGACTCGATCCCGCTCACGTGAAGGATAGTTTGTACGTGGCGATCGGCATCGTGGGCGCCACGGTGATGCCCCATAACCTGTACTTGCATTCGGCCCTGGTGCAAACGCGATCGTTTCCCAACTCCACCCCGGGCAAGGCGCTAGCTTGCCGCTACAACTTCCTCGATTCCATGCTCGCGCTGAACGGCGCCTTCTTCGTCAACGCAGCAATCCTGATCCTCTCGGTTTCGACATTCTTCTTGCACAACCACGAGGTGGAAACGCTGACGGACGCCCACCAGCTGCTCGGCACGGTGTGGGGGACGGCAATGGCGGGCATACTCTTTGCCGTGGCCCTTCTTGCCTCGGGACAAAGCTCCACCCTGACCGGTACACTTGCCGGCCAGGTGGTGATGGAAGGGTTTGTGCATCTCCGCGTGCGCCCGTGGGCCCGGCGGCTGCTCACTCGTCTTCTGGCCATCGTGCCGGCGATGATTGCCATTGCCGTGGGAGGTAACGAGGCCCTATGGGGCACAGAGGCGGTAGATCAGCGCTTGTTGAGCCTCTTGATCCTCAGCCAGGTCGTGCTCAGCTTTCAGCTTCCCTTCGCCATCTTGCCTCTCGTGCAGTTCACGAGCGACCCGAGGCAGATGGGCGTATTCGCCAACCGCAGCTGGGTGAAAGCTTTGGCCTGGATTTGCGCCCTGATCGTGATCGGCTTCAACGCCGTGTACCTTTGGCTGCAAATGGATAAGTGGGCGGAAGGAGTGGAGAACCCGCTGTGGATCTACGGCAGCGTCGGTTCTGTTGGCCTGTTGTTGGCCGGATTCCTCGGGTGGATCGCGGTCTATCCGCTGTGGGCGGGCCGGCGTGAGACCCGGCTGGAGCCGATCATTCCCGAACTACCGGGCGTCAGACATCGTCGCATCGGCGTGGCCGTGGAGTTCGAGGGCGCCGACAATGCGGTCCTGGCGCAGGCAGCTGCCCTGGCGCGCTCGTACGGGGCCGAATTAATCGCCGTGCATGTTGTCGAGGGCTTGGCCGCTGCTTACTATGGTCCAGCCGCCGATGACCGTGAAAGCCGCAATGATCGCCTGCGCATGGATCAACTGGTGGCGCATCTCCGGGCAGATGGACTCAAGGCTGATGGCGTGCTTGGCTACGGCGCCCCCGCCGAGGAGCTGGTGCGCATCGCTCAGGAACGAAACTTCGATTTACTGGTCCTTGGCACGCACGGCCACCGCTTCTTTGCCGACCTTGCTCTGGGGCAGACCGTTTCTCCTGTCTTGCACCGCTTGAAGATTCCCGTGCTGGTAGTTCCCTCGGGAGCTAGTAGCGCGCCGACCTTTCCCGGCGAGGACGGTGCCGGGCCGGTGCGTTAATACAGTAACTGGAACGCGACCATCCGAAGTTGCGGTATAAATGAGGCAGGCGTTACCATCGATGGTGACGCGTTGCCTGGAAAGTAGCGGCGCGCGAGCCCGATTGTGCGGTTGAGGACGCGAACCATGCTGAGCACCGGAAGTACGGATTTCGGCAGGAAAATGACGCGCCGCGACTTTCTCCGCGCCGGCACAGTCGGCGCGGCGACCGTTGGTTTATCGCTCGCCGACCTGGCGCACCTCGAACGTGCCAGGGCATCCACGCGCGGTCGAGAGGTCAACTGTATTATCCTGTTCCTGGTCGGTGGTCCAGGTCATCTCGATACCTGGGACTTGAAGCCGGCGGCGCCAAGCGACGTTCGAGGTCCATTCCGGCCGATTCACACCAATGTACCCGGAGTGCACCTTTGCGAGCACTTTCCGCTTATGGCGAAGATGGCTGACCGGTATACCCTCATTAGATCGGTCCACCATGAGGCGGCCGCGGTCCACGAAACCGGCCAGCAGATGATGCAGACGGGCTTCCTGTTTCCGAGCGGCCAGGAGTGCCCGCACTATGGCAGTGTGATGTCCTACCTGTGCGGCCCTCGCTCAAGTGCCCTGCCGCCATTCCTGGTCTTGCCCGGGCCGATTGGCAATACCGGCGTCAGCGTCAGCCACGGCCAAGGCGCCGGTTACCTGGGCGTCGAGCATGAGCCGTTTTTTCCAAACGGGACAGTGGGACAGAACTCGGGGACCTCTGTGGAGTCGGAACCGCTGCGCAAGGCGTTCGATGTCAGCGCAGAGCTGAATCGGGATCGCTACGGCGCCAGTACGTTCGGACAATCGTGCCTGTTGGCCAGAAGGCTCGTGGAGCAGGGCGTCCGACTGGTAACCGTTAACATGGCAACTACAGTCTATAACGAGATCACCTGGGATTGCCACAAAGACGGCGGAGCGCTCGACACCGGGTTGGATGACTACAAAAACACCTTGTGCCCGATTTTTGACCAGGCTTATACAAGCCTTCTCGACGATCTCCAGATGCGCGGCATGCTTGAGAGCACTTTGGTTGTTGCCATGGGTGAATTCGGACGAACACCTTATCTGAATGCGCGCGGCGGCCGGGACCATTGGCCGGGTTGCTGGACCATTTTGTTTGCGGGCGGTGGCGTCAAGGGAGGTCAGGTGATCGGATCATCCGACTGGATAGGCTCCGAGCCCAAGGACAGACCTGTGTGTCCCGCTGAAGTGGCCGCGTCGATCTACACCGCGCTGGGAATCGATCTGGACAGAAGGCTTCCCGGGTCGGACCATCGGCCGCTGCCGCTGGTCCTTGCTCCGACCATCCAGGAGCTTTTCCAGGGCTAGTGCCTCTGCAAGACTAACTTTTGGGGCCCCGGCACGAGGCCAGGGAGAAACGCAATGGAGATGGCGAAAACGAAGCATGTCAGGTTATGTCATGTAAAAGGGGGGTAGCCAGACTACTTGTCTGACATGAGAGGATATTCTGCAAATGACTACTCTATAAAGGATTACATCGCGACTCGGATCTTGGAAGGATGGCAGTTCCCTCCGAAAAATGTCATGTGTACTGTTGTTCACATTTTCAGGGATTCCGAAGCCATTCACGTACCCCAAAATCAAGAATTGAACAGGCACTACTCTTGACCTAGTGAGAATGAACCGCGACGCTTTACATGGCACCTTGACGGCATGACTACGTCTTCTCTGGAAATCCTGTACGAAGATAATCACTGCCTGGCAATCGCTAAACCCGCCGGCTCTCTCAGCACGCATTTCCAGGGAAACGAGGAAACGCTGGATCGCGCGGTCAAAGCCTATCTTAAGGAGAAATATCACAAGCAAGGCAATGTCTTCCTCGGCGTCGTGCACCGCCTGGACAGGCCGGTGTCGGGCGTCCTTCTGTTCGCGCGGACGAGCAAGGGAGCCGCCCGCCTGGCCGAGCAATTTCGTCAGGGCACAGTCGAGAAAACCTACTGGGCGATTGTCGAAGGGGAGGTGACCAAGACTGCCGGTACGCTTGAAGATTGGTTGAAAAAGGACAAGTCGAGCGGCAGAGTGGAGGTGGTTCCGCCGCACACCGAGGGTGCAAGACAGGCTCTGCTCCATTTTCAACGCCGTGGTTATTATGGCGGCTTGACCTGGCTGGAAATCCGACCGCAGACGGGCAGAACGCATCAGCTTCGCGTCCAGCTCGCCCACCTGGGCCATCCGGTTTACGGAGATGCCAAGTACGGCTCGGTGGCCACTTTTGATCGCGCCATTGGCTTGCACGCGCGTTCGCTTACTTTCCTCCATCCCGTGCGCTATGAACCGATTACGGTGACGGCCGACATTCCGCGAGCGTGGCGGGGCAGGTTTGCCTATGTGTTGCAAGGGGCACTGCCATGAGTGAGCTTGCACTGGCAAGAATTCGTGAGCTTATCCAGGAGGACATTGGCAAGCGCGGGCTGCGCACCGATCCGGCGGCCAACCTGATCTCGGCCTGTTCGGAGGACTTTGCGGCAGCCTGCCAAAGTCTGGCAAGCACACCTGACCCAGGCGTGGCCATCATCACAGGATTCTTCATCCCCCATGCCCAGCCGCCGTGCAGCGAAACAGATGGGCCTCTTGGTGCGATCTTTTTGGCACGGGCCCTCGTGCCGCTAGGATTTCGCATCGCGCTTGTTACGGATGGCTTCTGCTCGAGGGCGCTCGAATTCGGATTGAAGGCGTGCTCCCTAGAAGGCAAGGTGCCGCTGTTCACATTGCCGCCGCGAGCAGATGATTGGGAATCCTGGCAAGACAGCTTTCTAAGCCGCTTCGCGTTCACGCATCTGCTGGCAGTGGAGCGCGTAGGCCCCAGTCACACTCCCAGCTCACTCAAAGCGCAGCCAGGTTCGACTCGGCAAGACATGGAACAATTCGAGCGTGAAGTGCCGACAGTGCATTATGACCGTTGCCACACGATGAGAGGATTGGACATTACGGAGCAGATGGCGCCGGCACACCTTTTGCTCGAGGGGGCGGCGCGCCGACATCCAGGGACCATTACGATAGGCATCGGCGATGGAGGCAACGAGATTGGCATGGGCAAGATCCCCTGGCAAGTCATTCGTCGTAACATTCCCAACGGCGGGCTGGTTGCGTGCCGAGTGCCGACCGACTACTTGATTGTTGCCGGCACGAGCAACTGGGGGGCGTACGGCTTAGCTGCCGGCGTGCGCATCCTCCGTGGTGCTTTGCCGGACCCGGAATTGTTTGATCCCGACCGCGAGCGGGAGATTCTGAGGATCATGGTCGAGTCTGGGCCATTGGTCGATGGAGTCCTCGCCCGGCCGGCCGTATCGGTAGACGGTATTCCGTATGAACGCTACGGAATTATTCTCCGGCAGCTCGCGGCCATTCACTCTTGAAAGTCGGAGCTGAGGCGGCGGAGATTGAAGACCCATGACACAGCTACTCGAACTATTACGTCGCGGCTCGGGGTCCGACGTCCGGCGGGCCGCACGCAGCGGGGCACTCAGCGGACCGACGCCTGGCTTGGCACCAGGATACGTCCATGCGAACCTGGTCGTGGTGCCGCGCGAGCTGGCGTTCGATTTTCTGCTGTTTTGTCAGAGGAACCCCAAACCTTGTCCGCTCTTGGATGTGACCGAACCCGGAGTTGCCGAACCGCGGTTGGTTGCACCAGGCGCGGATCTGCGCACAGATTTACCCCGTTATCGAGTCTACAAGCAGGGCGAGCTCGTCGATGAGCCGACCGACTTGCTGAGTTGGTGGCGCGACGACCTGGTAGCTTTTCTCATCGGCTGCTCGTTCACTTTCGAGCACGCGCTCATCCAGGCCGGCGTACCCGTGCGACACGTAGAAATAGGTTGCAATGTGCCCATGTACCGGACGAACATCTCCTGCAAACCGGCAGGGATGTTTCGCGGCCCGATGGTCGTCTCCATGCGGCCGCTGACGCCCGCTCAGCAAATCAAGGCGGTCCAAATCTGCGCGCGCTATCCGCGCGCGCACGGCGCGCCCATTCATTTCGGCGACCCCGCAGTGATTGGCATTCGAGATCTGAGCAAGCCCGATTTTGGCGATCCTGTCCCCATCCACCCTGACGAGGTGCCGGTATTCTGGGCGTGTGGCGTAACGCCCCAGGCGGTCGCAATGGAGGTGCGACCAAATCTCTTCATCACGCATAAGCCAGGACACATGTTTGTTACGGATTGGCGCGACTGCGACCTCGAGGATGGATAAACAGGCCGGTCACGCTCTGGAAAGGTCCTCGAACCGTAGCCGGGCCAGGCCCAGGGCGCCCTGCACCACTACTTCTTCGCCGAGGGCGGCGGGAACGATGTCGTAATAGCCGGCGAATGGCCGGAAAACGCGTTCAGCTACGAGCGCCCGCAGTGGTTCGAACAGAATGCGTTCGCCCATGAGCGATACCCCGCCGCCGATGACGATACGGCGCGGGCAGAGCAAGGCGATCACGTGGCAAATCGCATCGGCCAAATGAGACCAGGCATCATGGAGAATCGCCAGCGCTTGGCGGTCGCCCTGCTCAGCAAGGCGTGCGACCCATTCGGCAGTGACTGGAGTATCTGGCAGGCGTCGCGGGGCATCCCAGCCAGCGGCCATGGCGGCCTGAGCTTGCCTGCCGATTGCCCAGCCGGAGGTCAATTGTTCGAGCGGCAGCCAGCGCATCTCGCCACCGGAAACGACCGGCATGCGCAAATGCCCAATCTCGGCGGCGCCGCGTCCATGGCCGCGATACATCTGCCCGTCGATCACCAGGCCGCCGCCGATTCCCGAGCCTAGCGTGATGTAGAAGATGGGTGAAAGCCCCTTGCCCGCTCCAAAGAGTGCTTCGGCCAAACCGGCAACGTCTGCATCGTTGCCCAGGATGGCCGGGCAGCCGAGAACCTCGGCAACCCAGTCGGCCAGGGGGAAATCATCCCATCCTTCAATCTGATGCGATTTGATGATGCGGTGCCGTGAGTCATCAACAGGGCCGCCGAACCCAATGCCCACGCCGGCCACGGCCGAACGCTGGATCCCCGTTCTCTCTAAAAGCTCGGGAAAGGCACGCGTGAGCTGCTTGCGGATTCCCTCCGGGCCGGCGGCGACATCGACCGATTCGCGCCAAATACCAGCCAGTTGGCCATCTCCCGCCCCGATGCCAACCTGCAGTTTCGTGCCGCCTATCTCGATGCCAAGGTACATGAGAGACTATAGCGAAATGCGCGCGTGTAAATTGTCCACGACCCAATGGAACGCCGTGAGGTGGATCGACTCGACGATCCCCATGTCGTCGAGCGGCACATGCAAGTTTTTCTGCGCCAGCGTGCGTAGTTTGCCGCCGCTGAACCCGGTGCAGCCAAAGGTTTTCAGCCCATTGCGGTTGGCCCATTCCACGGCGCGCAGGATGTTAGGGCTGTTGCCGGACCCGCTGATCGCAATCAAGAGGTCGCCCGCACTCGCCACATTCTTGAGCTGCTCGACGAAGACTCGCTCGAAGCCTTCGTCATTGCCCCAGGCGAGGATATAAGGAGTGTTGTCGGTCAAACTCAGGATGCGCAGGCGCTTCTTGCGATCGTTATCGAAGTCTTCGCGACGCAGCGTACCCTTGCCCAGATCTTCGCAAAAATGGGAGGCGTTGGAGCCGCTGCCGCCGTTGCCGCACAAGAAAACAAAATGGCCTCTGGTGTAGCAGTCGTGAATGGCATCCGCCAGGGCTCTGACCTCGGCGGCGTCCACGCGCAGAAGTTCCCGGCCAACGCGATCCAGGAAGGGCTGAACATCGAGCTTGGTTCCGAGCATGCGATTCTCTCCCAATGGGTTTCTCGACAAGAACTGTAATCTAGCAAAGAGGACGAGCCTTGTCTTCCCATGCTGAACGTGGACGTGCCCGGCCAGCTGGATCAGGGCACAGCGTGCGCTGGCTCGCTCCTTCATCCATCGGAAGAGTGCCACGGCCGGTTCGGCAATGGCTTCTTCATCTCCTCAACCGGGTCCTCCTTGGTGCGGTGGATAATGTAAAGCCACTCGTCTGACCACACGTGCCGGAAAACGATCTCGTCCGCGCTGAGGAACTCGATGCCAAGGCGTTCGAAGGTAATTCTGCCACCCAACCAGGGGGGCAGTGTGCCCCGGATTTTGGCGATTATGCTGTCATTCCAATCAAAGGAAAGGACCCCATTGCGCAAGGACCAGCGTCCCACCATGCAGGGCCGGTACGGCTGTCCGGTCGCCGTGTCGATGCCGATGAAACGGCAAGAGTGGTCCGGGGCAATGATCAATACGCTGAGAGCTTCGGCCGGCGCTGTCTGTGGGGAGATTTCGCGGTGATGCCAGACGCCCACCAATTGCCGCTCGGCCGCGGTTAGGCGGTGCGTAAGCCACCAAGAGACCAGGGCGAGGACCACCATGAGAAGTCCGCTTACTAACAAAGACCATTTCCAGGCTTTGCGTTTCAACGTTTTCTTCTCCGCTGGTGGGAGGAAGCCGGCGAATTGCACTCAAGGCGAGTCGCGGCTGAACGAAACGTGCGTCCCCTAACAATGGATCGGCTGGTTCGTCTGTTGAGCTCTCCATGTTACCATCCACGTCCGACGCCTGTGGTTTTCCAAGCGCAGAATTGCCAGGCCCAAGATTATCGCTGAGATGCAGATCATTGCCCATTTGTTATGGCGTAAGCCGAGGTCCACCTGGGGCAAGGGGTCTATCCTTCGTCAGCCAGTTCCGATAGATTTCCGTGGTCCTGACGAAACTTCATTCGCCTTCTGGCCGCGAGGTGAAGATGACAACGAGTTGGAGTCTCGCGCACGGGTATCGCTATGCTGGCGTTCATTGCGGCATTCGACCAGACCCAGAACGCCTCGACTTGGCACTGGTGGTTAGCGATACTCCCGCCGCCGCGGCGGGAGTCTTCACCCAGAACCGTGTCGTGGCCGCGCCGGTCCGGGTTTGCCGGGAACGATTGCCGCGCGGTGATGCGCGTGGCATTGTGATCTGCTCCGGCAATGCCAATGCCTGCACCGGGGCACGTGGCCTTGAAGACGCGCGCCGGATGACTGCGCTCGCCGCCGAGGCTGTAGGCTGCCGAGCGGAGGAGTTTTTGGTTTGTTCTACTGGAGTCATCGGCCGGCATCTTCCGATGCCCGCCGTCGAATCCGGCATCCGAGCTGCCGTTGGCCGGCTCGATGCGAGCGTGCAGAGCTTCGAGCATGCTGCCCGCGCGATCCTTACGACCGATACGCGCATCAAGGTAAGCACCAGGGCGATCACCGTGCAAGGCACGGAATATCATGTCACCGGTTTCGCCAAGGGAGCGGCCATGATCGGCCCCAACCTGGCGACCATGCTGGCGTTTGTTCTGACTGATGCCCCAGTCGCGCCCAAGGACCTCAAGTCCCTGGCGCGTCGAGCCGCAGAGCAGTCGTTCAATTGCATCAGCGTCGAAGGACATACGAGCACCAACGATTCACTTCTGTTTTTCGCCAACGGCACCGGCGCAAAGCTGGAACGTGAGGCGCTCGCGCCTCTGGAAGATGCCGCCGCCGCCGTTTGCATGGAGCTGGCTCGAGATATTGCCGCCGACGCCGAGGGTGCTAGCCATCTGATAACCATTTCGGTCGAAGGCCTGGGCGATGATGCGGAAGCACGCCGCGTGGCCAAGGCGGTAGCGGAGAGCGCTCTGGTCAAGACCGCCGTCTTTGGCGCCGATCCCAACTGGGGACGCGTTGTCTCCGCGGCGGGCTATGCGGGAGTAACCTTTGAGGAGGAGCAATTGTCCATGTGGCTGGGAGACATGCTCCTCTACCACGCCGGCACGCCGCAGCCGTTTGACCCATCGACCGCCTCGGCCTATCTCAAAAACAACCGCGAGATCCACCTGCGCCTGCGCTTCACCCTCGGCACGGGCCGATGCACTTTCTGGACCTGCGATCTCGGCTATGAGTACGTGCGCCTGAACGCGGAGTATACCACCTGACAAGCTGACAAGATGATTACCTGCCATCTTCTCATTTACTCCGTCCATTCGAGCTAGAATGGATTCGTATGACCTTCATAAACCTCAGAAATGTCAGCCGGTGGTATGGCACTTATCAGGCGCTGCGCGATGTATCGCTGATCCTGGAGCCAGGGCGCATCGGCCTTTTGGGCCCGAACGGCGCCGGCAAATCGACCCTTTTAAAAATCCTTCTGGGGTTGCTGCCGCCTTCTTCAGGCACCGGCTGTGTGCTGGGCTATGACCTGGCCAGTAACCCCAGCGTGTTGCGGCGGGCGATGGGGTACATGTCCGAAGCGGATGCGCTCATCCCCGGGCTACGCGGGGTGGAGTACGTCGCCCTGGCGGGCGAGTTATACGGCATGCCCCGTCGGGAGGCTGCCCGGCGCGCACACGAAGTGCTGACATACCTTGAACTCGAAGATGCGCGCTACCGGCCCCTGGAAGAATATTCGACCGGGATGAAGCAACGCCTCAAGCTCGCGCAGGCGCTGGTCCACGACCCGCCGGTTCTGCTGCTTGACGAGCCGACCAGCGGACTGGATCCTGCGGGCCGCGATGCCATGCTGCAACTACTCCTCACCCTAGGCCGCGAGCATGGCAAGGCATTTATCTTGTCCACGCATCTCCTGGGCGACGTGGAGCGCGTCTGCGATCGCGTTGTCATCTTGCATCAGGGCCAGGTGCTCTTGCAGGGCGGAGTGGAAGAGCTGCGCACGCGCCGGCAAGACCGCTACCGCTTACAGATCCAGGGAGAGCGGAGCGCCTTCCTGGAAGAGCTGCGTCTCGAAGGGGTGCGCATTATCGAAGATAACGGCCGGGGCGAGTTGTGTGTGGTCGTGCCCCAGGGATGGGTGACACGGGCCTTCTTCGCGCTGGCCGACAATCACGGGGTAATGCTCCGCGGTCTGCAACGCGACGACGAAGGTCTCGAAGAACTATTCCACAGGGTCTTGGCGGAAAACAACCGGAACGGAAGTTAGCCTCGCGATCCCTTCTTTTTCCTGAGCAGGCGCAAGTTGCGTTCCAGGGCGTCTGCGCGTTCCATGCCGGCTTCGCGGTCCTGCTTCTTCAGCCTCGGATTGTTGGCAAGCTCGCGCTGCAAGGCAATGATCTGCTTTTGCAGGTCGATTGGCAGTTTGGAAAGGCGCTTGGCCTCGCGACCGTATTTCCGTTCTTTGTCAGGTCTTGGTGAAGGCACGTGGAGCAATCCTCCTCATAGGGGGAAGAAGTAATCCTTCAGGTTGGCTTCTTGGTGCAACCTTGCCCGCCTCCGGAAAACGGTGATGCGGTCCCGGTCGCTTCTAGCGATTTATTAGACCGCTGCCTGAGGGGAAAGACTCCGAGCGAACGCCTTAGCGACCTGGCGACGTAACTCCGGGTCGTCCTGTTCGAGGATTATCGACGCAAGGACCTCATCCGGGTAGCGGCCCGAATCGGCTGCCAGGAGGGCGCGCACGTGACTAGTGACACGGTGCTGAATTTCGTTGAGGGACCGAAGCCGATGTGGATGCCGGAGCCCGATCGAAGAAGGTTCATACGTATCTCGGCCCACTATGGTCAACTCGTGGGCGAGACGAACCAGTGCCTCGATTTGGGCGGCGGGAGGCAAACTGCGAAATTCGGCCGCAAGATCAGTGATATCCATTGAAGGCTCCTTAGGGGACGATCTCCCGCGCCAGACCGTTGACGTCGAACCCGCGCTCTTCGAGCACCTTGATCCGTGTGTTTCCGTTCATGACCCTGCCATCGGGCTTCACCCTCAACGCTTCGCGGCAACCCGGAGCAAGTGAACGGACAATGGCGTCAGTGGGCTGCTGCCGCCAGTGCTCAAGGGCCAGCTTGGCCGTGCCGAATTGGTTGATGCCATCGGGATGAATGCGCTGCAGTGGTGGCTGGGATGAGCCATTGGGGTGGTTGCCTGCTCCCATACCTGATCGTCTGTAGAATCCAGGCCAACCGACTGGACATGATTGGAATCAAAGAACCAATCGGCCAAGCGGTTGACCAACTTGGGCGGCATATTTTGGTCGAAAAGCAGCTTCATGCGATCGTTATCAGCATACTCCGCTCTCGCTCTGCGGCAAAGGCGAAGCAGGCTTGGATGTCCTCCTGCGTCAGGTACGGGAAGTCATCGAGGACGTCGGCGACGGTCATCCCGGCCGCGAGGTAAGAGAGGACATCATAAACGGTGATGCGCATGCCTCGGATGCACGGACGGCCGCCACGCTTACCCGGCCCGATAGTGATAGGCGATCGCCATTGCTCATTCATGAGAGACCTCGCTGCGCGGTCATTGGGTCATCACCGGCCAGCATCACATGCGAAGCCGGGGGAATCACTCAAACATCAGAAATTCGTGCATAGCGTCATTATACTCCAACCACTGGCCTTTCAGCTTGCCTCCGAATGGTCCGCCGTCATCTTCGGAAAGTTCCGCAATTTCGGGCTTGAACAGGCCGTATAATACCCCGCTGGCGGAAACCACTGCCTGTCAGTGGCGTTGTTGCTCTCGTCCACCCGTCTCCAATGCGCACCCATACGGACGTAACTCGGGTTCACGCGCAGGGGGGGATCGACACCACCCGACCGTTGACAAAGCGGCAAGGCGACTGCCATGATGTGTGCATGACTGTCCAGGCCTCGGTTGGGATGGTCGCACCACGGGTTCTGCATCACTTGCTCGAATCGTGCCCGGATGGAGCGGAGAATGCTACAAGTCTTTGGCGCAAAAAGGATTACGCATGCCAGGTGCTAGCCTCCTCCACTATCGACCCTGGCGTGGCCGTTTCCGCGGCGTTACTCTGAGCGTTCTGCCCGTTGCGCGCATTTCCCTTTGGATGATGTTCCGTCGCAAGCTCTTCTGGGCTTTGTACGCGCTGGGCCTCTTGATGTTCTTCATGTTTTTCTTTGGCCAATACCTTTTGGCCTGGGCAGAAACGCAAACTGCCGAGGAAACCGTGCGCATCGGCGTCGTCCGCGCGGAGCCGGACAAGCTGGTCCATTTGCTCCGGGAAGTTCTCAAACTTAACGGCACTGGCTACACGTACCGCAACTTCTTCTGGTTCCAAGGCTACATGGTGATGATTGTCCTGGCGATGGCCGGGTCGATCCTGGTCGGGAATGATTTCCACTTCGGCAGCCTCCCCTTCTACCTGTCCAAGCCGGTCGGCCGCTGGCACTACCTTCTGGGCAAGTGCCTGGCCGTCGCAGTCTTCATCAACCTCATGACCACGGTGCCTGCTCTGATACTCTTCGTGCAGTACGGGCTGCTCGACTCGTGGTCTTACTTTGTAGAAAGCGGCCGATTGTTCCTGGGCATCCTGGGATACGGCTTGCTGCTGACCGTCTGTCTAAGCCTCATGTTGGTGGCGGCCGCCACCTGGCTGCGCAGGACCGTGCCGATGATCATGACGTGGACGACGTTGTTCCTCTTCTTCCCGATCCTCGCCAAGACCCTGGTCGACGGGTTTCACTACGATCGTCACTGGCGGCTCCTGGATCTGTGGAACGACGCCTACTTGTTAGGTAATGCCTGTCTGGGAATGGCACAAGACACCATTCGCCCCGTGGAGCAGCCGGCAGTTTATGAGGCAGGCCTGTTATTGGGAGCATTATCACTACTATGCCTGATCTACTTGAACCTGCGGATCCGCGCGGTCGAGATCGTGCGCTGAATGCGCCGTCGTTGCAGCCAGAGCCTGCTCTTGCTCCGTTCGTGGTCGTAGACCAAGCCGACGAGCCGCCGCTCTTGCTTTTCGACCACGTCACCAAGTGGTACGGGCCCGTCATAGGCGTCAACCAGATCACCCTCGAGCTACGTCCGGGGATCACGGGCCTGGTTGGGTCGAATGGAGCCGGCAAGAGCACGCTCATGCGTCTGGCGACCGGCCAGCTTCGCCCCGACCTGGGCAGCGTTCAGGTGCTTGGCCATGACGCCTGGCAGTTCGAGGCGAAGCGGCACGTCGGCTACAGTCCGGACGTGGACAATTTCTACGAGGACATGTCCGGCCGTCAGTTCGTCGAGACCATGGCCCGGCTCTGTGGATTCTCGCGACTCGAAGCGCGCCGCCGGACGGAGGAAACGCTCCAGTTGGTCGGCATGGCCCAACAAGCCTCGCGGCGGCTGCGGGGCTATTCCAAGGGGATGCGGCAACGCATCAAGGTGGCCCAGGCGCTGGTTCACGATCCCGAGGTCCTGATTCTGGATGAGCCTCTCAGCGGCATCGACCCCGTCGGCCGCATGGAGTTCCTCGCGCTCTTCCGCCTCCTGGCCGAGCGCGGGAAATGCTTGCTGGTCAGCAGCCATGAGCTGGAAGAGCTGGAAAAGCTGACCGACCATGTGGCAGTGATGGCGGAGGCACGAATTGCCGCGGTTGGAACTCTGGCCCAGATCCGCGACCTGCTGGACGATCACCCGCTGTCCATTCTCATTGGCAGCGATCACCCGCGCCAGATGGCCGGCGCCCTGCTGGCAATGCCCGACGTCCTTGGCGTCGACCTTGGCGAGCAAGACAGCATCGTGGTCCGGGCCCGCAACCCACGCCGTTTCTTTCCGGAATTGGCCGGGTTGGTTCTCGAAGAAAACTACGATGTCCACCGCCTGGAAACCCTCGACGACTCGGCACACGCTATCCTTGGTTACTTGCTGGGCGGACGGCGCGTGGAAAAGAGAGGTTGAAGGATGGAGGAGAGCGGGTCGAGGCTGGAGGTTGGCGGTTCGAGAGTCGGGGTTGGCGCGGACGGTGCGCTGACCGCGAATCCGTCCTCAGCGCTCAATTTGCAATCTTCACTCGAATCTTCTCATTCGTCAGCCTGGTTGGCCTGGTGCTACCTGGTCTGGTTCTGCTTTTTGCGGCAGGCGCGGGCGCGCCAGATGGTGTGGATCGCGCTGGCGTTATTGACACTGATCACAACGGTGGTCGGTCTTGTGACGCTTGCCGGGCGTGTCGGCATGGAGGAATGGCGCTGGACCTGGGTCGGGGGCAACCAGCCCTTGCGCATCAATCCTCAAGAAAAAGCTGGTCCACCGGTTCGTGAACCACCCATTCCGCCCCACTATGTGCGGCTAAGCTATGCGGAGACAGCGCAGGGCATGCAGGTGCTGCCGCACGCGATCCCCATGCCATCCTCGGCGGCTGCCCTGCAGGATGCCGTCGCAGGGGCCACGCGCATCGCTCTGGCGCGCTCGAGATTCTATCTCTTCTCCAACTGGGTGGTTTTTTCGGTATTCGTTGGCTTCCTGCTGCCGATTTGGAGCTTGAGCTTCGCCACGGAAGCGCTCGGTGGCGAACGCGAAGGGCGGAGTCTGGTCTGGCTGCTCACCCGGCCCTTGCCGCGGGCGTCGATCTATCTAGCCAAGTTCTTTGCGCTCCTGCCCTGGAGCTTGGCGCTCAACCTGGGCGGGTTTGCACTGATCTGCGCCGTGGGTGGTTGGCAAGGCCATCTGGCATTTCGCCTCTACTGGCCGGCGGTGCTGGGCGGAACCATTGCCTTTTGTGCCTTATTTCACCTCATGGGCGCTTGCTTTCGCCGTGCAGCCGTCATCGCCCTTGTTTATTCCTTCTTTTTGGAGACAATCCTCGGTAGCATGCCGGGCTACATGAAGCGCATCAGTATCGGCTTCTACACCCGCTGCCTGATGTTCGACGCCGCTGCGGGCTATGGCGTGCAGCCGGAGAAGCCGTCGATCTACCTGCCGGTGAGCGCGGCCACGGCCTGGAGCATACTTTTTATCGCAGCCGCCGGGCTACTGGTCGTCGGGATGATCGTTTTTGCACGTACGCAATACCAGGACCTTAGCTGAACCAAGCGAGACCATGGCACAGAGACCGAGCCACTCAAAGGACGAGTCGGGCCAGAGGCTGGAACAACGGGAATCACCGCGGCACGGCTTCCAGGGAGACCGCGCGATTTTGCCTCCCGCGCCTTCCATCCCGGCATCGCTCACGGTCGCCATCAGCCGGGAGGCGGGATCGCGTGGCGGCACCATCGCGCGCCGGGCAGGCCAAAAGCTTGGCTGGCAGGTCTACAATCAGGAATTGCTGGAATATGTGGCGCAGGAAGGCGCTTTTCGGCAAGGCGTGACCGACAGCGTCTCCGCGCTTGCCACGAACTGGATCGAGGAGCGCTTGCAAGTCCTGCTCCGGCAAGAAACGCTCAGTCAACATCCTTCGCTCGCCGAGCTGGCCCGCATCGTTCTGGCGCTAGGCGCGCAGGGCGAAGTGATTCTCATCGGCCGCGGCGCCGGCTGCATCTTGCCTCCGGAGGCGACGCTGCACGTGCGCATTATTGCTCCGAAGGAGGACCGCATCGCGTACATGAGTCAGTGGCTACGGCTCACGCGCGAATCAGCCCAAGAACAGGTCGAGCTCCGCGACAGCCGGCGCGCCGAATTCGTCACCAAGCATTTCCACCGTCAGCCTAGTGACATTTACCAGTACGATCTTCTCCTCAACTCGAGTCTCCTGGGCGAAGACATGTGCGCGGAACTCATCGCCCAGGCGGTTCGCATCAAGCTGGCGGCTTACACCAAGCCGAGCAACTCCTCGTTGCCGCTCGAACCAGAAATGGTCGAATAGCGCGTCCCACGTCGATCGTTCTCCATCGTACAATGGCCCCATGAACGACGTGCTCACCTTCAAGGATTTGACGTCGGCCGCCAAGATACTGCAGCCCGCCGTTGCCATCGTTCTCGGTTCGGGCATGGGAGCACTGGCGGAACGCCGTCACACACTTTGCCGGTTGCCATTCTCGGAACTGCCGGGCTTATCCGCTACCTCCGTGGTCGGACATAAGGGCTGCTTGACGATTGAAGATTGGTCCGGCAAGCACGTCATATTCTTTGGGGGCCGGCTGCACGGTTACGAGGGACATCCCTGGCGCACCGTCGTTGGACCGGTTGACCTTGCTCATTCACTGGGTGTTCGCGTGCTTCTTTTGGCCAACGCCGCCGGCGGCATTCACCCCGGTCTTCACAAGGGCAGCCTGATGGCCGTGCGCGATCACATCGAGTGGACGCGCCCCTACTGCTGGCGACTGCCGGGACCAGGCGGCCTCGGAGGACCGCGGCCAACGCCCTACTCTGCTCGACTCCTGCAGGTATTGGAACAGGCGGCTTCCGCACAGGCCCTGGAGCTTCACAACGGCATTTACGCCGCCGTCACCGGCCCGTGTTACGAAACACCGGCGGAAATTCGGGCACTCACGCGCTGGGGCGCCGATGCCGTCGGCATGTCCACCGCCCGTGAAGCACAACGTGCCTACGACCTGGGAATTGAATGTGCGGCCGTCTCATGCATCACCAATCGCGCGGCGGGCCTTGACGGGGAGCACATCCATCATGAAAAAGTGCTGGCCGCCGCCGCGGCCCAGGGCGAACGGCTAACGAAACTGGTGGAAGGGTTTCTGGCGAAGCTATAACCTGGCGAAGCTGGGATGGCCGATCATCGTGCACCGCTAAAGAATTCGGCGTATTCCGCCTGAAAGGCCTTGAGCCCTCTCTGCACGAACCAGACGTCGATACCTAGCGACAACATGTTGCAGCCAAGGTCCACGCAGCGCTTGGCGTAGGCAGGGTTCATCGGCAGGACTGCCCAGTGGATGCCATTGTTCCGCGCCGCTTGCGCGACGCGTTCGATCGCCTGCCAGTGACGGGGATGATCCCACTGGGCAGGCAAGCCCATCGATTGGCTCAGGTCGGCCGGCCCGACAAAAAGGAGATCCACGTCCTTGACGGCTGCAATGTGTTCGACGTCCTCGACGGCGTCGGTGTGCTCGATCTGGATGGCGATGAACGTTTTGGCGTTGGCTTCTTGAAAATACTCGGGTAACGACATCATGCCATAGCGGCCGTCGATGCCTGTGCTGTTGATGCCGCGTTGGCCGCGCGGATGAAACTTGGCCCATTGCACGATCTGTTCCGCTTGGCGGGCGCTGCGGACCTGGGCCGCCATGACGCCGCCCGCGCCCGCCTCGAGTGCCCGCATCACCGTCGCATAGTCGGTCGGTGCCAGACGCACAAAGGTCTCCAGACCGGAGGCTCGTGCGGCTCGAGTGGCCTGTTCCAGCTGAGCACACGAGAGGCTGCCATGTTCCTGGTCGAGCCAGACCGCATCGTACCCGCCGTGCAGCGCGACCATTTCCAGGAACTTGGGATCACAAAGCTGGCCAAGGCAAAATACGCGAACAAGCTTGTGTTGCTTCAGCAGTTGTTTCAAACCGAGGCTCATGCGGGTACTCCGGTTAGCGATGCTTTGATGCTCGGGCAGCTGTTCATATAGGTCCTATACGTCCTATGGGACCCATTGGCCCTGAAGCCAGGGCTCATCAGTTTTTATTCTACCTCGCCCGTCCCCGCGCGCGCCGGTAGAAAAGGCCGAATCAGGCTGTCGTAGACAAGAGCGCCCGCCAAACCACCGACATAAGGCCCCGCAATCGGCACCCAAAATATGCCGTTGTCGAAGCCGGTATTCTTGAACCCGGCCACCCAGGTGAAGAGGCGAGGCCCAAAATCCCGAGCCGGGTTGATGGCGTAACCATGCATGCCGCCCCAGGAAACGCCAATAGCCACCACGACAAGCCCAATCAAGAGGGGTTGCAGGAAACGGCCAACCGGCTCATTCTTCGGGTCGGTGATGGCGAGGATGAGTCCTAACAGCAAAGCCGTGCCGATCAATTGGTCGATGAAGCCATAGCTCCAGGATGAAGGAAACGCGGGGAATGTCGTGAAGACCTTGGCGGTTTGGCTCAGTTCCGGGTCGATTTGGTGAAAGGCCGGGAGGTAGTTGATATAGACCAGCGCCGCTGCCGCGAAGGCGCCGGCCACTTGAGCAATGGTGTAAGGAATGACCTTCCGCCAGGGAAATCCGCGGAACAGAGCCAAGGTGAGTGTCACGGCCGGGTTCAGATGAGCGCCGCTGACCCTGCCAGCGATGCAGATGCCCATGAGCACCGCCAGGCCCCAGCCGAGGGTGATGTTCGTGTAGCCGCCGTTGACAATTTCTCCTGGAGCCCCCTTCGCGAATAGGACCACCATGGCGACAACTCCATCGCCCAGGGCAATCAAAACCAGCGTGCCTACGAATTCTGCCAGGATTTCTCCAAGGAGAGGGTGCTTGGCGAACTGCGGCATGAGCATCACTCCACGTGGGGTGAGAGTACGAGCGTGGCACGGACGGTGTAATTTGCGCGAAAACCGCCAGGTCAACTTATGGAGAGCACGGCGCATCGCCAAAAGGATGTTCACGAGCGCAGCTGTGCGCGCACGCCGTAAACTGAAGCCTGATTTCCCACTTACAGGCACAAGGTTTCCGTGCCGTTCCCATTGGCCCCGTTGAGATGCCTATGCTTCCGCCGGTTCTGGTAGGGAAATGCCGGTAATTCTGGTGCGCCGATCCAAAGATCGACTTTGGGAATGCCCCTTGCTAATTCGCATGATTGACACAGCGCATAAACTTTGCCTATACATGGTTTGGGTATGTCATTTGCTAGTTTTCATGAGTTGGCCGTATGATGCTCTGGTTGAGCCGGAGTGTACAGTCTTGTCGGTAGGGATGCCTGCGAATCCTTCTTGCTCGAAAAGGGGCGCGCATGGCATTGCACGTCGAGAAGCCTGTCCGCGCGGAGGATCGATTGCAGGACGGGGCTTCCCTGGCGGCCGCTTACGAGCGCGTGCGCCGCTGCACGGAGGCCTTATGCGAACCGCTCGCCACCGAAGATTACGTCATCCAGTCCATGCCCGACGCCAGCCCCGTGAAGTGGCACCTGGCCCACACTAGCTGGTTCTTCGAGACATTTGTTCTCCTGCCCAACGTTGTTCGATACCGGCCTTTCCATCTTGAATTCGGTTCGCTTTTCAATTCCTACTACAACTCCGTGGGCGCACGCTGGCCGAGAACGCAGCGCGGTTTGCTTTCCCGACCCACGGTGGCGGACGTGTATCGCTACCGCGCCCACGTTGATGAGTCCATGCACGCGCTCTTGCAGACCGAGCGGTCGGGGCAACTTCCTGCCCCGGCCGGTACGATTGTGCTGGGATTGAATCACGAGCAGCAACACCAGGAGCTAATTCTTACCGACCTCAAACATGTCCTGGCAGGCAATCCACTGCGCCCGGTCTATCGCGAAATGGCGCCTGAGCAGGGTGACTCTCCTGGGCTTGGCTGGGTGGCGTTCCCAGGCGGAATCGTCGAAATCGGTCACGAGGGCTGCTCGTTCGCTTTCGACAATGAATCGCCACGTCACAAGGTCTATCTCCAGGCCTTTCGCCTGGCCAACAGGCTGGTGACGAATGCAGAATTCATCGCTTTCATCGACGATAAAGGCTACGAGCGCCCGGAATTGTGGCTGTCCGAAGGCTGGGCCGTGCGGCAGACGAAGGAGTGGTCGGCCCCGCTTTACTGGGAAAAAGCGGAAGGCGAGTGGCAGGTCATGACGCTGGGCGGGGTGAAACCCGTGCACCCACGCGAACCCGTTTGCCACCTGAGTTTCTACGAGGCCGACGCTTTCGCACGCTGGGCCGGCGCCCGTCTGCCCACCGAGGCGGAATGGGAACACGCCGTTGGTCCGGCGAAGCTGGCCGGCCATTTCCTCGAAGGAGGCCGCTTCCATCCGGCTGCCGCAGCCGCCGAAGACGACGACGGGCCCATCTTGAAAATGTTCGGCGACGTCTGGCAATGGACCGCTAGCCCGTACGTCGGCTATCCCGGCTATCGACCCATGGAGGGGGCACTGGGGGAATACAACGGCAAGTTCATGTGCAATCAGCTCGTGCTGCGCGGCGCTTCGTGCGCGACACCGCGGTCGCATGCTCGACGCACTTACCGGAACTTTTTCCCACCGGATGCCCGCTGGCAATTCGCAGGCATTCGGCTAGCCCAGGATTCCTGATGCAAGGCAGCGCCACCCACCCTTGTTTGATGAGCGTCCGCGATCTGTTGCCGCCTTCGTCAGATCAGTTTCGCGAGGACGTCCTACACGGCCTGCGGTTGCCGGAGAAGGAATTGCCTTGCAAATACTTTTACGATGCTAGGGGTTCACAGCTCTTCGAGCAGATTTGCGACCTGGACGAATACTATTTGACGCGCACCGAGTTGGCGATCATGGACCGCCATGCCGGTGAAATGGCGGACGTTTTCGGGCGCAAATGCCTGCTCATCGAGTACGGTAGCGGCAGCAGCATCAAGACACGCCTGCTCCTCGATCATCTGAAAGAACCAGTCGCTTATGTGCCGATTGATATTTCGCGCGAGCACCTCACGGAATCGGCCCTGAACCTGGCCGAGCAGTATCCGCAGCTCAAGATCATGCCGCTCTGCGCCGACTTCGCCAATTTGCCGAGCCTCCCTGCCAATGGCAAATCAGCGCGAAAGGCCGTTTACTTCCCAGGCTCGACGATCGGCAACTTCACGCGCGACGAAGCGATTGGGCTTTTGCGCCAGACCGCTCGGCTATGCGGACTCGGAGGCCGCCTCCTGCTGGGCGCCGATCTCAAAAAGGATCCGCGGGTCCTCGAGGCAGCCTACAACGACGACAAGGGCGTCACCGCCGCCTTCAATCTCAATCTCCTGGTGCGCATCAATCGCGAACTGGAGGGCGACTTTCCCATCGATCGCTTCTGGCATCACGCCTTTTACAACCCCACGCAAGGTCGGATCGAGATCTACTTGATCAGCCAGGTCGCTCAGCGCGTCCGCGTTGCCGGTGAAGTGTTCCAGTTTTCGGAAGGCGAGCCGATCCGGACCGAGTACTCGTACAAGTACAGTATTGACGGTTTGCGCGAGATGGCGGCGGCGGCTGGTTTCGAAGTGAAGCACGGCTGGACCGACGACCGGAATAACTTCTTGGTCCTATACTTGGCAGTGCGATTCTAGGTTGCGATTTTGGCCGTCTACCTTTCATTCACATTGCAAAGTAGAATGAATATTCTTGCGGTGAAGAGAGCCTAACGGATTCCCGCCTATGCCAGCAGCAATCCAAGGGAAGTGTCCCGGTTGCAAGAAGACCCTGCGAATTCCCGCAGACCGGGTCAACCAAGCCGTACGCTGCAAGCACTGTGGAATGGCCGTCCAGATCAGACCGAAATCCAAGTCGGACAAAATTCAGGAATCCACGCCCCTGCCCTCTGCGCCGCCCGATGTTCCTCAGACACCGTTGCCCGACTCGCCGGCTCGGTCCAAGCAAGCTCCGAATCCTTCAGCGCCCGCAACAGCCCAAAGTGCAATGGCATTCTCGACAGAGGATGACCGCCCCATCGTTCGGGTGGCGGATCGCTTCCGCTCCCGACGGCATCGATGGATCGCGCTGGGTGTGGGAATCGGCTTGCTGGCTCTCCTGTCGACCGGGTTCTATTTCGCCTGGCCGCATTTGGGCAAAGTCAAAACCGAATTGTTGGCCAATGCCCGGGAAGATGACTCGGAATCTGCGGTTGAGGAAACCACCTCTCCCGTCCACGAAACCAGCTCAACGACCAGTAAGCATGATGCGAGTGCTGTTCCTTCGACGCCACGCCTGCCAACGGGTGGCGTTTTTCCGCGGCGGCTTTTGACAATCTGCGTGCATAACTATCTCTTTGCCAATCCCGTCAGCTACGGTGAGGCAAGCGGGCAGAACTTTCATGCGCTTACCGACAAACTTGCCCGGGTGCTGCATGTCCCGGCAACGCAGGTCGTCGAGCTGAGCGACGCAGCTCCAGGCCAACGACCGGCACCGGCTCCCGCAAGGAGCAAGGGCAAATCCGGCGCGCCCAAGGAGCCGCCGCCACGGCAGTCCACGGCCCGCCCAACCTCGAAAACAATCATTGAACAAACCGTCACAAAGTTCCTGAATACTTGCCGGCCGCAAGACCGAGCGGTTGTTCTCTTTGTCGGCCACGTAGTCGAGCTGGATGAACAAGCCTACCTGGTCCCTCTCGAAGGCGAGCTGACCGCCAAGGAAAACCTGATCCCAGTCACCTGGCTTTATCAGAATCTAGAAAAATGCCCTGCACGGCAGAAGGTTTTGATTCTGGACACCTGCCGGCTGGATCCGAGCCGGGGCTCCGAGAAGCCGGGCAGCGGTCCCATGGGCCCCAAACTCGATAGCCTTCTTGCCAATCCGCCGGCGGGCGTCCAGGTCTGGTGTTCGTGCAGGGCCAAGGAATACTCCTACGAATCCGAAGGCGACAGCATTTTTCTGAATAGCCTTGCCAAGTCGCTCACTCAGAAGGTCATCAAGAATATCCAGGAGCCGCGGGATGCGCTTCCCGTGGAAGCCCTGGCCAAGGAGGTTGAACGTTTGACCGCAACCGCCGTGACCGAGCAATGGAAGGCCAAACAGACGCCGCGTTTGAGCGGCGCGGAGCCACAAAACGGCGCCGCTTACAACAAGCAAGAGCCGCTGCCCCCCAAAATCGAACTCCCTTCCCCTGTCATGGCATCCGGCGCCGCGGCCTCGGCAAAAGACGTCGAGAGCATCTTGCGGGAGATCGAGTTGCCACCCATCCGCCTGGCGAGCGATGAAACACAACCTGTTCGAATCGCCGCGCTGGTTCCTTTCTCCGCCCAGGCGTTGCAGCCCTACCAGGCCGATTACACTGTCGAGGAGTTCAAGCGCAATCCGAGCAGGTATCCGTTCCGCATGGCTGTTCTGGATGCGCTCGAGGCGATGCGCAACGGTTTCAATCCGCACAACGACGCCTTCTCGCTGCAGGATTCTTTCCCGGCGGGCAACAACGACAGTCTCAAGAAAGACATCCTGAAACGGCAAATGAAGCCCGCCAAGGTGCTCGGCCTGCTCATGGAGGCACTCGATGACCTGCGTAAGGTCGGTGAAGAGCGTGATCAGGAACCCTCCAAACGATGGCAGGCTCATTATGACTATGTGTTAGCCGAGCTGCTGGCCCGGATGGCCTACGTTCAGGAGTATGACCTGATGCTGGGCAAGATCCGCAAGGACGAATTGCCGGAGCTACAGCCAAACGTAGACACGGGCTGGCGGCTAGCATCCAAGGAAAAGCTTTCCAGCGCCAAGGACGTCAAAGAGATGGCGGCGGAGTCCAGAAAAATCTTTGCGAAAATAATCAAACAGTACAAGGGCACGCCGTGGGAGGTGTTAGCGAAACGCGAGCGACTCACGGCCCTCGGATTGGAATGGCAGCCGACCCATTGATTCTGCAAGAAACCGGGTAGACCGGAGGTTGCTGGCGAGCATCGAGATGAGCGCCTCTGGTCTGATCGACAAGAAACCTTGACGGCGGTCGGCTTGGGTCGAACAATGGCTGACGGGAAGGGCTGCTTGCCCTGTCCATCCGTTGGCATTCACCATAAGGGAGGTCCATACATGTCTCGTTGGCTGACCCTAGTCGCCCTGGCCTTGGCATCCGCCTCTGCTCCTGTGCATGCAGCGGGCATTTCCGGCCATTACATCGAAGCTCGGAATTGTGATGTCTGGACGGGCCCCTGCTTTGCCAATGCCGAGATGAATTTGACGGGCAAGCACGCCGTCATGGCCTGGAAAGTGAACGAAGGCTGCTTTGAAAACGTCCGCCTGGACGGTTTGAGCATCGTGGCCGTGATCGCCGCCTCCGACACGCTTGGCTTGCAACAGACCGGACCTTCCAGGGCGGTTCTTATTGTCGACGACAAGGCTGATAGTGCGCAGCGGTCGGCGCTCATCCATCTCGCTCAGAAGCAGGGTGGGAAATTGGTGAATAAGATCGTGGCGGTCCAGAGCGCCAAGGTCGATCTCGCGGTCAATTGCTGCAAGGAAGGCGGCTGCGCGAGGCTCGACGCCGGCAAGGCGCGTATTCAAACACGCTGCATCAATTCCCGGCACGACAAGATCTGCGGCAACGAATCGGCGTTTTATCCCCCGTTGAGTGAGAACGTCAAGGCAGAGCCTGCCGTGGCAGTAGAGCACAGCTTCGCCGGGCAAGGCTTCAATGAGACCTGGAAGGACACCGAGCGCCGCGGCGCTTACGTCGGCTCATTCGAAATTCGCTAATCGGTCAGAGCTTCGCAGCGATTCGTTGGCGTTTTGTGCCGCCGGCCCCCGATGACCGAAAGGTCTCGTGGGAGCCGGCGGCACAAAACGCCAACGAATCGGTTTTTTCATGGAGACGCTGCATGCATCGCACCTCGCAATCGGTCGTCGTCGTTCTTGTCGCCGTAGCCGCGGGGCGGGCATGGGCAGCGGATGGAGCATACTCGATCAAGCAGGCTGACACCTTCGCGCCGAAGGAATTGCAGGAGCCGATCCGTAAGCTCCTGGACAACAAAAGCCTGCAATTACACGGCACGAATGGGATGACTGTCTGCGAGTTGTGGTTCCGCAAAGAAGTCCCTGCGAAGGCAACCCCCGAACAGGTCAAGAATGGCCTGACCTACCGCGAATTGGAAGAATCCACGGTCATCGGCGCCGTGCGGTTCGACCAGCCGTCGACGGACTATCGCAAGCAGAAGATCAAGCCGGGCGTTTACACGCTGCGACTTGGATTCCAGCCAATGGACGGCGACCACATGGGGACAGCGCCTTTCGGCGAGTTCTGTCTGCTCGCCCCCGCGCAGCTGGATACGAAGCCGGACCTGATTGAGGCGAAGGATCTTCGGGAGTTGAGCGCCAAGGCGATCGGTAGCGCGCATCCGGGCGTACTGCTTCTCTATCCCAATGAGAAGCCGGAAGATGCTCCCAAGCTCGTCGACAAGGGGAGCAACACATGGGTGCTGACCCTGAAAGAGCCGGTGACGGTGGATGGCCAAAAGGCGGCGAACGGCCTGGGAATTGCGCTGACCTTGATCGGGCATACGACCGCGGAATGATCTTCGGTATTGGAGACGGCCGGACAAAGTGAATTTCTTCTAGACTCGGTTCAGCTTTCCCAGAACCCGCCACCGGACGCCTCGATTCATCTTTTGCATAGTCTTCGGTAAATCCAGAAAGATCATCGTTGCGACCTCGGTGTCGGTCGCATACAATGCGGCCAAGGCGCCCCTCCCAGCCCGCCGCTGGCGCCGCAACCATCAAGCACTCCCAGGAGAACGCACACATGAGTTCCAGCATGAATCGGCGACGTTTTCTCCAGGCCTCGGCCGCCGCAGCCGGGGCAGGTTATTTCTATACCGCCGACGCCGTGTCCGCCGACCGGGTCGCAGCCGGTCCCAACGGAAAGATCCACTTCGCCGGCATCGGAGTCGGCGGCAAAGGTTACGGTGACATCACTCAAGCCGCCCGGCTTGGAGAAGTGGTCGCCCTATGCGACATCGATGAGAAAACTCTTCAGGAAGGCAAAGCAGGAAAAGAGCTTCCAAACGCCAAGCACTACTTCGATTACCGCAAGATGCTCGATGAAATGGGCAAGAACATCGACGCCGTCACGGTAAGCACGGCTGACCATTCGCACGCACCGGCCAGCATCATGGCCATGAAGATGAAAAAGCACGTCTACTGCCAGAAGCCATTGACCCATACGGTATTCGAGGCCCGCAAAATGCGCCTGGTCGCCAAGGAGATGGGAGTGGCGACGCAAATGGGTAACCAGGGCTCCGCGGCGAGCGGCCTACGCCGGGCCGTCGAGTTGATCCAGGCTGGTATTATTGGCCCTGTCCACGAAGCCCACGTTTGGACAGACCGGCCAATCTGGCCGCAGGCGCCTCAGGTAATGGCCCGACCCGAGGGCAAGTTCGAGGTGCCGAAGCATGTACACTGGGACGGCTTTCTGGGACCGGCTCCCGAACGCCCCTATGCTCCCGGGTATCACCCCTTCGCCTGGCGCGGTTGGCTGGACTTCGGCACCGGTGCCCTTGGCGACATGGCTTGCCACACCGCCAACATGGCGTTCCGGGCTCTCAAGCTCGCCTACCCCACCAGCGTCGTCGCCGACGCCACCGACGTGAATCTGGAGACCTATCCCAGCTCGGCAAAGATAACTTTCCAATTCCCAGCCCGCGACCAGATGCCGCCGGTGTCGCTCACCTGGTACGAGGGCAAGCGCGACGGCAAGAAGCTGCTACCCCCCGAAGATCTCGTGAAGAAAGCGATCTCCATCGACACGAGCATGAATCCTAAGCGCAAGGGCAAGCTGGTAAATAGCGGCTCCATCCTAGTTGGCGAAAAGGGGATGCTCTATTCGCCCGACGACTACGGCTCCGAGTTCTTCCTCTACCCGGCCAAGGATTTCATGGAAGTCAACAAAACCAAGCCGGAGAAGTTGCCGATCAACGGTCGTGGCGACCCCGGCATGAAGGCTGAGTGGGTCGAAGCGATCCGGGGTGGAAAGCCCGCGTACTCCAACTTCGACTTCGCCGCCATGCTGACCGAGACCATCCTCCTGGGCAATATCGCCATCCGGCTGACCGGCACGAAACTGGATTGGGATGGACCGGAGCTGAAGTTCACGAACAACGACAAGGCCAACCACTTCATCCACTACGAGTACCGCAAGGGCTGGACCCTGTAGTCGAGAGTTGAACAGGTAATGGCATGGGCAGCATGGCTGGGTGTCGCTCAACCAGCCACGCTGCCCATCCGCGTTCTTGGCCGGGATTGGGCTATGCGTCTGGCGTCACGCCCAGAATGATGTCGAAACGCGCCGTTTCTCGGCGCATGCGGAGCCTCTCAAGCTTCCGTCGAGATCGGGCCGTGGAATGCCTATTTCTGTGCTGGCGGTTTACCAGCTGGTGGCTTCTCTGCCGGCTTCTTTTCGGGCGGTTTCGCAGGTGGCTTCGCTGGCGGCGGCAGGGGCGGCGCCACGGCCATCTCCGGATCGAAGGTGACAGATTGGAACGCGGACGCATTCGCCACCACGGGCGTCCGGAAAGCTCCGTTGAACTGACAATTGAGCACCTGGATATGCTCGTTTACTCTGGGGTCGGCGATGTTCGGCAAAACCGTGAACGCCAGTGCGGCTTCCTTCACGGTTTCGGTGTTGTTGATTTGGAGATTGCGCAAAATCACCGGCTTGGCCGAAGTCCCTGCGCAATTCGCGAAGACAATACCATAGCGTTTGAAGCCCTTTAGGCGCAGATCTTCCATCCTGAGGTCCGGGCAATTGCCGGAGATCTCGATGATCTCATCCACCTTGTTGCGGCCGTCGAATGCGATGCCTTTCAGCTTTAAGCCGCGAACTCCGCTCACGTGCAGAAGGTGGTTCCCTGCCCCACCCGCCTCCGGAAAACGCCACTCCACCAGTTTTCCTGGGGGTGCCTCAATGGTCACGTCAAACTTGCGATTCAGCGTGAGCTGCTCCTCAATCATGTCATCCGTGATCACAATGTGATCGCCCGGCCTAGCCCGGGCCAGCGCACTGTCGACGCTGGTAAACTCGTTGGTGCGTCCTGCCTTATTCACCAAAAGGTGGGACGGAGGCTTGGGGGGGGAGGGTTTAATTTCGTCTCTGGAGGGACCGGGCCAGAGCCAGATCGCGATCACGGCGAGTGCGAAGATGACGCCGCCAACAATAGCCGAGATCCAAATGAGCTGCTGGTGAGTCAAATTGTCCCAAGGCAGCTGCTTTCGCGGCGGCTGTCTTTTGGTTGGCGGCTTCCTTGGCGAACGCGGCAGCGTATCGCTCATAGCCGACATTTCTTGAGTATCCGGGGCCAGCTTCTCCCAGGGTAGACTTTCTTCATCCTCGGCCGGCTGGGGAGCGGGTTTCTTGGGCGCGCCATTATCGCCTGGACCTGTCTGTCCCTTGGGCGCGGCAACGACCTTCGGAGGCGCGCCCAAGTTTTCGAAGGGTTTCGGCTGGGCGCTCAGCGCAACCGGCGCGGAGACCGAAGGCGCTGCGATCGGTTCCTTCGCCTGGAAGCTCGGCGGCAGTCCCTTGGATGGCGGCGGCGCCGTTGGCTTGCCGGGCAAGTCCCAATTCCGGCGTGGCTTCGAGGGCGCCGGGGCAGGAGTCGCGGGACCCGGCGGCGGCGTTCGAGGACCGGCCTTGCTTACCGCGCTAGCCTCCACGGTACTCGCCGGTGAGGCGGCAGGGCTGAGCTGCGGCATTTCCTTGGTGTCCGGCGGAGCAATCGGCGTTTCTGTCCACGGAGCGAGCGCCTCGGCGACCTCCAGCGGAGTTTGGTAGCGGTGCGCCGGATCCTTGGCCATCATCTTCTCGATGATTGCGGCCATCGCCTCGGGCACGGCAGGCTGCAGTGCGCGAATCGGCTTCGGCTGCCGCGTCTGGTGCCAGATCAATTTTTGCGCGACCGTCCCTTCACTGAACGGCGTGCGTCCGGTGAGGCAGAAATAGAACGTAGCCCCCAGGCTGTAGATGTCGGCGCGGATGTCGACGCTATGGCTATCGAGGGCTTGTTCCGGTGCGAGGTAGTCGGCAGTGCCCAGGACGTTCTCGTCGTACTTTTTCGTGAGGAGATCTTCCTCGTCGTTGAAGAATCGCGCCAGGCCCATGTCGAGCACCTTGACCGTTCCGGTGCGATCGACCAGAAGGTTGCCGGGCTTGATGTCGCGGTGCACCAACCCAGCTGCCTCATGGGCGTGCTGCAGGCCCAGGGCGGACTGGCTGATGTAGTGCGCGCTCCTTATGGGACCGAGCGGGC
This sequence comes from Gemmataceae bacterium, assembly GCA_035296965.1. Lineage (GTDB taxonomy): Bacteria > Planctomycetota > Planctomycetia > Gemmatales > Gemmataceae > DATGZX01. The sequence goes on from DATGZX010000355.1 coordinate 89,401, forward strand.
CGACCTTTTTGACAAGCTCCTGCAAGCTCGAGCCGTCGACATACTCCATCACCAGGAAGTGCAGATTATCATCCTGGTCGATATCATAGGCGCGAACAATGTTGGGATGATCGAGGGCAGCAACGGCGCGCGCCTCGCGATAGAAACGCTCAAGGGAGGCGGGATCGCTCGCCTTGGCCGTAGGCAATACTTTCACCGCGGCCCGGCGGCGCATGAACTTGTGCTCGCACAGGTAAACGCTTCCCATGCCTCCTGTGCCGATGCGCTCGAGTACTTTGTATTTGCCGATGGTGAAACGCCGCCAGCGGCCTTGAAGGAATTGCTCAGCCTGAAAATGGGTGAGAATCCCATCCCGGACGAGAATGCCTGCCAGTTTTGCAGGTGTCGCAGGAAGAGAACCTGCGGCCCGGATTTTCTCCAGGTACGCATCGAGTCGTTTGGATTCCACGACGGCGCTCTTGCGCACCAGGTCGAGGAACTCCTCGTTGTTAGAGGGCGCCGCCATTTGCTGACCTCGCGGACGCAGCAAGCCTCCCGCCGCTTGCTGGGATTACCCTATCCTTCAACGATTGCGAATCTAGCAAGGAAAGGCTTCAGGCGTCTTTCCATCGTTCAGTATACGATATGAACGCCGAACCGGTTGTCCTTACTGCTTTTCTGGCACCAATAGAGTGTGCCAATCCGGTGCCTTCCTTGCAAGTGCTAGCCATTTTTTTCTCTATTTTCCTGAGGGACGCCTCCCAATCCTACCAAGCGCCCCGAGGAGGGCAAGGCCTGGCCATTCCACTTGCGCCCGGTGCACAGCTGCAAATCGCGGGCATTCGGCGTCGGGCGAGGCTGGGCGGCGGCAACCATTCCTCAAGCAAGGGCCTGGCGCAGGTCGGCCTGCAGGTCGCTCACGTCCTCGATGCCGACGCTCAAGCGGACCAGACCGTCGTCGATGCCGCGTGCCTGGCGAATCTCGGCCGGGATGCTGGCGTGCGTCATCGTTGCGGGATGGCCAATCAGCGATTCGACGCCGCCCAGGCTCTCAGCCAAGCTGAATAATTTAGTTCGCGTCAACATGCGCAGGGCTGCGTCTTTGCCGCCTTTCAGGTGAATGCTGATCATGCCGCCGAAGTCGCGCATCTGCCGCCGCGCCATTTCATGCCCGGGGTGACTGGGCAAGCCCGGATAGTAAATTCTTTGTACGCGGGGGTGTTCTGCCAACCAGGTTGCCAGCTGGCGAGCGTTAGCGCAGTGGCGTTCCATGCGCACCGCCAGCGTCTTGATGCCGCGCAGCGTAAGCCAGGAGTCAAACGGTCCGGGCACACCACCCGCTGCGTTCTGGAAGAACGCGACGGGTTGCAGCAACTCCCGGCTGCCAATGACGGCTCCGCCAATCACGTCGGAGTGGCCTCCGAGATACTTGGTCGTGCTGTGTACGACGAGGTCGGCGCCGAAACGGAGAGGCTGTTGAAGGAATGGCGAGGCAAACGTGTTGTCGACGGCCAGGACCGCGCCTGCTCGGTGGGCCAGGCTGGCGATCGCGGCGATGTCCAGGATCTGCAAGAGCGGGTTCGTCGGCGTCTCGATCCAGACCAGTCGAGTCCTGGGCGTGATGATCTGAGAGAATCCCGAGGGGCTCGCATCTTCCGTGTAGTGGCTCACCACTCCCCAGGTTTTGAAGACGCGTTCCAGGAGCCGGTAGGTGCCGCCGTACAGGTCCGCCGCGGCAGCGACTTCATCTCCCGGTTTGAGCAGCGAAAGCACGGCCGTGGTTGCTGCGAGACCCGATGCGAAGGCCAGCCCGCGCTCGCCCCCTTCCAGGGCCGCCAGACATGTCTCCAGTGCAGTGCGCGTGGGATTGCCGCTGCGCGAGTATTCGTAGCCCTTGTGATGCCCCGGAGATTCCTGGGTGTAGGTGGACGTGGCGTAGATCGGCACCACAGTGGCCCCGGTTGCGGGATCGGCATCCTGCCCCGCGTGAATGGCCAATGTGGAAAAACCGAAATCGGGTTGTGCATCAGCCATCAGCATCTCCCATCGGATATTATCATCGTTGCTCTCGTTCCCAGGCGGAGCATGCGAACGAGGATAACGAGGATAAGAATCGATTTTACCAGGTAAGCCCCGTCATCCTGTCAACGCTTACGCTCCTTGTTCCAGTAGTGGATCAAATCGATGCGGGTGATGATATCAAGGACCCTGCCGTTCGCCACGGCCAGAACGCCCGTGTTGCCCGCCATCAACAAGCGGTAGGCTTCATCTAGGTGCACGGTGGGATCGAGTTGCGGCAGCGGCTTGGCCATGATCTCGCCCACTTTGACTTCCGCGGGATCCCTGTCGTCGTGAAGGACGCGAGCCAGCGTAACTTCATGCACGCTGCCAACCGGCTTGCCGTCCTGCAAGACCGGCAACTGAGAGATGCCTACGGATTGTAGCAGCTCGATGGCCTCGGCAGCGCTGGTCTCCGGGTTGATGGTGACCAGCTGCCGCGTGCCACGCGTCCGCATCAAGTCGCCAATGGAATGGATGGGCTGGGCATTCCAGAGAAGCTTGTTTTCCGCCAGCCAGGCATCGTCAAAGCACTTGCTGAGGTAATTTCGTCCCGTGTCGGCACAGAGCGCTACGACCAGGTGCTCGCCGGTCAACCGTCGAGCATAGCGTAGCGCCGCTGCGACAGCGGTGCCGCTGGAGCCGCCTACCAGGATACCTTCCCGCCTGGCGAGAGAACGGGCCGTATGGAAAGACTCCGCATCACCCACGCGGACCCAATCGTCGACGAGCTGGCTGTTGAAGGTCTTCGGTACGAAATCTTCGCCGATGCCTTCCACTTTCCAGGGCTGGGGCACGCCGCCGGACAGCACCGAGCCCTCGGGATCGGCACCGACAATTCTGACCTCCGAGTTCCTTTCCTTGAGATACCGGGCCACGCCTGAAAGAGTGCCGCCCGTGCCAACGCCTGCCACGAAGGCGGTGAGTTGACCCTCGGTTTGCTCCCAAATCTCGGGCCCGGTTGTGCGATAGTGAATCTCCGGGTTGGCCAGATTGCTGAACTGGTTGGGCCGCCAAGCCCCTGGAACCTCGCGAGCCAGGCGGTCGGCCACGCCGTTATAGCTGTCGGGAGAATCGGGTGCCAAGTTCGTCGGCGTGATGACGACTTCCGCGCCGTAAGCCTTCAGCAGGCTTACCTTTTCGCTGCTCATTTTATCCGGCAAGACGAAGATGCAGCGATAGCCCTTGACAGCCGCCGTCATCGCCAGCCCGACGCCGGTATTGCCAGCCGTGGCCTCGATGATGGTGCTGCCCGGCCGCAGCCAGCCGCGGCGCTCGGCTTCCGCGATCATGGCCAGGCCGACCCGATCCTTGACGCTGCCACCCGGATTGAGCGACTCGAGTTTGACATACACCCGCGCCTGGAGTCCTTCCGACAGGCGCCGCAGTTGCACGAGAGGCGTTCGCCCCACAGATTGGAGGATCGTTTCCTGCATTGGCTTCCTCGAATTGATTCACGACCTGGGCTGGCCATCCTGCCGCGCTCTCATTTTCCCTTCCGATAGGCCAAGAGAGCAAGGCGAGTATAGAATGGGGGGCGAGCCATCTCCGCAATTAGGCATATTTGGCTCGATCGTTGATTGCCCGAATTCGCAGCAATCGTTACCATGACACAGGGCATGGGAATCAGGACCCTGTGCAAAGGCCAATCATTCAAAGCCGACAACAGACAATGCCGTTGCCACGTCAGACGGTCGTACTGCTCCAGGCGGCCCGCCAGCTGGTCCAGGAAATGCCGGCCGACGCGGTGTTGCTTCTCACGGAAACGAATCTTGACTGGCCGACGGTCCTGGAGCATTTAGGGGGCTGCCGCCTCCTTGTGGCGGCCCAGGACAGCCACCTGACGAAACGACTCAAGGAGGAGCACGGCCTGACCGTTCTCGATATCGATCCCGGCCCAACCCCGACCCAGGAACGCATGAGCCTCGCTCTGCTCGAGGCAGTGGCCAACGAAAAGCTCCAGTCGGGAGCAGACGTGGTGGCACTTTACAACGGTATCGAGGCCGAGGAGGGGAAGCCGGAACACATTGATAGCCTCAGCGTCATCCATCTGGGCGAGCATCTGGAACGCCTCAGCGCCCAGGAGCTGCGCAAGCTCGATACCAAGGTTCCCCTGGAAACCTTGCGGGCCGTCGTCGATTTGGCTGCGGCCATCGGCCGCGAAGGACGCGAGGGCAAGCCGGTCGGCACCATGTTTGTCGTCGGTGACACGCGCAAGGTCCTGAGCATGGCTCGACCGATCAATTTCAACCCGTTCCGGGGCTATAGTGCACCCGAGCGAGACATCCGCGACCGCAAGGTTCGCGAGCAGATCAAGGACATTGCCCAGCTCGAAGGGGCATTGATCATTCGCCGGGACGGAGTCGCGGTTGCCGCGTGCATGTACCTGGACGTGCTGGCCGAGGGTATCACGCTCAGCAAAGGCCTGGGCAGCCGACACTGGGCGGCGGCGGCAATCAGCCAGAAGACCGACGCTATCGCCGTGGCGGTCAGCCAGTCCTCCGGGACCGTGCGCATCTTCCAGGATGGCAAGCTGGTGCTGCGCATCGAGCCACTGGCCCGGCCGCTCATCTGGCGCCACTTCGAAATGGAGACGCAAGAGACCGACGGCTTGACAACTCCGGTGGTGGGATCGCAGAGTTGAGCCAACCAACGCATTTCAAAATCGCGAAAGCCCTGCTTGTAGCCCTCGTGCCAAGCTGCGTTGGGCGTAACCGATTCAGGATGTTATAATCCATGAATGTTGGCTCGACAAAGGCCCCGCTGGTCGTTTCTCGGGGGTTGCTAAGCTTAAAGAAAAGGTATCCAACGAGTAGGTTTTGGAATAGATAATATGACCCCTGTTGTTCCCTTTCCACAAGTCACCGAACAACTTCTCCAAGAAGCTGTCCGGCGTATTTGTGCCGTGAGCTCGCCGGAAAAGATCGTCCTGTTCGGCTCGCACGCGCGCGGGAACGCTCGTCCCGATAGCGACCTCGACTTGTTGATCATCGAGGAGTCGGATCTGCCCCGGCATCGGCGACCAGCGCGGTACCGACTAGCGCTACTCGGTATGTTCCCTGCCAAGGACATTGTTGTGTGGACGCCCGCAGAAGTCGAACGCTGGCGTGACGTGGGGAATGCATTCATTACCAGCATCCTGGCCGAGGGCAGGGTCCTTTATGAGCGATTACGCCAGCCTGACACGCGGATGGCTGCTCAAAGCTGACAGCGACCTGGCAGGCGCCCGTGCGCCATCCTGGCGACCTCCGGCCCGTATGACACGGCCTGTTTTCACGCGCAGCAGGCGATCGAGAAGACCTTCAAGGCATTTCTTGCCTACCACCAGAAGCCAATCCCACGCACACACGATCTCGAAGAGTTAGCGCGGCTCAGTCAAGGGCTCGAGCCGTCATTGACCTTGCCAATGCTGGAACTGGCCAACGCCAGCGACTACGCGGTGCAACTACGGTATGACATGGACGTTTGGCCAACGCGGGACGAGGCTCAAGAAGCTTTATTATTGGCCGAGCGGATGCTGGCGGCGGTGCTCGTCCAACTTCCACCGACAGCCCATCCCAAACCAAGCCCGTGAAGTTACCTTCCGTGCATTCCCGCGCTAGGCGCGCAGCTTCGAAAAACGGTGCCCCCGTTTACTCGCGCGCCCTCCTCTCGAACTCTCGCAATCCTGCGCGATAGAACTCCTGCCATTCCAGGTTGGGCGTCACCGGCTCGCGGAATTGGACGAGAATCCGGACTGCGTCAGCTACCGTGAACGGGGTAAGGATGCCGCGTTGCCGGCGGTGGTGGGTTTCCAGCGCGGCCAGGGCGGTCACGGCGGCACCGAGGGCGGGGCCTTCGGCGGATTGCAGGCGTTCGAGGGGGCGGCCTAGCATGCTGGCGAGGATTTCGCACATCAAAGTGCTTCTGGCAATGCCGCCCGAAACCGTGATACGGGTGATCTTCTGTCCGGCTTCTTCATGCTGGCGGACCCCAAGGGCAATGAGGTAGGCGAGGGCTTCCAGCGCGGCGCGAAACCTAGTGCCCTGATCAGCGGGCTCTCTCGGGAACCATTGCAGGTGTTTTGCAGACACGCCCAACGATGGCTCGGGAGCAAGGAAGGGCATGACGCTAATGCCGCCGGCTTGCGGAGGGATGGCTCGTGCCTGCTGTTCGAGACGCTCCCAGTCGGGCCTCGTACCCACAATGTGATCCAAAAACCCGGCGCCGTTGTTGTAGCAGCGCATCCAGAGGTACGGCCCCCAGTTCAAGCACATGGCGTCGAGGTCACTCGTCACAGGCAGCTGGCTGGAGGAGGAGTTGACGACGGCGGAATTGCCCAGGATGACGGCCATCTGACCGGCCTCGACGGCGCCGCCCCCCACCAGGCCGGCCTGCTGATCGTCGGAAGTTGGAAAGACGAGCGGCCGCTGCTGTGCATCGATCCCGGCCTCCAGCGCCAGCGATTCGGAGAGAGGGCCGAGTGCTGTGTAGTGATCGACGATACGAGGCAATTGAGTCCAGGCCAACTCGCGATGCTCCGGTTTCTCCAAAGCCTCCAGCATGCCGCGGCACCATTGTTTGGTGCGCAGGTCCATGATCCCTGTGGAGGCGGCGGCCGAGACACTGATCGAGTCGAAGTTGCCTGTCAGAAAGCCCGCGGCCAGTCCTCCGTGCGGCAGGATCTTGGCCGTGCGCTGCCAATCGTCCGAGGAGAGAAGCGCCTCGTCCTTGACCAAATGGCTGAGAGTGTACCGGATGGCCCAGGGGCCGCCGATCAACCGCCGCACGCGCTCCTGGCCGCCGAGCCGTTCCAGCCCCTGGGCTTGATAGGTCGCAAGGGTGTGATCGTTCCAACAAATCGCCCGGCGAACCTGAACGTGGTTGGCGTCGATCCGGCCGGCGGTGTGATGCGTGGCGGAGATGCCGCCGGCCGCCCAGTCCTTGAGGCGCCCTTGCTTGCGCAGCTCGGCGGCCAAGGCCCGCACGCTTGCGCGCGCCTGACCCTCTAACTGCAACACATTGAGTTCCGACACTCCGCCTTCGGTCCACAAGTCGGTGGGCAAGCGGACTTCGGCGAGCGTATTGCCCTGCAGATCGAAAGCCAGGCACTTCACGGCGCCGGTGCTGAAATCCCAGCCCGTGATGACACTTTCACGAGAGACGCAGCGAAGCGGTTCAGCCATGTGGACATGCCTTTGCGTGCAATGATTTATCGAGTGTGGCATCTGCACACCTCTTGTACCACGGCCAGGGAGTGGGCTCAATGTTCAGCGTGGCACAAGCTGCCAGCTTGTGCCACAGCTCAGCCTTGTCCAACTAGAATCGGATTATTGTGGGCCGTGCTGATGCCCCGGCCTTGAGCCGGGGAGCTTCACGTTGGTCTCTACCAAGCGGCTTGCTCCTGCCTGGGAGATGCCCCGGCCCTGAGCCTTAAGTTACCCCCCGAATTCTATACCTGAGTTCTCCAAAACTAAGTGAGCTTTCGGTTTTGTAAGGTTTTCACAGTGCGGGAGAAGAGTAGTCGGTATGCGCTCCGTGGCGAAGAAGGAGGCAAGGCAGCTAAAGTTTT
>DATGZX010000356.1:0-19395 GCA_035296965.1 Gemmataceae bacterium
AGGATGACGTTGCCGTCTGCGTCGTATTGAGTATCGACTTGGTTGAGCACGTTGTCGCTGGCCACGCTGGAAGCGTTGGCCCACGACGTGCCACTAGCGCCGTCGGTCGTGTAGCGCTCGATCTCCCGGCCGGCGCCGTCATATTGGGTCTTGGTCACCAGTCCACCCGGGTCGGATTCCTCGATCAGGTCTCCGCGATGATCGTACCAAAAATTGGTGTTCAAACTGTAGGTGGAGATCGTGCCGGCGCTCTGGTCCACACTGAAGGTGTGGGTGGCGTACGGCCGCTGCTGTTCATCGTACTGCGTGGTGGAGTAGGCACGCAGCAAGCTGGCGGAGGGCTTGTTGGGCACGCCGTTGGTGAAGGTGATCGTCACGCCGTCGCCGTCGTAGTGACTGACGGCGGTCACTTCGCCCAGGTTATCGAGGTCGTTGTAGATGATCGGCCGATGCGTGGTCGTGTCTTCGCTCGACTGCACGCCTTGCTTGCTGGCAACCTCCCGATCTCGCCAATCGTAATAATACTTCGTCACGCGCCCCGCCGCCGAGCCTCCCGGATTGTCCGTCACCTGGGTCAGGTTGCTGTCGCCAACGCCGCCGCCGTCGTAAACATTGTCCTGGACGTCGACCATGTTGGCGGGCGACGTGTTGTTCGTGGGCGACCACTGGCCGCTGGCCGGCGTGTCGTTGGTGCCGACCCAGGTGCTGACGACGCGCCCCAGGTTGTCGTAAACGGTGCGCGTAATCGTGCCTGTGGGGGCCTGGACGCGCGTCTGCCGCCCATCGACATCGTAGTCGGTCAGCGTCGTGTAATAATTGGTATTCTGGCTGCCGATGTAGGGCGTGGTCGCGTACGTCACGCCGCTGAGGTTGAAATAGTCATCCGTACGGACGTCCTGTCCACCGCTGTTCATGTAATCGCGCGACAGCGTCTGCAGATTGCTGATCGCCTCGGTGCCGTCGGGCACGCCTCCGGTCACGTGCGGCGTGGCGGACATCGTGAAAGTCTCGATGTAGCTGTTCGCTAGATCCTCGCGCGTGACCTGCGTGGGGCCGGTGGTCGTATCGGAGCTCGACTGCCAGCCAGGGTAGACGCGCACTTCGTGGGAGGTATCGAGGAACACGATGTAGGTGACGTTGCCGTTCGGGTCGGTCTCCATCGTGGTTCGGCCCAGGGCATCCACCTGCATTTGCGTGATCAGGTTCAAGCCGCCGCCCGTCGGCGTGCTCCAGCCGCTGGGCAGGTTCTGGAACTCGCTCGTATCGGCAGTATTCACGTCAGTGATGGACGTGATCGCGGACCCGGTGGCCTGGTCGTAGGCGGTGTAGTCGATGAAGCCGTCGGGGTCCTTGGTCCAGATAGGCCGGCCATAAATGTCGAAATAGGTCGTGGACACGTCGGCCGTGCCCGGACCGTTCTCCGCGGCGGTAACCACTGGATCGCTGTCGGCCTCGGATTGGACCTGGTTGGTGCCGGTGAACCAGCTGTAACTGGTGCTGGTGGTCTCGCCGCCGGTGCCGTCGGTGTTGCGGTAGACGGTGTCGGTGGCGATGGGGTCGACGGTGGCACTGCCGGCCGTGTGCGTGAAGTACTGAGTGGTCTCCTGCAAGATGGCAGTGCCCAGCTCGCCTTGCTGGACCTTGGTGTCCTCGACGTAGCCGGTTACCCCGCCGGCGGTCGTCGAAGTGGCGGTCGTGCTCGTGTAGTAGTCGGTGATGTTGAGGAGGCCGCTATTGTCGCTCATGTACTGGTAGTTGCCGCTGACGCTGTGCAGCAAGTCGGAATAACTTTCGCTGTAGCCGGTCAGGGCTGAAGGTTGGGCGGTCAGGATGGCCCGGCCGGAGCTGTCGTACTTGGTGAAGGTCTCCCAGTTGTTGCCGCTCACCGGGTCGTGGAAGACGTCGAGCATCACCTCGCCAGCGTAGTTGGCGTAGATGGTGTGCGTGCTGCCGTCGGGCAGTGTTTCGATGGTCTTGTACGTCCAGCTGTTGTACCCGGCAGTGTTAGCGGACGGCAGGTAATACTGGTACGTGTAGGTGCCGAGTCCGCCGCCGCCATTGAGCGATGAGCCGGCCCCCTGGATTACTTCTTGTGTGACTTGCTGGGCCGAGTTGTATTGGTAGTAATTGTCGGCATAGGGGGCTACCTGGGCATCGGTGGCGCTGGTGGGCGTTGAGAAGGCCGTCACCAGTCGGTTGTAGGCTGCCGTGTCAAAGAAGTACTTGAGCCCGTGCACATAGCCGCCGCTCTCACCCGTGTAGTAGCGGTAATATTCGGTGTCGAGGACATTCCCGGAGCCGTCCTCGACATTGGCCAGCTCCAAATCGCCGGCATTGCCATGCGCCTGCGTGCCGTCGTAGTACGTGTACGCGACCTCGCGAACGGTGCTCCAGGCGCCGCCGTTGACCTGGCGGCGCAAGGTCACGTTGGAGATCAATCCGGCATTCACGCCCGAGGCCACGTAGGTGTAGAGGTAAGACTCGGTTATCGTGGTGCTGCCCGTGGTGTTGCTGCGCTGCACTTCTTGAGGGGTTCCTGCCGTTGTGTGGTTCGTGACGGAAGTGACGTTGCCATACGGATCGGTAAAGCTCTGGAATTGTCCTTGTTCGCCAGTGGGATAGCTTGCGTCAAAATCCGCAAAACGGATCAGGTCACCAGCGGTATCGGTGAGATCGAATTGTTTGTTGGTGACGTCGTGGGTCAGTGACTCTTGCAAGTAAAACCCCGGCGTGTAGGTGCTGCCGCTCTGGTAGAAATAGCGAGCATTGACGCCGTTGGTGATGACAATGATCTGGTTCCCGGCCGCATTTTGCCTCAAGAAGGGCAACTGGACGACGACGGTGCCGTTGCCGTTCAGGTCCGTGGTCGAATAGCTGGAATTGTTCGTCCAGGCCAACGTGTGGCCCCAATCCGTGCCGAAGCCATAGGACGCCAGGTCGTTCACCGCGAATTGCAAGGTGCCGTCAAAGGCACGAACGTCGCCTTCCATGGGGTCCGCATTCGGCCCGCCGCTGCTGACGCCGGGGGCCGTCTGTATCAATTCCGGTGCGCCGCTGGGACTGTTGCCGCTGCCCCCGCCGCCATCCACTGGAGGGGTGGCCGTTGGCAAAGGCGGAGTGCCGGTTGCCGAGGGATCCCCCGCCCCAACCTGGATCGTGCCTGAACTCATGGCAGAGGCGCCGCCGTCGTCTGTGACCGTGATCGTAAACGTGAAAGTTCCGGTCGATGTGTAGGTATGGCCGGCCTGCACGTTGCCGTTGGCGGCCACGCCTGAGCCATTGTGTCCGTCTCCCCAGACCACGGAGGCGGTGAACGTGGCAGTCGGATCCTGCGCCGCCGCGGAGTCGACATAGGTCCCAATCAGGTCGTAAAACGGTTGGTTAACAGTGGCGCTGCCGCTCAAGGCAGTGGCGGAAATGGACGCATCCGCGACAGTGGCTGTGCCGGTGCCGTGGTTCATCGAACCATCCGTGGTGTCGTGCACCGTCACGGTCATTGTGTAACTGCCTTCATCCGCGTAGGTATGTGACCCCGAGACGTAGCAGGTGAGGTTGGTGTGACTGATCCTTCCCGCGGTTGGCTGTGTACCGTCTCCCCAGTCGATCGTAGCCGAGTACCCGTCGAAGCCGTTAGCGAAGCTGGCCACCGTTCCGGAGAACTGAGCGCCCTCCGTCGCATTGACCGGGCCGACAGTGATCGTGCCGACCATGTCCGCGGGTCTGATGAACGGCGGGGAAAGGGACGAAGAATTTCCCGTCTGCGGGCTCACAACGGCCAAGTTTTGCCCTGACCCTATAGCCGCGCCTGCATTGTCGTTCGAGGCCGTTGCGAGAGCGGGCGCCGCGGAAGGCGAGAGGAGGGGCAACAGATCTGGGAGGCCCGCCGGCGCCTCGCGGCTTTCCAATTGTTCCAATAACAAGGACAAACGATTACGCGTGGAACGCCCCGAAGCGCGCCCAACGATTGGCCGGATTTTCCGCGCTCGCAGCCAGAAAGACCATGGTCTCGTTCCCTGTGCCCTGGGAAATTGAACTTCCATTGCAATTCCTCTCCGAGAAGCAGGTGATGTGGTTCCAAGTGAATCAGGCCCTTGGCCGCGCGCACCCGCCAACGGGCCGCGATCAGCAGCTACTCATCTAGTCCAGGATGAGCGCGAAAAATCGGCAGTTCGATGAAGAAGCAGAGTACTCGGAGCGTATTAGGGCGCTTCTTCGAGCCCGTTTCTCAAGAGCAGATCAGAACCAGGCGAGGAAATGTTGGGCCGCGCCTGACAACGTCTAAGAAGAATGGGTAGACCTTAATGAGTCGACGCGACGATTGCAAGTCTTTTTCCAGGGAATTAATCTTTTTAGCCGGGGAAAAGGAATAAATTCACACTTTCCACATCTTCGGTTAACCTTTTTGATATCTGGACGTCCTCGATTATTCCGGGCCCTGCCAAAGGCTTGCGATCCAGGCGGCACCTCTTTAGAAGCATTGACATCTCGCTGTGATTTTCTCGGGGGCAATACGAATAACAGTGTAGACGGGTCATCGAAGGATTCGACCCGCTGAACAAAGCGCTCATCCTTCTCTACCTGGACGATAACAGCTACGAGGAAATTGCAGAAATCCTGGGCATCACCGAAACCAACGTGGCAGCCTGAACTACGGAGTCATTTTTGGGCAACTTCATACGACCTTGCGAGCGTGCGTTTCTCGCACACGCGAACCATCGCGCTTCCGACGCGGCGACGGCACCCCCTGGATTCTCGTGAGGCGTCATCCTCTTCTACCGTCGTCCAGCGCCGGCCCCGAGTTCTTCGAGATGTTGCCGGCGCTCTTGCAGGGCGTCGGGACTCAGCTCGTGGATGAGCTGCTTGCTGTCGAGTTCCATGCCGAGCAGTAATTCGATTCGAAGGCGCACCTGCTCCACGGAGTCCTCCAGCGGTTGCGGCAGATCCCAAATGGAGATGACACCATCCAGACTTCCCGTGGCGAGTTTCCGACCATTCGGACAGAAAGCGATCGAATAAGTTCGGTCACGGCCCAGCGCGGGACCAAGCGTTCTTCCGGTGGCCACATCCCACAGGCGCGGAACCTGATTGGCTCCTGCGATCAAGATACTTCGACCGTCGGGACTGAAGGTCCCAAATACCATCCCTCCTTCCGGGTGGAACGGTGGCGGCTCATTGAACTGCTCCTTGTCGAGGTCCCAAACCTGGGCAAACCCACCGGTCACCAGCAATACCTTTTTCCCGTCCGGGTAGAACACAGCAGTGGTCGAGTCTAGCGGCGTCCTCCACTCATGCAAAACCAACCGCGTTCGCCAATCCCAAAGCACTATCCCGCCGGCGCTGGCAGAAATGATTTTCTGCCCGTCAGGGCTGAACGCTACGCACCAGACAGGCCCTAAATTTGGCTTGAGGTCGCCGAGAGCCTTGCCGGTGGCTGCCTCCCACATGGATGCCGAGCCGTTATGACCGCCGAGCACGACGCTCCGCCCGTCGGGACTGATGGCGGCAGAACAGACCCAGTCGGTGCGCATGACCGGGCCCTGAGGTCGTAAGGTAGCGCGATCCCATAGCCGGGCTACGCCGTCCTCGCTGCCCGTCAGCAAGGTGCGCCCGTCCGGACTGAAGGCGGTGGCTACGACGGCTCCTTCGTGTGCCAGTGGTGGATCGATCAATGTGCCCGTGGTCAGGTCCCAGAGCCGGCCGGTGCGATCGCGGGAACCTGCGAGTAAAGCCTGACCATCCGGGCTCAAGGACAGAGCCAGGATTTCGCCCTTGTGCACTATAGATTTGGCAAATGCCGATTCCGGAGGCAGATCCCAGAGCCGGGCGGCTGCGTAGCCATATCCCCCAGCACTGGCCGTCAGGGCACATTTGCCGTCTGGGCTAAAGGTCACGGCTCGGACGGTGCCCTCGTGTTTGAGCGGTGAGCCGACCGGTGCCCCCGTGGCTGTGAGAAACAAGCGAGCGCCGCCGTCTTCGCAGCCGGTCAAAAGCGTACTGCCTCCAGGCCCGAAGGCTACAGACCAAACAGGAGCTGGATGAAAGAGCGCAGAACCCAGCGGCCGAGCCGTAGCCACCTTCCACAACTGGGCTTCTCCTGCGGCTCTGTCCCGGGTTTCGGGGTCGGGATCCTCTACCAGGCCGCCAGTGGCCGCGAGCGCGCCATCCGGGCTAAAGGCGACGGACTTGATCCGGCCATGGTGCCACAGCGTTTGACCGCGGCGCGCGCCGCTACTCACATCCCAGAACTGGGCGCCGCCGTCCACACTCCCGAAAGGAGGGTTCGGCCGTCCGGGCTGAAGGCGAGTGCCAGCACGGGGCCGGTGGCAAGCAGAGGCTGGCCCAAGGGTTTTGCCGTGCCGGCGTCCCAAAGTCGAACCGTGCCGTCCTCACCCCCGGTGGCGACAATCTTGCCGCTCGAGCTAAAGACGCCTGTCAACTTCGGGGTGGCACGCCGGTTCGTCTGTTCCGGCTTGGGATGTTTGAGTGGCGCGCCGACCAGCCTGGCATTCGCCGTGCTCCACAATCGTGCCTCTTCGTTGCAGACCGTCAGAAAGGTGAGGCCGTCCGGGCTGAACGCGACATTGGTTACGCGCCCTGGGTGAAGAAGAGGTGCGCATAGGGGTTGGCCCGTGACGGCGTTCCAGAGGCGGGCTTCCCCAGCGTGTTGGTCATTGTCGCCACTACCGGTGAGGATGATCTTGCCATCGGGGCTGAAGGCCACCTCCCATATGGGGTAGGTGTGCACGAGTGGTTCACCCAGAGCCCGACCGGTGCCGACATCCCAGCGCCGCGCCGTTCGGTCCTCACTGCCGGTTAGCGCCGTGCGTCCGTCCGGGCTGAAGGCGACGGCCCAGACCCAGCTGGTGTGGGGGAAACTTGCCCGCTGCCGTATGAAAAACGGCTGCCAACTTGCCAGATTATATCTGGCTGCACGCATAACACCTTCATCGCCGGAATGGGTAGCCAGCTCGAGCGCGCGGACAAGCCAGAGCAGACCACGACCTACTTCCCCGGATCCGCATAAAGAAGATCCCTGATCGAGCATCATTCCGGCCGAGAGTCGCTCGAATTGCTGCCTGGCCGCGGCCTCCGCGATTGCCTTGGACTCGGCCCGCCGCCACTGCCATGCGACCAGACTGAAGCCGAGAGCGGATACGAGCACGATTGCCAGCAACAGAGCGGTCACCATGGGCCGCCGTTTGGCCCACTTCCAGGTAGGCGTCGGGCGGGCCAGGATTGGTTCGTTGTTCAGGAAACGTCGGAGATCTTCGGCCAGGAGTTCCGCGCTGCCGTAGCGTTTCCCCAGCTCCTTCTCGAGACACTTGAGGCAAATCGTCTCCAGGTCGCGGGGGGTGTGCCGCTGCAACCTGCCCGGTGGAAGTGGCTCCTGGCTTCGAACCTGCTCCAGTGTGGACAGCGGTGTCGTGCCTTTGAACGGCGGGCGACCCGTCAGCAGTTCGTACAGGATCGCTCCCAGCGCGTACACATCCGTTGCCGGTGTCACGACCGCGGCGCCACCCTGCGCCTGCTCCGGCGCCATGTAGCTCGGCGTCCCCACGATCGCCCCGAACTGCGTCGGCCCCTCCTCCTGCTCCACCAACTTGGCCAGGCCAAAGTCGGTGATCTTGGGAGTAGACAGTAGACAGTATTCAGTAGACAGCAGTGGGGAATCGGGGCATTGCGCTTTGGCACTTCCGCTGTCTACTGAATGCTGTCTACTGTCTACTGCCAACAGAATATTCGCCGGCTTGAGGTCGCGGTGCACAATGCCGTGGTCGTGGGCATAGTGGACGGCACGGGCCACGGTCTCGAGCAGCATGGCCGAGCTTCGAGGGTCTTGAGGCGTGCTCGCGATCGCCTGCTCGAGGCTGCCGCCCGGGACGTATTCCAGCGCCAGGTAGCCCATGCCCTCGTGCTCGCCGACCTCGAAGACCTGTACGATATTGGGGTGTTGCAGGCGGGCTGCCGCCTCGGACTCGGCACGGAAACGAGCTACCGACTCATGGTCGCCAAGGTGATCGGCGCGGAGCACTTTAAGAGCCACGATACGGTTGAGACTTACTTGGCGCGCCTTGTAGACCACGCCCATGCCGCCGTGGCCTAGCTCGCCCAAGATCACGTAACCTGGCATAATTCGGCCGTCGCCGCCAAGACGTGATTTCAATCCGCCATAATCATGAGTGGCAGTTCGATCGAAGGCAAATGCCTGGACCTCGGGTTGTAGCGCCTGGTGAAGATCCAACTGCCGCTTGAGCTGCGCGGCAAACTGGGGAAACCGCTGTAAGTATTCTTCCAGTGCGGGAGTTTCACCGAGCGACTCGCGCAAGACGAACTCGCCGTACACTAGCTCGAACGCGGATGCACTGTCGCTTTGCAAAATCGGGTTTCGCGCCAGGTATTCCTCAGCGGAGACGCGTTCGCCTCCGTGCCAGCGCTGCACTTGGTCGGCGCATACCTCCTCTAGAAGGCTGGCCAGTCCTTGCTCGGCCTCTGTGGCAACGTCAGCCCGGTCGTGCCCGCTTCGCTCTTCGTCGTGGGGCTCCCGTTCAACTTCCGGATTGCTCGCCGCCACACCTTCACCTTTATTCCGAAGGAAAACGCCTGCTGCCATCTTTCGGTCCGGCCCTATCTCTTTAATGGCCATCGAAGTGCGGACCGGACAACAAAGTGTATCAACGAATGGCGGTGTCGAGGCCCATCTCGCTGCCGATGCGCTCAACGGCCCGGGCCAGCTGTTTCCGGCGGCTTTCCGCAGTTCCGCCCAGCTCCGTCGCGACGGCTGACCAGTCGAGGCCCGAAGCCCTCATCTCAGTAATCCGTCTTTCTTCCGCAGACAGACGCGCACGGAACTTTTCAAGGAGCTCACGGCTGGCTACGACTTGGCTCGGCGTGTCCTCAGCGGTCGCCCCGAAGCCTGCTTCCGGTTCGGCGCTCGTGCGGCGTACATCCCGGCACTGCCGCTGGTGAAATTTGACGTGTTCGGAGAGTTTGTTCCGCGCCATGCCAACCAGCAACCGGATGAGCTGCCCTGGCTCGTCCAGATCGAAGTCGCCGACCGCGGCGCGCACGAAGAAGCTGGCGAGAACGGACTGACAGATGTCCATCGAGTCGAAGACGCGGCGTAAGCGCGGATCGCGTACCCGCAACCAGACACGAATCTCCAGTCGAATCTCGGTCTCGTACCGGCGGACGAGTTCCTCGGCGGCTCGTTCGTCTCCAGCCCGCACCCGGCGGATGAAATCCGCATACTCGTCACGTTCGGCTGGCTCGGCCATGGTCGCCCTCGGGTTGAGAGTAATTCTAACGAAATCGTCTGTGGACGACGGAACTTGCATCCAGGCCAGGCTATTTTTTGGAAATTGTTGGAATTCATTTGCGAATCCTGTCCGGTCCCTTCCCGGTTGGCCATGAACTTGGTGAGGACGAGGCCTGCCAGCTTTCCCGAGAACAAGCCTGAGGCCTCGGCCGTGCCGCCGCCGTGGCGGCCGTATTCCCTCCGCTATCGCTGAAGCTGAGGGCGCCAACAAGGTCGTGGGATTGTCCCTCGGTCCGCGCCCCATCACCCTATCCTTCGCCAATAAGGAGTCTGCGGCATGAACCGCCATCTCAACCTGCGTGCAGCCGGGGAGTCCTACCGAGGTCGAAACATGACTGGATCCCGGCCGCGCCGTGCAAGGCTGAACGTGGAGATGCTGGAGGACCGGGTCGTGCCGGCGACCTTCAACGTCAATAGTTTGGCCGACGTGCTGAACCCGACTGCCGGCGTCATTACGTTGCGCTCGGCGATGCAGGCTGCCAACACCACGCCAGGCAGCAACACCATCGACCTCACTATTCCGGGGACCTACCGCATCAACCTGCCAGGGAGGCCAGGAGAAGCCGACAATGCTGCCGGCGAACTCGCCCTGACTGGGACCGGCAACTACACCCTCCAAAACACCAGCGGCGGCACCGTCGTCATCAACGGCGGCGGACGAACCCGCGTCTTCGACATCAACCCGGCCGCCGAAAACACCACGCCCTTCACCGTCACCTTCCAGGGAATCACCATCACCGACGGCAACGCCTCCCCAGGCGATTCCGACCAGGGCTCGGGCGGCGGCATACGTGCCCAAGGGGCGGCCAGTGTCGTGCTCGACAACGTCGTACTCACCGGCAACACAGCCACCGCCGACGGCGGCGGCATCTCCCTGGAAAGCCTGCACAACGACAGCATCGGCACCTTGACCGTCAACGCCAGCACTGTCAGTCACAACCATGCCGGCGACGCCGGCGGCGGCATCGAGACGGATGGCACCGGCCTGGTCACCGTCAACGCCGGCACTGTCATTGATTTCAACACCTGCGTCAACCAAGGAGCTGGCATCTGGCTCGATGCCGGCGGCGCTGCCTTGACTGTCACGGGAAGCATCATCAGCAACAACAACGCCCTGACCATGCTGGCCGGCGGCATCGGCAATGCCGGCGCGGGCAACGTCACGATCACCAACAGTCTCATCCAGAACAATTTCTCGGGAGGCACCGGCGGCGGCTTCGGCGACGCAGCCAACATGGGCAACTTGACCGTCCAGGACAGCTTCTTCATCAATAACACTGCTGTAGGAGATGGCGGCGGCATCCAGGAGGGTGGGCCGCAAACCACCATCACGGGCTTGACCTTCGAGGGCAATGTCTCCGGTGGCAATGGCGGCGGTTTGTTTGTCAACGGCCAAACGGTCAATATCACGGACACAGTGTTTCGCCAAAATGTGGCCGTCAGCGGCGGCGGCGTGGAGGACGAGGCGCTTGCATTTGCGGTGTCGACCAGCACCTTCGACACCAATCTGGCCCAGAGCACCAACGGGGGGAACGGCAACAATGCGGGCAACGGCGGCAACGGCGGCGCCATCGACGTGCCCAGCGCCGCCACCAGCGTTGCCGTCAGCAACTGTCTGTTCCTCGATAACACTACCAACGGCAACGGCCAAGGTGGCGCCATCAACGACGATATCGGCACGCTCGCCGTGACCACAAGCCAGTTCGCCGGCAACGTCTGCGCCCTGGACGGTGGCGCCATCTTCGACACGGGGACCACGTGCAACATCACGCAAAGTACCTTCAACGGCAATAGCGCCGTTTTTGGGGGCGCCGTGCAAGACGGGGCCGCCGGCACCTTCGCAAACGACACCTTCACGGCCAACTATGCCTCCAATAGCTCTGGTGCCATTTCGTTCGGCAACGGGCAAGCGGCGCTGACTCTTCTTGACGATACCTTCAACAACAATACTGCGGCAAACCATGGTGGCGCCATCGAGATGCCGGATCTCGGGCCGGCCATGCTCACGATCCAGAACACGATTTTTGCCGGCGACTCGCCGTCCGAAATCTTCAGTGTCGCCACCACCCCAATTACCGACGGGGGCGGCAACCTGATCAGCAGCACGAGCGGCGTGACCGGATTCGGCGCCGGCACGCAGGTGGGGGTCAATCCGAAGCTCGGTCAACTGGAAAACAATGGAGGCCAGTACGCCGGCGCCTTTGGCGACCAGCAAATCGTTCAGACCGAGGCGCTCTTGCCAGGTAGTCCCGCCATTGGCACGGGCGTTGCCAGCGGCGCGCCGACGACCGACCAGCGTGGCTTCCACCGTCCCGGCGGCGGCGGTACCAATCCTTCCATCGGCGCGTATGAACCTCAGTTCGCAGCCAACGCCAGCGCCAACCAGGTGTTCGTTGAAAACGTCTACGAAGTCCTCCTCAACCGCACTGCGGACGCCGGCGGGCTCGCTGCCTGGACCAATCTCCTCAACAACGGCACCACCCCCACTGCCGTCGTCCTGGCCATCGAAGGCTCTACCGAGTACCGCATCGACGAAGTGCAGACCCTTTATCAACGCTACCTGCACCGCCAGGCTGACCCGGGCGGCCTGAACTTCTGGGTAAACGGCCTGGCTCACGGCAGCACCATCGAACAGATCGCCGCCGGCATTGCCGGCTCCTCGGAATACTTCCAACTGCATGGGGGCAACAACCTTGCCTTCCTCGACGCGCTCTATGAGGACGCCTTGGGCCGCTTGCCCGATCCCTTCGGACTCGACAGCTTCAGTCAGGCATTGGCCGGCGGCGCCACTCCGGCTGCCGTGGCCGCCCTGGTCTTTGGCTCGCCAGAGTATCAGCAGAACCTGGTCGAAACCGGGTACCAAGCGATCCTGGGCCGACAAGCCGACCCGGGCGGTTTGGCCTTCTTTGAGCAGGCGCTGGCCAATGGCACAACCGATCAAATGCTCCTCGCGGACCTTCTCGGCTCCGGCGAATCCTTTGGCGAACGAACCTGAACGAGATCGCCAAGGCAGAGGCCCCGTAGCTAGCGGGGCCTTTGCTTCTTGGCCGTCCGTCGACAGTGAAGAGCCTGGCTCTTTGATGAGAGCCCAAGACGGGACTCTCAACATCCAAGTGACCGGCAAAGTATTAGGGCACGAATAGGACGCAAATAGGACGCATCTTTCTGTTCGTTGCCGCCACCAGGATGTTGTCCCCTCGGTCCTCTATTACCAGCTCGATCCCAAAAGGCAGCTGCGCGAGGGTCTCCGGACCCCGCACCCGGATGGACCGCAGGTCTCGCAGCTGTGCGAGGGTCTCCGGACCCCGCACCCGGATGGACCGCAGGTCTCCCCGAATCTGGAGGAGACCTGCGGTCAGCGGTTTCGGCGAGGTCCGGAGACCTGCGCCGAGCGCAGCTTCGACGTCGTCAAGATCCGGCCATGGCCCGTTGGCGCCAGTGAGAGTCCGCGCCGGATGGGCACCCTGGGCCAGATAGTTGTAGGCCCCCGAACTCGCGTCCATCTGGTCGGAGTATGTGCTCATCGGGAATAGACAGAGTTCGTCGATATATTCCTGGTTCCAGGAACCGTGGACCAGGTAAACGTTTCCTGCCTCGCACTGGGCAGCGAACGGCTCCGCACGCGCTTCCTTGTTGCCCGTGGGCAGGAGCGTGCGAATCGAAAAGCCTTCGAACAGTCTCGCGGTCGCCCAGACGCTGTCCTTGCCCGAAGACCCGCCCTCGCGTTCGACGACAATTTCCGGCTGCATGTCGCCGTATCTGGCTCGATCCGCCCAGGCGGTGCGGAGCATGATTTGATCGCGTTGCCAGCTACTCCATTGCCCCCGGACCACGTCCTCGACGTAGTAGCATCCGTCGTTGCTCCGGGCCAAAAGCACACCGCAGGTATAGCAGCCGCCGCCTGCGGTAGCGGCACGGTCCCAGTAGCGCACGCGCTCGATGGGAGCGGGTGCTGCCGCAACGATCTGCGTGAACCAGGCGTGCTGAAACATGCCGCCTTCCCGTGGGACAGGCCGCTGCTGGAGCTGGCCCGCCGCCCCGTAAGAACCCATGGACTTCTCCATGGCGCGCACCTGCTCCTCATCCAGGAGGCGGGGACAAAGCAACTGCCCTTCTTGGGCCCTGGGGTCTTTCCAACTCAGGCTGGTCGTTTGCGTGCGGCCGTGCTCGTAGCGCATGGGCAGACAGAGATGTTCCCAGCCGCCCTCCGCCATAACGTGAGCAGATAGGTCGCCGGCATGCAGGCGCTGCATGATCAGGACGCGGCGGGCGTTGCGGGCCACGCCACGCGCGCTCATCGTCAAATCCCACCACTGCAGCACCACCTGCCGCTCGGCGGGACTTTCCGCGCGCTGCACGTTGTGCGGATCATCGCAGACGATGCGATCGGGGTGTTCCCCCGAGCCGTGACCCTCGACCGAGGTGGCCAGGCGATAGCCGCCCTGGTCGGTCTCGTAGTAGGTCTTCTGATTTTGATCTCCGGTGAGCCAGAACTTCCGGGCGCAGCGTGACTGGTACCAACGGCTGCCGAGCAACGCCCGGCATCTCATCGAGTCGCGGGTGCTGAGCCGGGAGTCATAGGAAGCAAAGAACCAGCGTACCCTGGCATCGTTGGCCCACTCCCAGGCGGGCCAGAAGACGCAGGCGAGCAGACTCTTGCCGGTGCCCGGTGGGATGTTGATCAAGAGCTTTGGGATTTGGCCAGCCGTCACCGCTTGCAAATGTTCGCAGAGGGCGCCGATGTGCCAACTATCGACGAACGGAGCCGCTTCGACCAGGGGCCAGCCCTGCCGGACAAATTCATACAGGCTGTTGCGGGCCATCCGTCTCTGATACAGCTCCTCGGCCGCCTGCCGGGAGTAGTCGTCCCCGTCCACGGGCGATGATGGTGACCAGTTCCTCATCGGTTAGCTCCTTGACGTCGGTCAATTGGTGATTTTGAGCCACTCGGTCGCTGGGCTCGCCGCGCGCCAGGCGTTCGAGCTTCGCGGCCCCGAGCACGACACCCACGAGGTCGCGCGGCTTCAGTTCCTCGGGCCGGAGCTGGCGCAAACGCTCGATCGCCTTGTCTTGGAACAGGAGTGCTGTCTGGGCATGACGCTCGTTCATTTCCGTGGCGGCGGCCCTCCGCTCTGCTGCTTGGACCTGTTCCTGCTCCTCGTCCAACGCCTCCGCCCGTGCGCGCCAGTTCCAGCGCTGGGCCCAGCCGCGGATGCTTCCGGAGGATCTGGACCCGGACCTCTGTTGATCGCCGGCCGAGTCCTGACGATTGCTGCCGTGATAGCGGCGACTGGCTTCGTCGAGGCTTCGCCGTGTTCCCAGGTCCCGGTACAGACAAAAGGCTGCGAATGCCTTGGCGGATTCGCCAGGCAATCGGTCCCAGGGGTGTGCCATCGAATCCTCACTTCGTTTTCGGGCAGAGCGCGCGTCGGCACGGGCCAGTCTTAGGGTTTGTGGCACAAGCTGTCAGCTTGTGCTACGCCACAATAGGGCTCGCCGTCCCAGGTCGGGCCGGCGGCAAACGCGCAACAAGGTTGCCCTGGGTTACTCGGGCGCAAGGAGGTAGAAACCGCGCCCAAACGCCATGCCGAGGTTGGAACTGCAATGCCCTAGATTGTCGTGCCTGGTTTCGCCTTAGGTAGTTGAAACCACCGATCACCAGAAGGACCGGCAGATGATGACGCCGGCCATCCCGATAACTCGATTCTAGATTCGACAAGGCGCGATAGGAATCGCAATCGATGAGAATTGTCCTACGAAAATCGACTCGGTGACAGGATAAATGCCGACGACGGGAGGGGTTTCCCCCGCTTCATAGATTAGGTGGCACGCCGCACGAAGGTGCTGCCGCTGAACCTGACTCGGCTGTCAGGTGGCACCCGGTGGCCGCGCTAGATGACTGCCCTATTACAGGAAACTGAGGGCGGCCAACCCGTGTGAACCCTCGAAAGCCTGGTGCGGCCGTGGCTTCCCGGTTGCGGCGAGATCCGGAGTCCTGCTTCGAGCGCACTAGCTGGAGCAGGGGCAACCGATTGGATATACTAAAGCAACCATTGGCTATCACTCCACCGGGCTCGGTTTTCATGAGTCTGCAAACGTTAGCATCTCAGAACCTGCAAGCGATTTGGGAACGTGTCCTCCTACCGGACAGGACCCAGATCTCGCCGGAGCAAGCCCGGTATTTCTTGCGTTTGAAGTTCCCCAACAGCAATGTCCGGCGCATGCGCGCCTTGTCCGCCAAGGGCAAACGGGGGACACTCACCTGCGAAGAAGATGAGGCCCTGGAGAACTACATTCGGGTTGGCCACTTACTTGGCATCCTGCAATCCCGTGCTCGCCAGGTGCTGAGGACTGACCGCGGCGTTTCCTGACGCGAATGGACCAAAAAACACTCGCTGACGAAGTGTGGCGGCGGGCACGTGAGGTGATTACGACCATGTCCAGGGTGGCCGCGCTGTCTTTAGAGCGCCTCAGCGGCGGTTCCTGCATCAGCTGCCGCAGGAAACGTAGAAAATGCCATGGTTTGCACGCGTGGGAGAGACTTCACCCGTCCCAAGCACCAAGATCCCCTAGTATCCTTCGGCCACACTCGGCAGCGGGGCTTGGCGCGTGCCTATCCCGCGGCGAAGGTTGCTTTTGGGGGCGATCTGAACTCCCACCCAATAGCCGCGAAACGCACCAGCCTCCTGAATGGAGATTTCCCGGACTTGTTGACCCAAGACACGCGCTGCCTCCAGCAGTTTGCCGTCGAACTTGCCACGCTCCACCTGGCCAACCGGTGGGCCGGCAGATAAAGCAGGCAGCAAGAACGCTGGCTGTTCCGCGGCCGCTTCCGGGTCCATGCCGAAATCGAGCACACTCGTCAGCACCTGGAGGGTCTTCTGGTGCAGGCCGCCGCCGATCGCACTGGAAGCGAGAACAGGCTTGCCGTCCTTGAGCACGATGAGCGGACACATGGGGTCTGGGAGCCGTTTGCCCGCCCCCGCCCCTTGAATCGCGGCCTGCTGAAATACGGCAGCATCGGGGATGGAGATACCCCCCACGAAGAGAGCTGTGTCTCCCCAAAGCGTAGTGTTGATTGAATGCGTTACCGCTGCCACGTTCCCCCATCGATCCGCCACCACGATACCGTCGGAATGGTTCGGCGGTGAATTGCCTTCCATGCGGAACTTCGACGCGAAAGTCCATTTCCCGTCTTGCATCCGTCGCCAGATGCCGGCGGCGGTTTCTCTCTTCATCCGCGAGGCCGGGGTCAGGTCCAGCCCATCGAAGTTTTTCAGTGTCTTCGCGGGCAGGAAGTCGAGTACCTGACAATGGCTGATCTGCATGAGCCAGAACAAACTTGCCGGTGTCGTCGCGTAATGCCCCTGCTTGGGCAGGTCGGCCAGCTCGAGTAAGTGCAAGGCTTCGATCAGCGTCACGCCGCCCCGTGAGGAAAACCCCGGCACGTAGACCTTGTGGCCACGGTAGGTCGTTTGGAGCGGCTCTTCCCAAATGGCTCGATATGATTTCATGTCCTCCAGCGTGATCTTGCCGCCTTCCCTCTGAACGGCGTCGACGAATTGGTAGGCCCACGCGCCCGTGTACATGAAGGCCGCACCTTGGTCGGCGACATGGCGCAGTGTTTTGGCGAGTTCGGACTGACGGAAGTGCTCCCCTTCGGCGTAGAAGGTGCCGCCCTCTTTCGTAAAGATGCGCCGCGTCTCCGGAAGCCGGCTCAGCACTGCCTTCCTTGCCTGCAGGAACCGAGCAAGCATGGGACTCACTTTGAATCCCTGCTCGGCTAACTGGATTGCCGGTGCGAACACCTCTTGGCGGGAAAGTTTGCCGAAGCGGTCGTGGGCTGCTTGGACCCCCGACATGAACCCGGGGATTAGCGCGGTCCGGCCACTGGGTTTCCCTCCGCTGGGAATAGTGAGCGGGTCTTTTTCCTCCAGCAGAGTGTTGAAGCCAGCATTGAGATAATGGACCTTGCCGGTGTCCGCCTCGTAGTAAACCATGCTCAGAATCCCGGCATGGCTGACATAAGACCCACCGCACTCGACTACCTGGGCCAACGCCGTGGCCAGTGATGCGTCCGCTGCGCTGCCGCCCTTCTTCAGCGTCTGTAGCCCGGCATGTATCGCCAATGGACCCGTCGTGCCGACAATCACCCCGTTGCGCCCCTCGGAAAGGGCTGCCGGCAACTGATCCTTGGGAGACGATTTCTTCTCGTCCGTGACTCCGGCCATCAACACGCCGCTGAAAAATACTGAGATCAATGCGCTGCACTTCATGACACGCACGGCGACACTCCTTCGGCTCGGCGATTCGGGTGGGGACGAGCGCCATGAGCGCATTATATTCCCGCCACGGCCTGGAAGTGTTTCACTACGGCGCTTGTGTCTGTGCCGGTCAACGCCGCCTTGGCGAGGGATTCGGCATCCGTGAACGCGTGAAGGCAGTAGGCGTTGGCTCTAGCGCCTGGTCAGACTCCTTAGTGACGATGTTGGGCCACCGCTCCTTCCTCTGTATTGGACTAAGTCTTATTGACGCGACTGGCGACGTTCCACACGTGCCCCGACGGATCAATAATCCGGCCGACGCGATCGCCCCAAGCTTGGTTGCTCGCCGGGATTAGAACGCGCGCCCCGGCAAGCACCGCACGCTCGATCATGCTGTCCACGTTTTCGACATAAATGTAGATAACCACCGACGAACTGCCGTCCGACTGCGGGGCGCGGCTCCCTAGGGTTGGGAACTCTCCATGGATCATGACCATAGCTTCGCCGATCGTCAGCGTAGCATGCACCACGGTCCCGTCCGGACTCAGTCGACGCGACAGTTCCACGGCATCAAACGTGGTTTTGCAGAAATCGATCTCAGACGCACCGTCTCGGCACACCAACATCGGTATCAGCATTCGGACACCGTCGGGGATGGGGTTCGCGTTGCTCATGATTGTGTGCACTCCGAATTCAGAATGTTCAGCTGCCTATTGATCTTCAGGAAACCAGGTTCTTGGCGAAGAACGACAGCTTGGACCCGGCCCAGAGCGACCGAAATGAACTGACACCGTGACGCCGTTGGGCGTAATGCCCCTGCTTGGGCAGGTCGGCTAGCTCGCGTAAGTGCAAGGCTTCGATCAGCGTGAGGCCACCCCGCGAGGAAAACCCCGGCACGCAGACCTTGTTGCCACGGTGGGTCGTTTGGAGCGGTTCTTCCCAAATGGCTCGATATGCTGTATTTGATTAGCGCATGGTATCAGCGCGTAGGGGATGGCCAAAGAGTCGTTCGAGCTGCGTGGGTTTGCGCGAGGTAGGTCACGGGGGCAAGGCCAGTGGTAACCGCTTAGCCAGTTGGTGGGAGCACCAGTGCCGCGCAAACACCCGTGCGCCGCATGGCGGTTCTCCATGAGGGGTTTCTTCTCTCTCCGCTCACTTACCGGGCCTTCACCGCGCGAAAGGCCAGACTGTCCATCGGCCAGCCCGACTCCTTAACTCGGCCATTGAAGGCGATCACGTAGCTCTTGTCATCGGGCGCGTGGGAGGACGTCCACCAGTACACCACGGGCGAATGCACATGCCAAAGGGGCGATTCCTTGTCCGGCATCACCCGATAGCTCGCCTGGCGACCTTGAGAATTCCACTCCCCTCCGGCGTTGCGTCCGTTTCGCGTTAAAGACCGCACCGCCTCGTCAATCGTTGGTAAACGCCAGATGTTTTGCAGAGTCGAAGCACAGGACAAACCGTCTTCCGTCAAATGGGCAGCGATCCGCTCGGCCTCGGCGAAGCTGACGGGTCCTCGGTCTGGCCAGCCGGGACCGGCCGGTGCCCACATCAGTTCGACCCCGTTGCCGGAAACCCGGCGGGCGGAGGTGATCCCGTCATCCACGCGGTGGCTGATACGCCACACCGGCTCCGCCGCACAAGCGACGAAGACCGCTAGGGGCATCCCCAGCTGTCACCCGACATAAGGTTTTGCCGACTAATCCCGACGCCAGTTTTGCCGGTTAATTCGGACAGCGCTTTTGCCGCCTAATGCCGTCAGCTGGTTTTGCCGCAGCTGCACACATCGGATACAGTGCCATGGGCATCACG
>DATGZX010000357.1:0-6497 GCA_035296965.1 Gemmataceae bacterium
GACGACGATGACCAAGGGATTCCCGTACCAGTAGGTTTGTTCCGTCACATCGTCGGAGTCATAGCTCATGCCGCGGCACAAGCCGCTTTGAATCGCGTGAACGACTTTGCCGCCTTCAGCCCAGACGTTCGGATCGACGACGCAAATGAGCCCAGCCCGGTCGCTGAAAAGCCTAAGACTCCCGTCCCGCTCCTGGGCAACCATCCGGGCCCAGTCGTGATTGATCAGCGCTTGGCGATTGCCCCTGACCGCCAGCCTGCGGTCGAAACAGCCCCGCAGAGACTTCTCATTGCGCTTATGCCCTTTCCGCCCGTGCAAGTAAACGCTTTCGTAAATGCAGGCATAACCGAGGATCAGCGGAAGGCGAAGGGCGGGCATGGTTCAAGGTGTCGGCGGCGAAGCCAATTCCCTCCCAAGCACCAGGGCCATGTTCTTGCGGAAGTCTTTCAAATAGATCTTGTTCGGCTGAAGGGTGTCGAACCAAATGGGGTTCGTGGGCACAATCACGAAGCCGGGAATCCGCTTTGCGGGGTCTGTTCTGCCTTCCTCGCCAATCACATCCTTGCATTCCTGTTCAAAGGTCCTTCGCTCGGCGTCGGCTTTCAACACCAGGTCGATAGCGTCCAGTAACTTCTTGCTGAGCTGGGCGTAGACCGCTTTCCGTCCCTCCCACCAGGCGATGCGTGCCGCGCGGAGCTGTTCGGCGACCTTCTGCTGGGCTTCCTTGACTGCGGCATCCAGAGTCGCCTGTGCGGCGTCCTTCGTCGCCTGGTCGACGGCCGCGGCATCTTGCGCTATCTGGCGCTGCCGGGCGTCGGCGCCGGCCGCCTTTTGCGCGGCCTCTAATTGTGTTCGCGCTACTTTGTAGCCGGCGTGATCGCCCAAAGCGTCAAGGCGCGGTGTCTCCGTGGCCGCTTCCACGGCCGCTGCCGGCTTCGGTAGTTTCTCTGTCTTTTTCCCCGACATGATCAGCCAATCTTCGCAAGCGCGTGTTCGAGTTTCCGGCGGATCTGGCCTAGGCGCTGGGTTAGTCCCTCGGGGGAAAGGAAAATGGTTTGCAGGCTCCTCGCTTCATCGATGGCTTGGGAAAAGGCTTTGGACCGCGCCTGTACGAGGTCCCTGTCGTCAACGGTGGTCTTGACTGAAAAGCCGTTGTCCTCGAAGAATCCGCGCACATTCAAATGCACGGAAGGCACGGCCTCCGTCCAACGATGAAGGCTGTTCTGATTCGCGTCGATTCCGTCCGCAAGCCATTGAAGGAACTCGACCAGTTCAACCGGCGTGAGAGCGACAAGCTTGAATTCCAGCCCGCCAGTCCGCCGGGTGAAGTGCTGACTAGACTGGCTGGCGTCATGTTCTGCCAGCCTCGCTTTATCGAAGGCCGCCTGCAGCGCTTCTTGGGCTTTCTTGAAGGCTTCGCGTGCGGCCGTGCAAAGCCCTTCATGCTCGGCTCGGGCTGCCAGTGCATCCTTTTTGACGGCCTCCAGTTCTGCCAGCAATTTTTGTCTTTCAGAATCCGCCTGAGATCGCTCGTGGGCTTCCAGTTCACGAAACTGCGAGGTGGTACGGAACCAAGCCGGGATTTCCTTGAGAATGGACATGGAATTGTTCCTTTGGACTGGGCCGTGACCGAGTCGCTAGGCTGCGGGTGGCGTTATTTCCGGCTCCTCCTGGTCAGGCTGCTCTTCATCCAAGCCATTCGTCCTACGAAAGGCGGCGTATAGTCGGATGATCGCCGCCCCGCCCTGCTTGGCAAGAAGCTCCACGTCCTTGCGGACAAGGAGCTTTTCGCCGCCCGGCAGAAAGGCCGCCTCGATAATGGCGCTGGCTCGAAAATGAACGTCCCGTCCCCTGCTGGAGTCGCGGCGCCGGGCCGTCCGCCATTCCCAGCGTTCCAGCTGATCGGAAGTCAGCTCGCGGATCTCCACCATCGGCGCGTCGGGGCCCCATTCCGGAGTCGATACGATCTCCGTCTTGGGAGTGAAGGGCCGGCTGAAAATGGCTTCGCTGGCTTTGCTCATGTCCGTCGTTGCCTCTCGACCGTGATTCGCCCGATTCAGTAGAGCAGGTTTGCCCGGATGGAGAATGCCGCCAACTAGGCCGGAGGCTGGGCTACCTCCGGCGCGGGCGACTTCTCGCCTTCATCGGCAAGCAAGCTTTCGGCGCACATCTCGTCAAAGAACATCCGCAGCACGCGCAGGAAAACCCGGCGATGCTTCGGGTGCCCCTTGAGCGCCTCCAAGATCCCGTGGAACTTGGCGACGAGCTGCACCAGGTCCTCCTCAGCGAACGTGGGGAGAATCCCGCCGCCCAGCTCGTCCAGGTCATTGACCCAAGCGTAAGGACTTCGGGACGGCGCGCCGGTTGCGACGCGCAGCATATCCGCGGTCAACAGTTCATTGCAGCGGAAGCAACGACTCGGCATGTGGCCGGGATCAGCAACGACGTGCTCTTCGCCGCATCCCGCGCAAACCAATTTCGGAGGAGCCGCCTCGGGCAGCGCGCGGCACCCCTGCCCATGCCTTTCGACTTGCAAGAGCTTCCTGCAGGAGGGTCCGGCACACGCGAGGATCTTGCCACGCGCGGTCTCGCCGACGATGTGCTCGAAGTGGCAGTGCGGGCACGTAAATTTGCATTGCGCCATCTCTTATTTCTCCTAAGTAGGTACCTTTTATGCCAAGCGATCGCTGCCTCGGCTAGCCTCTCCTTGGTCCGATCCCCCACACGTTCCAATTTCGCGGGCGCACGCGTTGTTGTGCGTAACCGGTCCGCGGGGCAAAGGGCTGTAGAATTTTAGGGGCTTAGGGGGGGCCGCGCCTTGCGCTGCCATGCCTCCCCCCCGGAAGCATTGGCCCCGTAGTGACTTAGGGCAATCCTTCCTCTCGTAATCCAGTGTCCGGAGCTTGATGTCGGAGAGGACGATGCCGGCAGAAAATAGTGGACAAGGCTTGTAGCTAGTGGTACCCACCGCAAGGGCCAGCGGTACCCACCACTAGCTACCATCCCTATCCGTTATTATGCCCGTTAATTCAGCGGTGGTGCCATCGGTGACTTTGACTCCGGGGCAGATATGCGTCGTGTTCACGTTCGACAAGCCCGCGCCCCGACCGGCAAGTAGGTCCATGCCCTGCTTGTCCGTGAGTGTTGCGCTGTAGCCATTGCTTGGTTGAGCGCCGCCAGCACCGGGGATGAAGACCACGCGAAGGATCTCACCGGTTGGATAGGCGCTGGTCAGATAACTGACGGCGCCGCCCGATGTGCATGTCCAGGCGAGCGTGAATTTCATGATCGGCCGGAAAGGGCCGCGGCCTTGGGATTGCGCCGTCTCGACAACAGTGCCGCTGGACATTTCGATCTTTCGTTAAGGCAGGGGTCGGACTGGTAGGAGTTGAAGGCCGCGGCCGCCGAGCATGGCCGGCCGCGGCGCACGGTCCGTCCTCGAACAGGAATTGAGACTAGCAGTTTCGCTCGGATGGCGCGGACAAGCGCGCTAGGCTAGGCACGCTGGCCGCGAGCCCGGCCTAGCAGGTATCGGCGGTTGACGTTCTAATGCGGCGGTATGGAGCTGGTTGTCAACCCTAGTGGTTCGCTGCCCCGCAGCCTCCAGGCGCGTGTCCGAGTACTTCGCCGGCGAGCTGGTATGACGCAGCGAGATCTGGCTCGGCGCGCCGGACTTAATAAGCGCACCATCGAAAGGCTAGAAGCCGATCCATGCCCAAATCCTCCTATCTCCACCATCGTCCGCATAGCTTGCGCCCTTGGCGTCCGACTCTCACTGCTGGTCGATGCATGAGGTGCAGGCGTTTGTACCTACCCCATGTCGTTCTTTAGGCTGAGCTTGTTCGCCTGTTCGCCGTGCCGCTCGCTCCCTGCGTCTGGGACACTGCCCCACATGCGCTCGAGGATGGGCGATATTGGTCGGACGTCAGGCAGCGGGGGCAGACCCCTAGCCGGTGCGTCCTCAATCCTCAGGCGGACATGGGACAATTTGCCGGCTCTGCTAGCCGTGATACCGAGGCCCCTGAGTTCCCGCCCATCCAGGAATAGAGCGGCTGATTCCGTCAATTCGAGCACAACCTCAGTCCACCGAGCGCTCGCGTTGGAGGTCCACATGAGGGCCTGAATGTAGCCCCTCCAACGAGTCGGAATTCTCGCGGCACAGTGCGGGCAATGGTCACCTATGCATGGCCTCGTGCGACCGCCAGCTCGCTCCGATGCATCCGGTACCCAATGTGTCCACACCCCCAGCACATCGCCGAGGAGCACGAATGCGAGGCTGCTGTTTGCCGGTACCGAAACGATGCGGATGCCACACCATTTCCGGTTTGGCGGCCGATTGTCCCACTGGATTGGCATGCTGATTCTCCTCGCGACCAACGCCAATTCCTGTTCCCGTTCCCGGGTCCACGGTGCACGAGCAGAGATAAGGGCGCGCGACCAAAACGCGACACGCTTGAGCCAGAGCGGGCGCGTACCGACCCCAGCGGAATTTCGCCGGGGTGTCGGTGTGGCACGCCGTCGCCGTCGCGGTATGCGTCCGCCGAGCGTGGTTTTTTTGGGTCGTTCAGCTCGATTTCACCAGTCACGACCTAACGATGATCGGGCTGTACGTCGGACACCGGACCCGATGCACCGGGGCGCGTAACCTGCAGCCCCGCGGCAACGGTTGGGGGGTTCACCGCCATCATGCGCGCGCAACGCCGCCTCGTGATGGTCGAGGGTGCCCATCCTGGGGCTATGTCACTGCGCACGCTGAGCGCGGCCGCTCGAACGCGGTTTTTTTCGTTCGCTGGATGATCAGTACATGCCCGCTAGCCAGGCCTGTCCGACCGATTGTCGATGCGGGGATTGGCGGTATGATGAGGTGGTGTAGTGCCTCACCAATGCGGCCGGGCGCCGGCTGCCAGGCCGGCGCCAACCCGCGATTTCAGCCCCGATTCAGATGGGGCAATCTATGCCACAAAGCCGGGCATTCGCTGCCCGGTTCATCGTCAAATGGGCGTTTTGCATTGCGCATTTCTCTAGAAATGCGCAATGCCGACGTCCCTTTTCTCTAGAAAAGGGAAGTCGCCATTTTGGCAGCCTGCCCTTTTCGCTTGTCAGCAGAAGGCGACGGCGCCGCTAATCGGGGTAAAAATCCTCTTCGATGCTCTGCCGCCGCCGCCGCCGCGCAACCTTCCTCGCCTGCGCTGCCTGGCGGCCCGTCTCAAACACCACGAGCTGGTCTGGCGTGATGACGAACCGTGGTTTGGCCAAACGCGGAGCGGTATTGATGGCCGATAGTTCGCCGGCCGCGATCCAGGCCCGGACCTTGCCCGCGCCGACTCGGTAGCGGCCGCACAAATCGCGGACGGTGTAGCCGCGCGCTTCAATTCCGAGGCGACTCTTCGCCGTTTCATCGACGTGGACCTCCAAGGCGAGGGCACCGTCCGCCGCAGTCAGCGCGCGGCGTTTGCGGGTTTCCTTAGTCCTCGCCTGCGTCGATCCTCGGCTGCCGGCTCGACCTGCCACGTCCGCCCCTCGCCCACAGACTCAAAAACCCCGCATGGTCGCCAGCGCGATCATGCAGGGTCGAAAATAGGGGATGGGCTAGGCTCGTTCGTGGCCAAATGTGTGTAGAAATTTGTGTCTAATAGGCTACCGTTCAGGTCGCCAACTCGATTCGATAGCGCCCCCATTCCTTTCCGTCCACTCATGTCTTCCAGTGGAAGACGTTCAGGTCGCCAACTCGATTCGATAGCGCCCCCATGGCCTTCCGGGCAGTTTGACGATGCTTGCCCAGACAGGCTCCCTGTCCAGCAAGCGCCGGAGGTATTGGCGTGCGTTCGGGTGCCCGCTATGCGCGTCCAATTCGTCCTTGTTGAGGCCATCCGGTCCGGCCTCCAGGAGGGCCTTGAGGATATCGTGAGTGGCCAGCGTAACCGGCTGGCAGGGGCGCCCGTGAACCATGGCCTTTTCCCCGAATTCACCGAGCACAAGCGCCGGCGCCCCCGTCATTGCTGAACGGTCCTGCGCGCCTTTTGAAACGGGTGTCGCCGAACCCATTTCCCGCAGAGCCCTCGAAAACGTCGTCTGGGAGATTTTGCCCGCGGTCATTCTGGCCAACTCGCACGAGCCGCGGCCAAGATGGCCTCTTGCAAACGCGATAGCCTTGCTAAGAACTGGTCCCCGGCACCGCTGCCTTGCCGGTGGTTCATGGATACCAATCATGTACCACCAGGCCTCGCCTGAACGACCTCTGTACGCGGACCCGACTCCGCTGCATGGCATCTCTCTCACCTTCTCTAGGAGCCACGTACCAATGCCCAATTCCTGAGCCTTAACTACCAGGCTGGCCTTTGCCTGGGGCCCGGCCTGCTGTCACCCGACATAAGGTTTTGCCGACTAATCCCGACGCCAGTTTTGCCGGTTAATTCGGACAGCGCTTTTGCCGCCTAATGCCGTCAGCTGGTTTTGCCGCAGCTGCACACATCGGATACAGTGCCATGGGCATCACG
>DATGZX010000358.1:0-8728 GCA_035296965.1 Gemmataceae bacterium
TGTCCAAGCACGTTGTCGTGATTCGCAAAGTGCTCAACGAGGCTCGAAAACGTGGATTGCTAAGCTCGTTGCCGCCATTCCCAACGATCAGCCGCAAAGACAACCCTCGATCATATTTTGACGAGAGCGAATACAAGACGCTGCGAGACACGACGAAGCGTCTTGCCTCGGAGAATATCAAAGTCAGATACGTCCCGCTGACCGACGAGCTGTATGATTTCATTATCTTCGCGACAAACGTCTTCGTTCGTCTAAGCGACTTGAAGCTCCTGCAGCACAAGCACGTGCAGGTCATCAAGGAGAAAGGCGTCAAGTATTTGCTTATCACGCCGCCCGAATCAAAGACTGCCCAGCGCGAGAGCGCGAGCATGGAGGTGGCCGTGGTCGTCTACGAGCGCGTGAGGCGGCGTCATGAGAAGGCGAGCTTGGCCAGTGACGACGACTACGTGTTCTTCCCCGAGCTAAAAAACCGCGAATATGCGCTTGCAACGCTCAGGCGCCAGTTTGAACACGTGCTGAAGGAGGCCGGGCTGAAGCTCGACAAGCAGGGCAGGGTGCGAACGCTTTATTCGCTGCGTCACACAGCTCTCATGTTTCGGCTCCTGAAAGGCGACAAGATCGACATTTTCAAACTGGCGCACAACGCTCTTACGAGCGTCGATCAGCTGGAAAGATTCTATCTCTCTCACGCCCAGAGCAGACTGATGATCGAGGAGCTCCAGTCCTTTGCCCCAAAACGCAGCTAAATTGGCTTCGCAGGCCCGCTGCTCGTGAGGTTTTCGGAAGACGAAGATCGGCTCGTACTTGCGATAGCGCCCCCCGATCATGCAGGAGTTTTTGGTCTCTGGAAAACCCTCGCGGTCCAATCGATTCGCACCCGGTGAGTGGGCCAGCACGAGTTTCAGCTTGGTCTCGTATTGCACTCGCCCAAGGCGGAGACGCTGAACAGCTTTGGAATCTGGTCGAAGGCGCAGCGGTTGACCGGCAACGCGCCGATGCCCCAAAAGGCCGCGCACTCATTTCCCGGCGCGCATCCGAGATTGAGCCAGAGCCCATCGAATGGCTTTGACCCGGACGCATCGCACGCGGCAAGCACACATGCATTGCTGGCGAGCCCGGCGCAGGGAAGAGCCAAATTTCAATTGCTATCATCGGGGCGATAACCACGGGAGGGGAATGGCCATGCGGTGAAGGCCGCGCCCCGCTCGGCAGCGTCATCATTCTTTCGGCTGAAGATGGTGACGCCGATACCATCGTGCCGAGGCTCCTTGCTGCCGGTGCTGACCGCACCAAGGTTCATATCGTCTCGGCCGTGCGCTCGGATGATGGTAAGGGGCAACACACCTTCAACCTTCAGGCCGATCTCGATCTCCTCGAAAGAAAGATCGTTGAGATCGGCGACGTGGCCTTGGTCATCATCGACCCAGTCACCTCCTATCTGGGCAAGACCGACAGCCATAAGAATGCAGAGGTCCGGGGTGTTCTAGAGCCCATTGGCGCGATGGCCGAAAGGGTGCGCGCTGGCGTTGTTTCGATCACGCGTTTCAGCAAGTCGGGGGCTGGTACCCACAATAAGGCACTCCACAAATTCATCGGATCTATTGCCTTTGTTGGGGCGCCGCGTGCTGCCTTTGTGGTTATCGAGGACGCAGAGGATCGGGACCAGCGGCTGTTTCTGCACGCCAAGAACAACCTTGCGGCACCCCCTCAAGGTCTCGCCTTCCGGCTCGAGCAGAAGATCGTCGGCCAAGTGGGAAAGGGCATCGTTGCCTGGAGCGTGAAATGGGAGCGCGACCCCGTCACTATCACGGCGGACGCCGCTTTGGCGGCGGGTAGCGACGAGGCACGCAATGCCCGCGATGAGGCCGAGGATTTTTTGCGCGAGATTTTGGCTAAGGGCCCCGTGCCGGTGAAAGATGTTAACGATCAGGCTAACGCGCTCGGCATCGCTGAGAAGACGCTAAAGCGCGCCCGTGGCGACCTGGGGGTGAAGGCTACTAAGAGCGATTTCGATGGTGGTTGGATACTCTCTCTTCCCGAAGGGGGCCAAACAAGCCCGAAGGAGGCCACTTAGATATGTGGCCCTCTTCGATACCCATGGCCCGCTTGGGAATATCTGTGGCCCGAAACAATGAAACAGAAGCCAAGGAGGCGCGCGCGTGAGCAATATCCGCACTGGAGCTCAGGTGAAGGCCGCAAGGGCGCTACTAGGGTTGACCCAGGCCGAAGTGGCTGACGCCAGCGGCCTCCATACAAACAGCATTCGCTATCTCGAAAATCAGGAGCGCGTCACAACGGGGTATTCGAGCGGCCTCGTGGAGGAGGCGATGAACAAGTTAGGTGTGGTGTTCTTCATCGCGCCAACAATTGGAGTCAGGCTCAAAGGACATAGCGAGTTCGGAATGTAAATCCGTGTGTTTTGTCGCTGACAGACAATTTTTACAGACCCAGAACATCAGTAATTGTTGTTGAGCGCCAGAATGAGCTGTGCCGCGAGCGTCTGGTTCTGGCTACCGAGCGGGCCCTCTGTTCCACACTATGCTTCGGCTGGTATTGACCCGGAACGGACAAGGTGGGCGCTCCCACCGGTCATTGACTCAACCTCAGCAATCTACGGTAACATCAGACGTTGCACCAAGAGGCGAGCGGCGAGGGATCGCCATCGGGTAAACCTTTGATGTCTAGCGTGCAGCATGGGCTACTCAGACCATGACCCGTGACCGGCTTTTGCTCATTGGACTTTTGCTCTGGGGCCTTGCCATGATCGCCCCCGACCTGCTGCGTGTCGCGCACCCCTTTGGCTCCTTCGGCTTCTACGCCAACAATGACGGACTGATATACAATGTCACCGGCCCCTTTCCCGACGAAGATTCCTCGCCTGCGTGGAAGGTCGGGTTGCGCGTCGGTGATCGGCTCGATCTTTCACACCTTCGATGCACCCTCAAGAATCTTGCCGCTTGCGGCAGTGCCCTCGTCGCGCTTGGCGGCGTTCAATTCGTCCTGCCGGGGCGCATCCTTACCATCGACGTTGCCGCAACAGGTAGCCGGCCGGCTCGGCAAGTAACGCTTGTTGCAGAGCAGCGTCCATCCAACTTCCTTGTCCGCGCCGTGCTCATTCTCGATCAGATTGCTGGGATTCTGGTGCTGGTTGCGGCTGCCTGGCTCGTGTGGTCGAGGCCATCAGCGATGAGTTGGGGCTTCTTCCTCTATGTGAACTGGTTCAACCCCGGGCAGGCTTATGCGTTTTATGCCATCCTGCAACAGTGGCCAGCCCTATTGCTTGCGCAAGATCTGGCTGGTTGCGCGGCGCAGGCCGCTGGCTTCGCGGGATTGCTTCTTTTCGTCATTCGCGTCCCTAACAACAAGACAGAACCCAAATGGAGGCTCGTGGAGCGGGCGCTGCCGTTTGTAGCGTTGGCCTTTGCTTTGGCGCTTATCGCTTCCTACGGCAGTATGTTGGGTTACCCAACGGAGACGGCAACGCGCGCGGGAATTATTGCCGGTTTTGCCGTTGCCTTTTGCGCACTCGCAATCCTGATGATGCGGCGGCGGAGCCAAGCGCCAGCGGATTATCAGCGCTTGCGGTGGGTGCTTTGGGGCTGCGTCATAGGGTTGCCCTCCTTCCTTATCGCCGAGCTCGCCTCTGAGACGGCAACCTTCGACACTGCCTGGGGGGACTTCACGCCCTCTGAGGACATCATCGGTCTTCTCTTTCTCGTGAACGGCATCCTCTGCCTGTTCGTGTTCGAGGCTATCCGCCGGCCGCGCGTCGTCAGCGTGTGGATTCCCCTCCGCCGCGTGACCATTCTCGGGTTCATTCTCACCGCTCCTTCGCTCTTTCTGCATCACCAAGTGGATCGCATCCAGGAGCACCTCCGCCTTCCGGGTTGGACGTGGCTCGCGCTTGCGGTGGTCGTGTCGTTTCTCATCGCCCAATTGCACGATGGGGCGGTAGACATTGCGGACGGCTACTTCAACAAGTGGCTCGATAAAATAGAGCATAAGCTTGGCGAGGCCATCCGCACTGCCCCGACAGTAACCGAGATTGACCGGGTCTTAGCGGATGAGGCGTTTAATGCGCTCAGACTTACGTCTGCCGCCTCCTTCCGCCAGCAAGGGTCCGTGTTCTCACGCGATGACAATGGGAAGGGCTGGGACAACTCTGCGCGGACGCTTCGACCCCAGGAGCCAATGCTCGCGCGTTTGGCCAAAGGCCAACCTTTCGGTGTCATGGAACCCCACGTAGACGGGCTCGCTCTCCCTTCCGGACTCAGCCGTCCGGTGCTTGCCGTGCCTGCTGTCAATCTCGCTCGTTGTTTCGCAGTCTCGCTCTACGGGCCACACGCGTCAGGCACGGACCTCGATCACTATGAACGCTCCATGCTCGCCCGGCTCGCCCACGATGCGGCTGCCATGTATGCGGAGCTGGAGAGCAAAGAGTTGCGCCAGAAAGTCGTGTCCCTTGAACGCGAGCTTGAGGTAGCGAGAACGGCAGTGGGCGCACGCGTGGTCGCAGGGTGACGCACTCGCCTGGCGGATGGCTTTCCCGCTGTCCAGAACATCTGCTTCTGGCATCCTGGAACTGTCTGCCGTAGGAACCGACCGCCTACGGGGTACAAAGCGGACTTGGAGATGCTTTTAGGAATTCACGCCCTGGGGGGCGATTATCCGCAGGCCGCCTGAGATCGCTGTCGTAGCGGGCGACTTTCATGAACGCGTCATGCAGCGACCGCGCCTCACCGGCTGCGAGCATCTCCTGCGCTTGCTGGATAGACTCGGCTTATACGCGGGGCGATTTTTTCCGCTCGACCCACCCTGGACCGCTCGACTCGCATTTTGGTACCTTCAATGGCTCCGGGCAGTTGTCTCTAGACGTTTAAACATATCCTCAAGGCGCTCGAACGCTTGAGGTCCCACGCGGGTAATTCCGGAGAAGGGCTGTTCCAGCGCCATGATCGAGAGCATTACCAGCGCAATCGTGATTGCCAGTCCTGCGCTCATTACCACCTGAGCCACGACACTTCTCATGCCGAACAGGAAGCTGAAACCAATTGTGATGCCTCCGGCGGCGAGCAGAACGACCCAAATTATAACCGGCACTGCCCTTAATCGACTACTTAGTAGGCGCTCTCGGCGCTGATCGCCAAGATCATTCAGTCTCGCGATTGACACGGTGTACCAAATTTTATCGCGTTCGTTCTCGGGCTGGAACTGGTAGTAGGTTCGCCACAGTTGGGTATACGCGTCCCAGACTTCGGGACTTGACTTGTGTTCGGCCATGGCCGGCCATTCTTTCTCAACCACAAGCCGGGCATATGTGCGGATCTGAGTTCCCACCTCTGAGCGAATGTCATTCGGAAGGGCTTCGGCGTCACGGTACAGATCTATGAGGTCGTTTGTTTCTGCTTCGAGCGCCGCTTGCGCCTTATCGTACCGTTCCCAGACTATGATGGCCGTGAAACCAAGAAGTACTGCGTACACAACCCCAATGACGGCATAGATGAAACCGGCCACCTCATTGTGGCGCTCGAGCACCTCCACGGCGACCCAGCGGCGTACCAGGAAAGTGCCCGCAATCGAGAGGAACACGGCCCCCCCGACTAGGAGCATTCCCCATAACCAAGCTAGCATGGCAGCACCTCTTCAGCCGCAGTGGTCCGCCGAATCGGGAGGTCCAGTTCAAACCAGACCGGTCAGCATTGCGGTGGCCGGGGACCGTGGAACCAGCCCCACGGAAGTATTCGTATAGGCTCACCTTACCCTTCTAACGGGCGCTTGGGCACGTGCCAGTCTGAACAACGTGCCTTGAGCGACTCATGTTAAGGAAGGGGCATCTGTCGGTTGGACTTAAGGGGGGAAAATCATGACCGCTACTGCTCTGCTTATAACCTTGGTCATTGGCGCTGTAGCTGGCTGGCTCGCTGGCCAGTTGGTGCAAGGGACAGGCTACGGCCTAATTGGTGATATTATCGTCGGCATTGTGGGGGCGTTGATCGCCGGCGTGCTGTTCCCACGCCTTGGCCTTGGTCTCACGCTTGGCGGAGGAATTATTGGCGCGATTGTTGCCGCCACAATTGGAGCGGTCATTCTGCTTCTGATTGTGCGACTGATTAGACAAGTAGCCAGTTAAACGGCGCGTTGGGCTTCACCCCTCAGGCAGTGCTAAGCCCTCAAGGAAACAAGCATTTTGTCCAAACTCGGCAAGCTCTAGGGTGCTCCTGAGGGCGAAGGAAATGCCGCCGAGCTTGCGTTAGCCTCAATGACCGAGGGTATGGGCCAGCGGGGGAATTCTTTTGGGCTCAGCCCAGCAGCCATTCACACGCGAGGCGATTTTTTCGCTCGACCCACCATGGGCCACCGTCTGGCGGCAGACAGAAGCGGGGAACACGTTTTGACTGGAGTTCTTAACAATGTCGGGAAAACGCCGTTCGCGGCCTCTCTGATCGCGCGCTCTACCGCGGTCGTGAGGCGAGGACCCGCTAGAATTTTATGACAGAGTGCCGAACCTCCCCGGACTCATGCCACCGCTAGAAGAGCCCACCGCCTTGGGAAGGAGAAGTAACAGTCACCGAGCCACAGCCAAGCCCCTGCTAAAAGGCGCAATCCTGATAAAAATCGTCGCCACCGGCACTCGCCCAAGTCGGATCGCGCCCGGAGGCGTTCATCGAGAACTTTCAGCGGCCGGTCCTCCGCCCCGCACCTGCCGGCGCGAAAACCGGCGCGAGAACAAACCCGGTCGGAGGGAGAATCGCCCAGAAGGACCTGGGTTAGTCCATTTGCTATCTGGACCCTAAGCGGAGGCGGAGGCGGAGGCGCTCTTCCTTGATGGGCTTGAGCCGACTACCCTGTCGGTATCTGCCTTGACCGGGTCCACTTCGGGTCAATTGCTACATTTCCCACGGACCTAAATGTCGTCGAGTATGTCGGCCAGCTTGCTCCACGCTATCCGCTTGAATCCCTTCTTACCGCGTGCGCTCTTCCAACCGAACGTACCCTGTCCGATCTCAATTGTGCCGAGCAGGCCGTCACGATCGCGGACTTTGAATGTTACTGCAGCGCCAGCTTTGGCAATGTCCCAAGCTTTTAGGGAGATATTGACCGCATACCTCGGCGCGGTCTTCCTGCGCTTCTTCGCCATGAGCGCCCTCGGCTCAGACCCGATCTGAAGCGATCATAGGACCTTGATTGACAACGTCCAGTGCTCACGCGGTATTGTCCAACGTTGCCTGACGAGCTTTGATCCCCAAAGTCCCGACGCAGATCACAGGTCCGTATCGGCCCCAAGCATGGTGGAAGACACCGGCACTGAATGTGACCGGTGGAAACGGTGGAAGGTGCACCTTTGCACACTGCCAGGGCATCCCATTGCGCTCGACGGTACTGATGGAGTGGTATTTTCGGTTGGCTATACAACCTGCTTTTGGAGAGACGCGGATCCCTCAATTGCCTTCAGATGAACTAAGGAGGTCCCCATGAACGGATTCGTCGGCGACATTGAACTCAGCTAGCGCAGTCAAAGGTTATGCAGCGCCGATAGCCAAAAAGTGGCCAGTCAAACCGACAATATGAGGTCTATCCGCTTACACGCCGCAGAGAGTGCATCATCCTTGCGGGGACAGGGGACTGTGAAATTGCAAGTTGCAAGGATGGGCAGCTCTGGTCGGCTGGGAAAAATTCCGAGACGCCAGCCAACTGGATCCTTGGAAATTTCGACAGCGTATCCTCGGTAGCTGAGACGCTCGCCTTTTCGACTGCCAAGTCCAAACGCCAACATGGTGTCGGCCTAAATTTTGATCGTGCCCGCGTTGACTCTCAGTCGAACGGCTAAAGGTTTGATTAACGGAGGCGGCTGCTGAGTCTGTTTGCAGGTCGGTGGTTTTGCCGATCATCCTATGGTAGAGCGCCGAGTGGCCCATGCTCCGGTTACGAGGAGATCGAAGCCGACCCTTCGGATTGATCCTTGACCGATATCAAGGCGCCGGCCCAAACAGCCATGATGAATAGTCCGCATGGATGTGACGGATGCCATGTACGGACGCAGGGCTGTAAGGGACTACACATCCGATCCAGTTGACGAATCGGTTCTAAGGCAACTGATTAAGGCTGCCGTTCAGGCGCCGAGCGCGGTCAATCGCCAGCCATGGACTTTTACAGTCGTGCGTGATCAAGCCCTGCTCTCACAGATCTCAGAAAAGTCGAAGTTTTACCTTTTGAGTAGCTCACCGGGGCAGGGCGCAATGGATCGTTACCGCGAACTCCTGGCCGATCCCAATTTCCAAATCTTCTATCATGCACCCGTCCTGATTGTGATCTCGGCGAAGGAGCCGAGCCTCTGGGCTGTAGAGGACTGCTCCGTTGCGGCACAAAATCTGATGCTCGCTGCATATGCCGCTGGGCTCGGAACATGCTGGATCGGCTTTGCCAAACATTGGCTCGGTACCCCCGAAGGAAAGGCTGCCCTCAAGCTTGGCCCGGAATGCGTTGTGGTTGCTCCGATCATCGTGGGGCATCCCAAAATTGCAGCAGCGCCGGTTCCACGTAAAGAACCGGATGTGCAGTGGGTGGGTTGATCGAGGGGATGGCCGGGCCGTTTGTCATTTGGATCAGCGATTACTTCGAGCAGCGCCTCCACGCCATTGCGTCCGACCGGCGCAACGACCCCGAACTCGGCAAGATGGGCACGGATGGCGTTGATCACCGCGGTCTGCTGGCGGATGAACAGATGGCG
>DATGZX010000359.1:0-7444 GCA_035296965.1 Gemmataceae bacterium
CATTCAGTGTGGCAAGTGCGCTATGGTCTGCCCACACGCCGTAATTCGCATCAAGGTTTACGATTCCATGCAGCTGGAAGGTGCGCCCACGACCTTCAAGTCTACCGAGGTGCGCGACAAGGAATGGCTGGGCCTGAAGTACACCATCCAGGTTGCGCCAGAAGACTGCACCGGATGTGGTATCTGCGTCGACATTTGTCCCGTGAAGAACAAGAGCGAGACCCGCCTGAAAGCAATCAACATGGTGCCGCAGCCGCCACTGCGCGAGCCGGAGCGCGAGAACTGGGATTTCTTCCTCAAAATTCCAGAGCTTGATCGCCGCAAGATCAAAATCACGAATATCCGCCAGCAACAGGTGCAGGAGCCTTTGTTTGAATTTTCGGGGGCTTGTTCCGGGTGCGGCGAGACACCATATCTGAAGCTGGTTTCCCAGCTTTTTGGGGATCGTTCCGTGATCGCCAATGCGACCGGTTGCTCTTCGATCTACGGCGGGAACCTGCCGACCACCCCTTGGGCTAAGAATATCGACGGCCGCGGACCGGCTTGGTCGAATTCGCTGTTTGAAGACAATGCTGAGTTCGGCATGGGATTCAGGCTATCCATCGACAAGCAGACCGAATTCGCCCGCGAGTTGGTGCACCGTCTGTCTGGCGCGATCGGAGAAGAGCTTGTTACCGCTTTGCTGACGCAACCGCAGAAAGACGAGGCCGACATTTTCGAGCAGCGGCAGCGCGTCGAACTGCTGAAGGAGAAGCTACGGGGTCTGAACTCCCCGGACGCAAAGCAACTACTGGTCCTCGCCGACATGCTGGTGAAGAAGAGCGTTTGGATCGTCGGCGGCGACGGCTGGGCTTACGACATCGGATACGGAGGTCTGGACCACGTGCTGGCCAGCGGACGCAACGTGAACCTGTTGGTGCTCGACACCGAGGTTTATTCCAACACCGGTGGCCAGGCCTCGAAATCCACGCCGCGGGGGGCAGTGGCCAAGTTCGCGGCGGGAGGCAAGCCGGGGCCAAAGAAGGACCTGGGACTGATGGCCATGAGTTACGGCAATGTCTATGTGGCAAGCGTCGCCATGGGCGCAAAGGACGAACATACGCTCAAGGCGTTCCTGGAAGCGGAAGCCTATGACGGCCCCAGCCTCATCATTGCCTACTCCCACTGCATCGCGCACGGCATCGACATGACGACGGCGATGTCAGACCAGAAAGTTGCGGTTGACTCTGGTCAGTGGCTGCTCTATCGCTACAATCCGGAGCGTACCCTCGCCGGTGAGAACCCGTTAATACTCGATTCCCGCACGCCCACGCGCAAAGTGCGGGACTTCCTACAGCAGCAGACGCGCTTCAAGATGCTGCTCAAGAGCAACCCTGAACACGCCAAACTTCTGTGGCAGGAGGCGCAGCAGGATGCTGAGACTCGCTATCGTCTGTACGAGTATCTGGCGCAGCGCAAACCAGAGCAGGCCGCGGCCCCAGCGGAGAAGCGCCACGATCCGCCCGTGCCGGTAGAAGCCGGAAAATAGTGGCTCGCACTAAATAGCGACACACGATACGAAGAGGAAACATCATGGATCTAAGCACGAAATATCTTGGCATGCAGTTACGCACGCCGCTGGTCGCCTCCGCATCCCCGCTCTCGCAGGAAATCGCCGGAATCCGTAGCCTCGAAGATGCCGGCGCCTCGGCCGTCGTGCTTTACTCCCTGTTCGAAGAGCAACTGCGTCAGGAGGCCCTTGAACTGGAACGCGATCTCAACGCGGGCACGGAGAGCTTTGCCGAGTCACTTACTTATTTTCCCCGGTCCAGCGAATTCCACACGGGACCCGAGGGCTATCTGAATCACATTCGCAAAGCCAAGGACGCAGTGGACATTCCGATTATCGCCAGCCTCAACGGTTCGACCCTGGGCGGTTGGACCAAGTTTGCCAAACAGGTCGAGCAAGCCGGAGCCGACGCCATCGAGTGCAACATCTACTTCATTCCGACAAACACGGAGATCGATGGTTCCGAGGTCGAGAAGATCTATACGGACATTCTCCGGGAAGTGAAGATTTCGGTTCACATTCCGGTAGCCGCCAAGCTCAGTCCATTTTTCAGCAATTTGGCTA
Organism: Gemmataceae bacterium; assembly: GCA_035296965.1. Taxonomy (GTDB): domain Bacteria; phylum Planctomycetota; class Planctomycetia; order Gemmatales; family Gemmataceae; genus DATGZX01. The sequence goes on from DATGZX010000359.1 coordinate 2,114, forward strand.
ATATGGCAAAGCGGTTGGACCAGATGGGCACCGACGGCCTGGTGCTGTTCAACCGCTTCTACCAGCCCGATATCGACCTGGAAGAATTAGAAATTAAGCCCAACGTGCTTCTCAGCAGCCCGCAGGCGTTGCGGCTGCCTCTGACTTGGATCGGAATTCTTTATGGCCGCATCCGGGCCAGCCTGGCCGCGACCAGTGGCGTGCACGGCCCCGAAGACGTACTCAAGCTGCTCATGGTCGGCGCTGATGTAACGATGCTGTGCTCTGCTCTATTGCGCAATGGGGTCGGGCATCTTCGTCATGTAGAACAAGGCGTTCAAGAGTGGATGGAAGCTCACGAATATGAGTCAGTGCAACAGATGCAAGGCAGCATGAGCCAGCTTCGCTGCCCCGATCCGGGAGCCTTCGAGCGCGCCCAGTACATGCGAGCCGTGAAGGGCCTGGAGCACGTGCTGGTAACCCGCTAAGAGGCAGGAAGGGTTTTGAAGACGGGATCAATTGGCCTTGCATTACCCGGAAAACCTCGTTGCGAGAGCAAAAACGCCATCCGCGTTCATTGCTAGCTTGCACGGTTCACGCAGTTGAGAGACCCGATTTCCGCGCTGCTCCCTCAAAATGCGCTTCGATTTCTTCCAAAGTCTTCCCTTTCGTTTCCGGCAGGAACACCGCGGCGGTGATGAAGTAGATTACGGTGCAGGCGGCAAAGCCAAAAAACATGGTCGAGTAACCATGTTTACCGACGGTCGGCAGAAACATGGCGGCAATGGTCGTCGAAACTGCCTGGTTGATCAACAGCGCAATGCTCATGCCGTTGGAGCGAATCCGGGTCGGCATCAACTCCGAAAGCGCCAGCCATACGCACACTCCGGGACCGATCGCGAAAAATGCCATGAAGACGAACAGGCTGATCGCTACGAGCCAACCATTGTGAGTGGCCGGCACCGGAGTAATCAGTGCGTTGTCAATTCTTAGCGAAGCCTGGCGCGACGCATCGAGATTGCTGAACGGGTTCGAGAAAAACGCTACTACTTTATTGGCGGGCACGCAGCTTTCGCGCGTGATCTCAATGGGCTTGGCTGACTTGTCGTCGGAACGCGCAACCCTGGTCGCGGCGTGGAAATCTCCGTACGAATAGATGACGATTAGAGATGTCGGTCGGTTGCCGATCGCTTTGCCAGCATCTCCCTCTGCAGCGAGGAGCGCATCCGCAGTCTTCTTGTCGTACCGCAACGTGACCTTCTGGCCAGCGTCAACTTCGGCATCAAGTATGGACTGAACCGCATCCCGCGAATCCACGCGCAGTCTTTCCGTTCGCCGAAACAGCATGCCGGTGCAGATTAGCGACACGATAATGCCAGCGCTGCCGACAGACAGCAGGAACTTACGCCCCTTGCGATCCACCAGCAGCACGGCGCCGATGGTCGTCAGGAAATTCACGATGGTGAAAAGAACGTAGCCCCAATGAGCCTGTACATCGGAAAGACCGGCCTGGAGAAGTATGTTGGTGTTGTAACCAATGATGGAATTGACGCCGGTGGCTTGGTTGCAAGCGAGAATGACACAGGCCAGGACAAAGGGGATCACATATTTGCGGCGCAGAAGCGATTCCTTGGTCTTCGCTCCGACGACCTTCGCTCCGACGACCTGGGCTCCGACGACCACGGCTCCGGTTGAGGTTGTCGCTTTCTCGGCGGCGACCGTTTGTTCCATTTCCGCCAGCTCGACGTCCGCCTGCTCGTCAGTACGCGAGCGGAGAAGCGCGGCATAAGCGGCATCCCTTTTGCCGCGTCGAAACAACCAGCGCGGCGACTCCGACACCAGCAGGCTGCCGATCACGAATAAAATGCCGGGTGGCAGCGAAACCCAGAAGATGCTGCGCCACGCCGTGTCTTTGAAGGCGAACAGTCTCGCGGGATCGCCCAGCCTGGCCACCTCTTCGACGCGAAAACTGAAGAACATGCCAACGATGGCCGCCGTCACAATACCGAGTGTCAGCAACCACTGGAAGATGCCCGTCCCCTTGCCGCGGTTCGTTGCCGCCAGGCACTCCGCCAGATACAGCGGGACTACGACGCCGATGAGGCCGGCGCTGATGCCCTGTAACAGGCGGCCGAGAACCAACGACTCGTAGCCATGGGAGAGCGCAATGATGGGAATGCTGAAGACAAATAGCACTCCGCTGAGGATCATCAGAGGCTTGCGCCCTATCCAGTCCGCCAGCGCGCCGGCAAACAGGGTTGAGATCACGCTCCCGAGGAGCACGGCAGCAACGACGATGGAAAGTTGGCCCGCATTTAACCCGGAGGTGGCCTCCAGATAGGGCAAAGCCCCTGCAATAATGCCGACGTCCACGCCGTAGAGCAAGCCGCCGAGTCCCGCTACCAGCAGGAGGAAACGGTTGTAGCCAGCGTTTTCGTCGCGCGCCACAGTGGCAGCCCTTTCGCCTTTGGCAGCAGAGGCCCGGAATTTATTTCTTCGAGATGGTATTACAACTCACGGAGCTCTCTATGTGCATGGCTCCTGCGATTCGAGTTCCGGATGCCGGACCCGAGCCTGCTGTGGGTCGCCAAATTCACGGGGTGTCATCTTCACCCCGGGTATCCGTCAGGATGCGTGCGATGCCACTGCCACGCGCTTTCCACGATGGATTTCAAATCCGGGAACCTGGGCTGCCAGCCCAGGTCGCGCCGAATTTTCTCCGAGCTCGCAATTAACACCGCTGGATCACCCGCGCGGCGCGGCGATTCGACGACGGGAAGCGGATGTCCGGTGACGCTCCGCGCCACTTCGACGACCTCGCGCACGCTGAACCCCTGTCCGTTGCCCAGGTTGTAGATCAATGGACTGGAATTCTCGAGCGCTTGCAGCGCCAGCAGGTGTGCGCGCGCTAGATCGGCGACGTGTATGTAATCGCGCACGCAAGTGCCATCGGGCGTGGGGTAGTCGGTGCCGAAAATATTCGCGTGTTCCGCGCGGCCGAGCGCGACTTGCAGAACCCGGGGGATGAGGTGCGTCTCCGGCTGGTGCGCTTCGCCTTGGTCTGGACGGTACGCGCCGCCAGCGTTGAAATATCGCAGGCTGGCATAGCGCAGGCCGTGAATCTGGTGGAACCAGGCGAGCATCCGCTCCACCAGCAGCTTCGATTCGCCGTAGGCATTGGTCGGAAGGACGGGATCGTCCTCCTCAATTGGAATGCGCTTGGGATTGCCGTAGAGCGCAGCCGTCGACGAGAAAACGAAGCGCTTGACCCGAGCGGCGAGCATCGCTTCGAGCAGGGTCAGCGCATTCGAAGTGTTGTTGCGGAAGAATTCTTCCGGCGCCTTCATTGACTCGCCCGCTTCGATCAGCGCCGCAAAATGCATGACGGCATCAATCGCACGGGACCGGAACAACTGGTCAAGGCAAGCGCGATCCGCCGTGTCGCCCACCACCAGTTCGGCGTTTTTCGGCACTGCCTGGCGATGGCCGCGACTCAGGTTATCCAAGACGACAACCTGGTGCCCTGCCTGCAGCAGCTCCTCGGCAACCACGCTGCCGATGTAGCCCGCTCCTCCTGTAACTAGAACCCTCATTCGCTTCGTGCCTACTTCTCGGGCGACTTCTCAGGCTGCTTTTTCGGGCTGCTTTCTCAGACTACTTCGCCAACCCCATCGGCAGCGGAGCAGACGTAAATTTCCGGTTTGCAGCCGGTCGAGCGTTCGTAGCCTTCCTGAGACTCACGGCAAGCCCAGGTCTTGGTTTGCAAGTCCTATTCGACGATGCGGTCCTATTTGACGATACGGTCTTTTTTCACGATACGGTCCTGGAGCGTCTCCGCAGCCGAGCGCGACGCTGCTTTTCGAACCGCCAAAGACCCACGGCGCGCGAGCAGCAGCATTCCCGCACCGAACATTAGCATGACAATTCCCCACCATAAATTGACATTGATGCCGAGCGAATGACGCGTGTACAGTTCGCTTCCTCGCGTCGCCGCTCCATATCCACCCACCAGCACGCCGAACACACTGAACATCATGCCGATTGGCAATCTGATATCGAATCCCATGCGTTTTCCTCTGAGGCTCTCCGGGTGATTGCGGCGAATAACGTTCGCTGGTTCCATCTTACTTGCAACTTCGTTGGAGCGACTGTGGGTTATCGCCAATCGCATCCGCTACCAAAAAATCCAATTGAGCATCACTAGGACGGTCAACACCACCACCGCCAGTACCACCGGCTTCTGGTACCACGACAGCCCTTCATCTTTCGGCCGGGCTGTCAGCGCGTAAACCAATCCTTTGAGTTCTCCATCCGGCCGCGGCTTTGTCAGCAGGGATATGAGGATTGTCACGGTGAAGCAGGTCGTCCAGGCGAAGATCGCGGTCCAGAAATTTTGCGCCATCTCGCTCGGATAGCGATGCACCACCAAACCTAAGAACCCACCCTTGACGCCTGGCACCGAGCCTGCGGGAAGGGTAAGGCCATGATGCACGGCTGCCGCGGCGGTGCCTCCGAGGAGCCCGCAAAAGGCACCGTTGCCGGTTGCGCGCTTCCAGAACATGCCGAGCAGGAAGGTCGCAAACAGCGGGGCGTTCACGAAGGCAAAGACCAACTGCAGCACGTCCATGATGTTATTGAACTCGCGCGCAACGTAGGCGGCGGCCACTGAAATCGCCAAACCGAAAACCGTCGCCGCTCTCCCCATCCACAGGTAATGCTGGTCCGACGCACTCTTATTAATGTAGCCCTGGTAAATATCGTAGGTCCAAACCGAATTGAAGGCAGTCGTGTTGCCGGCCATCCCAGACATAAACGAAGCCATCAGGGCGCACAATCCCAGCCCCAGCAATCCCGAAGGAAAATAACGAACCAGCATCATGGGAGTCGCGAGATCGTAATCCAGCACGACTTTGCCGTCTTTGATGAGAGGCTTTCCACTTTCGTCCACCTTCGGCGGGATGATTCCTTTTCCACCTTCCAGGCTGATTCCGCCGCTTGCCGCTCGTTGCGCGACAAACGCCGCTCCCGCCCTTGCCGGAACGTCTGCCGCATCCCCCCTCATGCTGCCGCCCATGCTCTCCGCAGAAACCACGCCGGCAATCATTCCCGGCAAAATCACCAGGAAGGGAAACAACATCTTCGGAAAGGCGGCGATCAGCGGGGTGCGCCGGGCGGACGTCATCGAGTCAGCTGCCATGGCGCGCTGCACCACCAGAAAATCAGTGCACCAGTAGCCGAACGACAACACGAAGCCTAATCCCATTAACATGCCGAACCATTCCACGCCCATGGGATTCGCGCTTGGGCTGCCCAGATACTTCCAGGAATGCACCATGGCGTCGTTCCCTATGC
>DATGZX010000360.1:0-3168 GCA_035296965.1 Gemmataceae bacterium
GTTCGTGCACTGGGACGCCCATTATTACACGGACATCGCGGAAAACGGCTATTCGTATGCTCCCGGCCAGCAATCCACCATTCACTTTTTCCCCGCGTATTCTGTCACCGCCCGGCTCCTCAGCTCGTGTACTGGGACGGCTTCGGACGTGGAAGGGGGGTTTTTGTATTTCTTTGTCTATAACCCACATACCAGGGGACATTCGGGAGCATTTTATCGTCAGTGGCAGCCTGGCCGCCGGCAGAGCCGCGACCAACGTGATGCGGACAATCGTTTCCGGCGGCCAGGCTGCCACTGACGATAAAATGGAATGAACGAAACCGCTCCGCGGAACCCGTCACCAGAGACGTGCTATGGGGATTGAATCGCCGACGACCTCGTCGCGACCGTCAAGAACGGCGTCCACAGGTAGGCATGGACGCTATTGCGTATGACCGGGGCGCAGTCGGGCGGTACAGTCGGCCGGCCGGACGTCGTTGGGGGAGAGGTATTTTGGGCGAAAAATGCCAGCGGCGCGCACCGCGAACGTCCGGGCGTAGAGCTTTTTTCAGAACCGCCGCGCAGCCGAGGCCCGCTCACGAGGAGTCGAGTGGCTTGGAGGATGCGACGCGCCCTCGTTGTGGTCCTGGGAGCCGCTCCACAACCACCATCGTCCCCTCCTTGCACTCCGGGCATTTGCCGATGTCGATGCCCGTCAGTTGCAGGAGCAAGGCAAGCGGGTCCTTGGGAACCTCTTTGACGGCCGCGTTGGCGCCCAACAGCGTGCGACAACGCTCCAGGCGTGCCTGTTTGACACGATTGCCCAGAAAGCCGTAATGGCGAATCCGGCAGAACGATGGCGGCACCACGTGCGTCAGGAAACGGCGGATGAACTCGGCGGCCGGGATGGTGAGCTGTTTCACCTGATTGCCGTCACGCCGGTCGCGGTAGTCGAACGTCACCTGCCCGCCTTCAAGGGAGCGCAGGCGATGGTTGCTGATGGCGATGCGATGCGTGTAGCGGCTCAGGTAATCAAGCACCTTTTCCGGCCCGGCAAAAGGCGGCTGGGAATAAACCACCCACTCCTTTTGCCGTAGACGCTCCAGCCATTGCTGGAACTCCGCCGGCGCTGCCAGGGCGGCACAGCGGCCGGGAAAGACCAGTTGCTCCCGAGCGAACACCTGCCGCAAGCCATCGAGGAACTTGCCCCGGAAGACGCGTGACAAGGCCCGCACGGGAAACAGGTAGTTGCGTCGCGCCGGCAGCCAGCGACTGCCATTGCCGGCCAGGGCGCCGCCGGCGATGACACAATGCAGATGCACGTGGTACAAGAGTTTTTGGTCCCAGGTGTGCAGCACGGCGGTGAAGCCCAGTTGCCCGCCCAGACCATGCTGCGGATCGGCGGCAAACTCTTGCAAGGTTTCGGCAACACTGCGAAACAACAGCGTGTACAACACTTGCTGGTTGGCCGCCAGCAGGTCGTTGAGCTCGTGCGGCAGGGTGAAGACGTTGTGGAAGTAACCGACCGGCAAGAGTTCCGCTTGCCGATCGGCCAACCAGCGCGCCTTGGCCAAGGCCTGACACTTGGGACAGTTGCGGTTGCGACAGGAGTTGTACACCGGCCGCCGATGTCCGCAACGATCGCACTGCTCGATGTGCCCGCCCAGGGAGGCGGTCCGACAGACTTGGATGGCACGCATGACGCGCTGATGCTGCAACGGCAGAGCATGAGCGGCACAGTAGGCGTCGCCATAAGCGCGGAAGATGTCGCCGACTTCGAGAGCGGGCCGGGTGTTGTTGGTGGTCGCCTTCAAGAGGGTCGGCATCGCTCCACCTCCTTGAAAGCAGGCAGTTGCGACAGGTCGAGAAGATCGAGCGGATTCTGCGTCTTGTCCAGGGTTTTGCGGGTCAGATGCAGATAGTAGGTTGTCGAGGTGATGGAGGAATGCCCCATGAGAATCTGGATGGTGCGCAGATCGACACCGGCTTCCAGGAGATGAGTGGCGAAACAATGCCGGAGGAGATGGAAGCTGCCGCCCTTGTGAATCTTGGCTTCGGCCTTGGCTCGGTTGAAGAAGAGACGAGCCGTATTGTGGTTGAGAGGCTTCTCAGGATTCCGGCCCGGGAACAACCACGGCCGTGGCCGGTCGATCTTCCAGTAGGCACGTAACTCGGTGAGCAGACGTTCGGAAAGCAACGTGTAGCGATCCTTGTCACGTTTGCCGCGGACGACGCGGATCATGCGGCGTTGGCTGTCGATGTCATTGACCTGAAGACGGACCGCCTCACTGACGCGCAAGCCGCCGCCGTAAGCGGTCATCAGCAAGGCACGCGGCATGCCGCTGGGGGCAGCAACGAACAAGCGTTGCAACTCCTCGGCGCTCAAGATCTCGGGCAACCAGCGGGGCGTCCGCCGCGCCGGGATGGCCAGGGCGACCTCCGGGCGCTTCAGGGTGTGCGTGTAGAAGAACTTGAGCCCGGAAGCGATGGTGTTGATCGTGTTCCACTGTAGGGCACGCTCGGTCATGAGATGGAGGATGTAATCCTGCACCTGCTCGGCCGTGAGTTGATCGGGCGACAGCCAGTAATGCTTAGCCAGCCCCTTGACGGCCTCCAGATAAGCCTTCTGTGTTGGCGCCGCGTACCGCCGCAGGCGCAACTCGCGGACCATGCGATCACGTAACTCACCCATGACGTACCTCCGTGAAAAGAAAAGCGGCTGTTCGAAATGAACAGCCCACGAAGGCACGGTAGAAAAAGGATGGTGTGATGCCCGTGACGCGACGCCGAGGAAGGGAATCAAACGCCGCCGAGGAACAGAACGCAGGCTGGATCTGGAAGACTTGTAAGCTGGAAGACCACCGCGGAGCGGTTTAGTTCATTCTCTATTCCACGCGAGCAGGCGTCAGCCACCGCGTTTCCGGAGCGGGCACCGTTCGCGCGGCAGCATTGCGGGTGCAACGGGCAAGCCGTAGAAGGCGCGTGTGATCCCGAGAGACGATGTGCCGGAGGCGCTCATGAAAATCCCTGTGCTCATTGAACCGGTAAAGGACAACGGTTCTCGCGCGTCCGGGCCAGGCGCAGACGAAGTGGTCGGTGAAGGCAGCACCGATAGCAAAGCCCTGCTCAACCTCCGCAAGGCAATCGAGAGCCGAATCCGCGCGGGAGCGAAGCTGACGTACCTTGAGG
>DATGZX010000361.1:0-68181 GCA_035296965.1 Gemmataceae bacterium
CCGGTCGTGCCCCTACCGCTGCCTCCCTGACCACGCACGACGCGCCCGCGCATGTTCTACTCCTCCGCGGCAGGCCTTTTCAGATACTTCGCCCCCTAAGCGCTCCCGAGCCATAGGTACGCGCTAACAAATTACAGCGAAACTTTTGGTCGATATTCGCATCAAGAATGACGGAAAGACTGGTTTGAGTGAATGACCCGCCAAGTCCCGCGAACAATGGTTCGCAAGTCTTTCGGCGAATGGGCGGCCGGAGGCGAACGGTCGCCGGTAATCGAGAGAATCCAGAGCGTTTCCTCTTGATTTACATCGTACGCGAAGGGGCACGTTTGTAATAGCTGCGTGGGGCCGGCAAACGCAATTCGAAGGCAGTGGCAGTGGCAAGGAACCGGGACCTTCGACGGTGTTTCCCCAGGACCTCTGGACGACAACTGGTTAGAATGCATAATAACTGTTTCGAAGAGGGGCTGGTTGCTGCTCGTCCGCCGGGAGCTTGGCGCGGCGGCGATTTTCGAAATGACGAAGGGATGACGATCATGGCGCTGGGGCTGCTTGGACTCAAGGTTGGAATGACGCAGGTGTATGACGAAGCTGGGAAGCTAGCTCCTGTAACCGTGCTGCAAGTCGGTCCGTGCCCTGTGCTGCTGGTCCGGGAGCAGCAGCGCGACGGCTACGATGCGGTGCAGCTTGGATTCGTCGATAAGCCGCGCCGCAAGGCAACTCGACCCGAAAGGGGCCACGTGTCGGCGGATCTCGAGTCGAATCGCCGACGAAGCCGGACTGCCGCGGGCGTGGCTCTGCCTCCGAAACCCAACTGCGAACCGCAGCGCTACATCCGTGAATTCCGCCTGGAGGGCCCGGCACAAAGCAAGGTTGGACAGGTGCTCACTGCGGGCGAGGTGTTTCAAGGCGTGGTTGCCGTCGATGTCATCGGCACCAGCAAGGGCTGCGGTACCACTGGCGTCATGAAACGTCATGGGTTCAAGGGTTTGCCGGCCAGTCACGGTGTCAAGCGTCACCACCGGGCACCCGGCAGCGTTGGCTCCCATGCCAGTAACCGCGGTAGCGGTCGCCCGAAGAAGGGCAAGCGAATGGCCGGCCGCCACGGGGCGGGCCGAGTGACCGTTCGAAACTTGCGCCTCGTTCGCATCGATAACGATCACAACCTGGTTCTGGTGCGCGGGGCGGTTCCCGGCCCCGACGGTTCCCTGGTAATGGTGCGCCCGACCAACAAGAGGAAAAAAGGAGCCTGATGTTCTCGGCCCCGGCCTCCCTGCCGGTAGCGCTCGCAAGGGATGGATCCGATCCGTCCATCGCCAGGCAGTCGCGAGCCGAATAGCAGTAAATTCGTTGCTCTGCTCCTTCTGGGGACCTCGGTCCAGAACGTGGCCGACCGCTTTCGCTTCCTCGCGTCATTCAACTTGGCTACAATTCATTTCATCAGTACCGTGGGACCAACAGACACCCGCTGGTAAGCTGCCTTGGTTCACTTAAGGGGAAAAGGCGAGCATGGCGGAAGGCGCAGGGAAACTGGTCGGCATCGACCTTGGAACGACATTCTCGGCAATATCGACGCTAGATGATCACGGCCTGCCGGTGACGCTGCCCAATCGGGACGGCGAAATGCTCACGCCCAGTGCCGTGTATATCCACGAAGGCAACGCCGTCGTCGGACAAGCAGCGCTCGATGTATCCCTCGAACATCCTGACAAAGTTGCAACTCTAATCAAACGGCGGATTGGCCACCCGACCTATGGCAAGGAGGTTTCGGGCCGAGAGTTTCGTCCGGAGACACTCTCCGCCATCATCCTTCGCAAGCTCGTTCAGGATGCCGAGCTGCGCATTGGCCCCATCAGCAAGGCCGTCATCACGGTTCCCGCTTACTTTGACGACACGCGCCGGAAGGCCACCAAGGACGCGGGCCGGATTGCCGGCTTGGACGTTCTGGATATCCTCGACGAGCCTACCGCCGCGGCGCTCGCCTACTCCTTTCAACCGCCCCATGGCACGCTAGAGCTGGTCCGGGACCGCATCCTTCCCAACCAGGAACGCGTCGTCCTTGTCTATGACCTGGGTGGCGGGACTTTCGACGTCACTCTGGTTCGACTGTCGCAGCGGCGCTTCGAGACGCTCGCCATCGAAGGGGACGTGCGCCTGGGAGGAAAGGATTGGGACGACCGTGTCATTGAGCACGTTGCGAGCCAATTCCAGCAGCAGCATGGCGTGGATCCCAGGTCGGATCCGCAGTCGTTGGCAGCTTTGGGAGCGGCGGCCGAGCGCGCCAAGCGCACTCTGAGCAAGCTGCCGCAGGCGAGCGTTACTTGCACGCACGCTGGCAAGGTCCTGACCGTTTCTATCAGCAGAGCAGAATTCGAGACGCTGACCCGTGACCTGCTCATGCGGACGCGGCTGACCACGCAGCAGGTGCTCAGGCAATCTGGTGTCGGCTGGGATAAGGTGGACCGCGTGCTGCTGGTCGGCGGCTCCACGCACATGCCCATGACGGGCCAGATGTTGCAGGAAATCAGCGGCAAGGCCGCCGATAATTCCTTGGCCGTAAGCGAAGTGGTGGCGCGCGGTGCCGCCATTCATGCCGGCATAGTAGCCTCGCGCAGCGAGGAAACTGGCCTTATGCTCGACGCGGAGGTGCGTGCGACGCTTGGACAGGTGATCGAGATCAATGTGAATTCACATAGCCTGGGCATCGAGGTCAAGCATCAGGATGGGCGCATCAACGATATTCTTATCCGCAAGAACACGCAGTTGCCGACAGCTGCGAGCCGCGTTTATCGCACCGTTGTCGAGAATCAGCCGCGTGTCCGAGTGAAGGTGCTGCAGGGCGAAGCGCACCAGGCCGACGCCTGTATCAGCATCGGCGAGTGCTGGATCGAAGGCTTGCCGCCCAATTTGCCGAAGTTTTCGCCTGTTCAGGTGCGCTGCGGCGTCGGCAGCAACGGGCTCATCGACGTGATGGCTCTGGACATGACGAGCGGCAAAATGGCCAGGACCGAGATTCACCGCAGCAGCGGCCTGGAAGACGCAGAGATCGCCAGGGAGGCTGAGTGGGTCCGCAGTTTGCGCATTCAATGACAGGGGCGAACGGGCCGGGTCGGCTCAGCGCGGGCTGAAAATCACCATATTCGTTCTTGACTGATTAGGGCGAACGAAGGGCCGTATCATGGTTTTTGCCGTTCAATGTCCGAACGCTCGCTGCCGCAAGTACATGCTGGTTGAGGACCATGAGCGCAACAAAGTGGTAACCTGCCTGCTGTGCAAAACGCCGATTCGCGTGGCAGGCGGACCGGCGGCAGCCGGCGGCTCTCGAACGACTCCGCCGCCTCGCAGCAAGTGAGCACGGTCGGCTCATTTTTTCTTTGGAGTATTCTTTCGCAAGTATTCGCCAATATCGTTCGACAACTTGGTGAGCCCATCAGTGAGCTTGCTGATCATTTGCACGGTCTTCTGGGTATCCTCGGCATCTTGCCCCGGGGGCGCCTCAGCGACCTCTTTCTCCATCTTGCCCGTAAGAGCGACGTTGTCCAGAAGCAATTTCCTAGGCCTCAGATAATCACCCTCCTCGACGCAGGTCTGAAACGCATTGCGCGCTTTTGGCAAATTCGCATAAATATCTGCAATTCTTTCGAGCTTCGGCCACGTCTCATAAATAAACTTGTCGGCCGCTACGTGCTTTTGTCCATGCAACTTCCACGCCTCCTTAAGTGCGTTTAGCTGCTGCAATCCCTCTTGGTACCCATCGGCGACAACCTGCTCGTAGATCTTAATGGCTCCGTCAAAGTCGGCGCTGGCCTCGCGCAACTGGCCTGCAGCCCAGTCCGCCTTCATCTTTCGCACCTTGGGGTCTTTCTCCGTTTCCACGTCCTTTGTCACTTGGCTGACATAGCGGTCTAGCTCTCCACGTCGCGTTTGCAAATCCTGGAGTCGTAGGTTTCCTTCCGTCAGGTCAAGGCGCGTGTTGAGTTTAGCGTCTTTAGTAATCTCAGCATATTGTTGCTGAATGCTGTCGCGTTCCTCCATGGCCTTAGCGATGTCATTATCGATCGCTTTCAGACCCGCGCGCGCCAGGGAAAGGGCCTCTTCGCTGCGTTGCGAGGGTATGGCATTCAATTCTCGTACTCTCGTCGACGCAGTTTCCAAGCTGTCGGAAAGATGCCGGTTCCAGCGATCCCGGCTGAGATAGAGCTGACCAAGGCGCTCCATCTCAGGATTGTCGGGGATGGCGACCGTGACCGTGCGGTCATCCACGATTTCCAGCGGAATTCGAGCGAGCGGCTGGCCGCTTACCGACACCGTCACAAACGCCACGTTGTTGTAAATCCGTGACGACCCAACCCTACCGTCGGAATCAGTCGAGACCTGTTCCGGACTCAAATCAGTGAACCCTTTCGCGCTAACCGAGACCTCCCTGCCGCTCAAGGGCCTCCTGTCCTTATCTCCAACCAATCGGAGACGTAAGGGGGCATCGATCGTTCCCAGCTTGATGCACCGATACCCAAGCACCCCTCCAAGCATAGGCAAAGGATTCTGATGGCGGTAAAGAAGCTGGCAAGTGCAAGATGCCCCTTGTGGCTCCTGAGTTGCTTGCAGAAGGGTCCAAGGCATGCGCACAGCGCCGAGCCCCCCCCTGCTTCCTTGATTGCTGATTTGAGAAATCGCCAGAATGTCGCCTTTTTTCAGCCAGTGTCCCAGGAACGGTCCGAGGCTGCCGCCTTTCAGAGCGATTTCGTAAATGTCGCCGGGACCCTTTTTCGGGAGGTTGATGGTGCCGGCCAACCCGAAATCCTGATCGATCAGGAGAGAGGCCTGCCTGGCTACCAGTTGGCGGTCGGCCACCTGGGCATGTCGAACCGTGGGGCTGGCTAGACCCACAAATCCGTCGTATTGGCGGGATTGGATCTCATACTGTCCATCTACAAAATCGATGAACAGAAAATGCAGCTTTTCATCCGATAAGAAGTTCCAGCTGTCCAGCGCAGCCCGCAGCCCGTTCGTCTCCACTTCCTTGAGTCGGGGATGATGATCCCGAACTTCGACCTCGGCGAGGTCCCCCAGGGCAGCCTGCAAGCCGTCATGAAGTTCACGTTTAATTTGCTTTTGAAATGGGTCTGTCAGCCAGCGATGCCCGCTGAAATGCAGGACAACTTGCAGATGGTATGGCTTATTCGTTTCCGCATCCAGCGCGGCGGTGAGCTTGCCGCTCGAGCAGAGAGCACAAATCAAACACCCTAGAAAACCTCGCTGCGCGAAGGCGGCCAGGGGCCCGAGGTCAAAGCGCCGTTGAGTCATTTGGCTTCTCCCACTATGGGTTGCAGTCACGATCGCGACCGCTAGCGTAGCTGTTCCAAATCTTCGAAGAATGATGGATAGGTCTTGGCGACGCAGCCGGGGTTGCCAATGACGATTCCCGGCGTGCAGAGCCCGACCAAGGCCATGCTCATCGCCACCCGATGATCGTTGTAAGTTGCAATATTCGCCCCGTGCAGCGGGCCCGGGACAATCGTCAGGCCGTCCGCAAATTCCTTGACGTCCACTCCAATCCGGCTGAGCTCGTTCGCCAGGGCACGCAGCCGATCTGTCTCCTTGCGGCGAACATGTGCGACGTTGCGAATCGTCGTGGGTCCTTCGGCGAAGCAGGCGACGGCCGCCAAGGTCATCACGCAATCGCTCAGGCCGTTCATGTCCACATCCACACCGCGCAGTGCGCCGCCCGCGACGGTGAACTCATGGTCCGTTCGCTGCACCGCACATCCCATGTCTTCGAGGATATCGAGAAAGCGAACGTCCCCCTGCATGCTTCTCCGACCAAGACCTTGTACGGTGATTTCGCCCCTGGTAATGGCCGCGGCACCGAAGAAATAGCTGGCGGCGGTGGCATCGGGCTCCACGGCGTAATCTTGAGAAAGATACCAAGGCTGCACAGGAACTTTGAAGTAAGTGAGCAGGTCTGTTTCGACCTTCGCCCCGAATTGTTCCATCATGGCGACAGTCATGGCCACAAACGGGCCAGACACCAGGGGGCCATCCACCTCAATGAACACTTCGCCACGAGCCAATGGCGCGACCATGAGGAGGCCGCTCAAAAACTGGCTGCTTATATCTCCCTTGATCCGAACGCGACCACCCGCGAGCCCCGAGGATCTGACGACGACAGGCGGGTAACCCCTGAGCCTCTCGCAATAAACTTCAGCTCCTAGCTGGCGAAGGGCCGAGAGGAGATCTTCGATCGGCCGCTCGCGCATACGTGAGATGCCGTCGAGGCGATACTGCCCCTGCCCAAGGCCGACCAGGGCGGTCAGGAAGCGCATCGACGTGCCGGAATTGGCCACGAACAGGTTCGCCTCTGCGGCCGGCACAGGGTTTACGTGTTCTCCTCGGCGAACGTGAATGGACGAATCGGGCCAATCTGCGCGGACCCTGAAGCCGAGCGCCTGCAGGGCCTCCACCATGACTTCGGTATCTTCGCAACGCGCGACTCCGCGGAGCTGACTGCCAGAGTTGGGCGCCGAAAGCGCAGCGAGAACAAGCGCCCGGTTTGTGATGCTCTTGGATCCAGGCACCCGGACCACGGCGACGGGCGGCCGGCTGAGCGGCTTGATTGCAAGCGTATTGGGGAAATCCTTGGTCCAGTCGTGCATCGCGATCAGCAGCCGTAGGTGACGCGCATCAGGAACAACCCCTGCGCTGGAGCCGTTGGACCCGCTCTGCGGCGGTCTCCCGCGGCCAGGATCTCGGCGACTTGCGTTGCGGGCCAGTAGCCGCGCCCAACATTCACGAGCGTGCCGGCGATGGCTCTTACCATATTGTACAGGAACCCGTCCGCTTCCACATCCAGCCATAGCCAATCACCCATGCGGCTGACAGCCAGATGGCTGATCGTCCGAACGCTCGACATGCGGTTTGGCCAGTCCGTTTCGAAGCTGCGGAAGTCATGCCGGCCACGCAGGGGCTCAGCTGCCTGTGCCATGGCGACGACGTCCAACCGGTGCCGGCAATGCAGGGCATAGCGACGCAGGAAAACATTGGGAACCGGGCCGTCATGGATTACATACCGATACAGTTTGCGTCGTGCGTCCCGGTTGGCGTCGAACGCCTCGGGAACGTCCTCGGCGTTGGACACGATCACATCCGGAGGGAGGCGCGCATTGGTGGCGGCGATCAATACTTTCGCAGGGTGATGGGTGTTGCTGTAAAAATTTGCGACCTGGCCGACGGCGTGCACGCCGGCGTCCGTGCGACCGCTGGCGTTGAGCCGGACGCGTTCACTGGTCAACTTGGCGATCGCTTCCTCGAGCGTCTCTTGAACGGTGCGGAAGCCGGGTTGGGTTTGCCAACCGTAGAAGTCGGTGCCGTCGTAGCTCATCGTCAGCTTGATGTTACGCATGGACCGTCGCTCAGCGGCGCGGCAACCAGTTTCTTTGGATAAGGACTTCGGCGATCTGCACGGCGTTGGTTGCCGCCCCCTTGCGCAGGTTGTCGGCAACGACCCAGAGGTTGAGGCCGTAGGGCACCGTTGCATCGCGGCGGATGCGGCCAACGAAAACCTCGTCCCTTCCCACCAGCTCGAGGGGCAAGGGAACTTTGCCCCCGGCGTTGTCGTCGAGTAAGACGATCCCTGGTGCGTGGCGCAGGGCGGCGCGTGCCTCGTCGACGCTGATGGGGTTGTGGAACTCCAAATTGATGGCTTCGGAATGCCCGACGCGCACAGGGACCCGGACCGTGGTGGGCGAAACGAGAATGCTCTCATCTCCCATGATCTTCCGAGTTTCCCGGATCATCTTCCATTCCTCTTCGCTATACCCTTCCTCGCCTGCCTTCCAATCGTGCGGCAAGACATTGCCGGCAAGCTGGGCGGCATGGGCCTTTGCCGCTGGAACGGGCTCGCCGCGGCCGAGCGCGCCAACCTGGGCATCTAGCTCGAAAAGTCCGGTTGCTCCCTTTCCGGAAGACGCCTGATACGTCGCCACAACCACACGCTTGATGCGGGCGAGGTCGTGCAAGGGTTTCAATGCAACAACCATCTGAATCGTCGAGCAATTGGGGTTAGCCACAATCCCCTTGGGGATCCACTGCAAAGCTTCCGCGTTGACTTCGGGAACGACCAGGGGCACTTCGGGATCCATCCGCCAAGCGCTCGAGTTATCGATGACGATCGCGCCGGCTCGGGCAGCGGCAGGACTGATTTCCCGGCTGACGAGCGCGGGTGTGCTGGAGAGCACGATATCAACGTACTCGAATGCCTCGGGCCGGATGGGTTCGATCTGATAGGATTTCCCCTTGAACGTGAGCGATTTTCCCGCGCTGCGCTCCGAAGCCAGGAATTTAATGGCGCTCAGCGGGAAGGCCCTTTCAGCCAGCACCTGCCGCATGGTCTCGCCGACTGCTCCGGTTGCCCCAACTACCGCAACGCTAAGTGCCACGTCCGCTATCCTCTCTTCCAGGTACTCTTCAAAATAGTTGTCCTTCCACTATTAAAGGGAAGATACGCATCTGGCAAGAGAAAGCGTAAGACCGACAGGTTCGCACTATCTGGAGAGTTTCCGCTCTCCGAGGCAAGCGCATGGCATTGACAGCTCTGCTTGAATATGCAAAAAGCCTCTTCCACTATCGGGAAAACGCCCCGAAAGTTATCCAAAACCACCTCAGGAATTCTCTTCTACCAGCAGGACGGTTGGGAGGGCGTCAGCCATGGCTCCGGATCACGCACATGCTGCTTCGCCCGAGAGCATGGCTTCGCCTGTTATCCTGAGGCCCTCGCTTGGGCAGCTTTGGCAGATTCCCCTCCTTCTTCTCGGGCTGACCACGCTCGTCGGCGTGTGGGCGACGCGCCCCCTGTGGTACGATCCTGATGCTTTGCAGTTTCGTAAGGACATGAATGTGGCCCGGCGCATGCTGGAGGATCCGCATAGCCTCACGAGCGCGGCGGTGGAGCAGGCTGCTGACGCGCTAGCTCGCGTGGACCGCTTTCCCGGCCGGGCCGCGGAAGCGCACTTTTTGCTGGGCAGCGCAGAACTACGTCTTGCCAAGGAGCTGCCCGCGGACGGAGCCATCGAGGCACGGCGCCAGGCGCGCGTTCACCTCGAGCAGGCTGACAGCCTCGGAGTACCGGAAGCGGATCGCATCCCGCTCATGTATCGGCTGGGAAAAGTCTGGTTCCAGACGGACGGCGATTTGTCGCGTGCCGCCAGCTATCTCCAGCAATCTATTGAAGACGGAGCCGACGACCGCCGCGAAGGCTATAGCATGCTGGCCCAGGCCTTCCTGCGCCTCAACAACGTAGCCGAAGCACTGAAAGCCAACGAGCGCGAGTTGCAGTGTCCCACCGAGGACGAGAATCTTCTTGCACCTGCACGTCTCTTGCGAGGGGAACTGTTACTTCGGACCCCAGGGCCGGAGGCACGGGAAAATGCACGCAAAGTGCTGGGCCACATTGGGTCGACTGCCGCGGCGCCGATCGTCGCCCGCGCACGCTTGCTCATGGCTTACAGCCTCCAGCAGGACGGCGCGTGGGGCGAGGCAATACCGCTCTGGGAAGCGATCGTGGCCGATCGACGGCAGGCTCCGCCGGAGCCAGGACGCGTTTGGTACTGGCTAGGATTGTGCTATCACCAGCTGGGCAGGCAAACAGGGGCCATCAGCGCCTGGGAGCGAGCGAAGTCGTGCGGCGGCGAGGAAAGTCAGGCTGCGATGTTGCGTTTGGGCGCAGCGAGGCTCGACGATAAGAACCGGAAAATATCCCTGAACCTCTTTCAGCAAGCGCTCGCCAACGTCGTCAAGGCGACGGATTACCACAATGACCTCCTGGGCTTGCCCGAGGCGATGGGCCTGCTGCAATCCAGTTGCCAGACTGCCGCCAAGAATGGAGACTTCGGGACCGCGCGCGAACTGGCGACGATTTATGCCCGCCTTGTCCCAGTGGGCGCTGCCCAGGCCATGCTGGCCGAGATAGCCGAGGCATGGGGCAAGGCGGATCGCGACCAGGCCAAAAAGGAAGTCAACAAGACCGCTGCTCGTCACGCGGAAGAGACCGCGCAGCAGCATTTTCGCGAGGCCGGCACCGCCATTCTGGCAGTTGCCGAAACTGCCTCCGACAAGAATCAAAAAATCGACCAGCTCTGGCGCGCGACAGACCTCTTCGCGCAGGGCCAGGACTATGCCCACGTTGTCGATACGCTCGATCAAATCATCAAGCTGCAGCCCACTCTGGAGCGTCTCAGCGAAGCCTGGTTTCGGCTGGGAGAAGCCCACCAGGCTCTGCCCCACCACGAACTCCTTGCCAAGGGTTCGTTCCACCACTGCATCGAATACCCTGGTCCGTTTGCCTATCGGGCACGTTACGAACTGGCTCTGTGGGAGGTCGACCACAACCGTCACGCCGAAGCCATTGAGCAGCTTCAGCAAAACCTGGAACTCATGCGCAGCGATCCGGACAGAGAGGCGCAGGAGAAATCGCTCTATCTCTTGGCCGACACCTACTACCGGACGGGCAACTATCGTTCTGCTACGGGCGAGTGGGAAGCGGCACTGATGCTCTATCCCGCGAATCCCGATGTCCTAGTCGCCCGCTCCCGTCTCGGGGACTGCTTCAGCCAATTGGCCTATGTGGAGCAGCAGCAACAACTCACCGATCCGCCGTTTCCAAGCGCGGTTCGGCCACACTATCAGAGGCAGCATCTGCTCTATCTCGAGCAAGCCGCGGCCAACTTTCAAAAAGTCGCCGACGACCTGGAAGCGCGGCGGGCAGTAAACGCTCTCAATGAAGGGGATACGGCACTTCTCATGGCTGCGCTGTTCCGCCTAGCCGCTACGCGCTCCGAACAGGGAGAAACTCTCCAGGCAATCCACATGTACGATAGCCTGGCGAGTCGTTATCAGCAGCAGTACGAAGGGCTCACGGCCATCCGACAGCGCTTCCTTTGCCAGGCAGCCCTGACCGATCAAGGCAAGGCCTACGTGAAAGAGGCTCAGGATACGCTGAAACGTGGAAAACGGATTCTAGATCAACTGCCCGATGCCATCTTCAAGGGCCGGCCAGAATCGGAAACGCGCCCTGCCTGGGAGAAGTGGTTCGAGCAGCCCTGGAAGGGCTGGCAGAGCATCGCCCCTACGGAAGATCCAGCCCCACCAGCGCCGCCCGTCGTTCGCTAAAGCTTGTTCAAATGATAAATGATTCGATCCGCAAATTCGGCGCTGGTCGCTCCAGCCTCCGCACCATAGCCTGCAAACTGGCGAGCGATGTCGTAGGTCACGTAGAGCTTGCCGCCAGGACCACGATTGGCAGTAGCTTCGCTCTCGGCAAAGGTTGCCTCCAGTCCCTGGTTGACCAACCGGGCTGCCTCGTCCCAGTGCAGATGCTCCAGCAAGAGTGCGCCGGAAAGCAAGACGGCGCCGGGGTTTGCCATGTTCTTGCCGGTGTACTTCGGCGCGGTGCCATGCGTGGCTTCGAACATGGCTGACCGGTCGCCGATGTTGGCGCCGGCTGCCAGACCAATACCGCCCGTCATCGCGGCCGCCGCATCCGATAAGTAGTCGCCGTTCAAGTTCGGCGTGGCGATGACGCTGTACTCATCCGGCCGCAACTGGATTTGCTGGAACATGCTGTCGGCGATCCGGTCCTTGATCAGCAGCTTATTCTTGCCGTCGGCCCCCTTGCTGATCTCGTCTTCCGTCACGGTGCTGCTGCCGAACTCCTGCTTGGCTAACTCGTAGCCCCAATCCTTGAACGCTCCCTCGGTGAACTTCATGATGTTGCCCTTGTGCATGAGGGTGACGCTCGGGAGCTTTTTGTCCAGGGCATAGCGTATGGCCATGCGCACGAGTCTCTTCGTTCGTTCCGGGCTGATCGGCTTGATGCCGATGCCGGATGAAGGCAAGACGTTGTAACCCATTTCCTTGAGCAGGCCAATAATGCGCTTGGCCTTGTCGGTGCCGCTCTTGAATTCGATGCCGCAGTAAACGTCCTCGGTGTTCTCGCGGAAGATGACCAGGTTCACCTTGTTGGCCCGCTTATTGGGCGCTTCCACGCCCTTGAAATAACGCACCGGCCGGACACATGCATAGAGGTCGAAGCGAATGCGCAAATAGACATTGATGCTGCGGAACCCTCCGCCGATGGGCGTGGTCAATGGCCCTTTCAGGCCGACGCTGTAGTATTCGAATGCCTTGAGCGTATCGTCCGGCAAGTAGAGCTGGCGCTGCTCCTCCTCGCTCAGGGAACTGACCTGTTCGTCCTTCACTTGCGAGTAATACATTTCGCGGGCCACGTCACCGGCGTGGACGTCGAACCAGTGGATACGGCGCTTCCCCTTGTAGGCCCTCTCGACTGCTGCATCCAGCACACGCGCAGCGCACGTGGTGATGCCAGGCGCATTCCCGACGTCGCGGCCAATGCCATCTCCACGCATCAAGCAAACAATGGGGTCGTTCGGAATGTTCCACTGTCCATCGCTGCTGACCGTAACGCGGGTGCCCTGCCTGGGAGCCGTGAGCTTTTCAAAGGACGGTGATGGCATGAGACATACTCCCCTTGAGTGATGGATACCGCTGCGCAAAGGTTATCTTGAGCGCACTGATTGCAGCAAACAGGGCCAACGATGTCAAGCGGCGGAACGGTGGGGTCTTGCTGTGACCATGCCCTGCCCACGCACGGGACAGCCAAGACTGGCTATTCCTATGTAGCCGGCGCGCTCGACTTACACGAGACTGGGCCAAGCTTGGGACGCATTCGTCAGCACTCGGTTTCTTGATCATTAGCGGTACCGCACCTTTGGAGTGCGGCGCTTTGCCGCCGCTTTTGTTTTGCTGCAGCAAGGAAAAACAAAAGCGGCGAAAAAGCGCCGCAGTCCATGTCTTCAAACTCACCAAAATCTGATCAGTGCCAGAGTGATTTCTTTAAGAAATCCTGCCCAGTGTGCCGGGTTTTGACAAGTTCCAAGGCTCGATAACCGATATAACCGACAGTCTTGTCGAATTCGATTCGACTTCGTCAGCATCTCTTGAGATTGCACTGTTGGTACTGGGGATCCGCCAGGCGCTGCTCCCCAGAGCATGAAATTCACGGTCAGAGGTCCGCTGCCATGTCACGACGACGGCTTCTCGCGCTGTGCGGCATGCTGCTCCTGGGCGGGTGCCTGTACCATGCTCGTGAGGAAACGGACCGGGCGCTCTGCGATCTGAGTTCGCATCCATATGACTTGCTGCCGTCACTTGCCACTGAGCCCGCCGCCACGACGCCGCCGGCCGGAAAACCGGCCAGTCGCGATCCTTCCGCGCCGGGTGAGAAATCGAGCGCCATCCCGCCCTCAAACACGACGGTCGACATCCAGACGACCGCCTGGATGCAGGGTAAACCGACACCCCAGGCCTCGTCGCCAGCCAAGAACCAGTACGATTTGCATATCCCATCGGAGATTCCCGGCTCGGAGGCAAAGACCATTCAACTCCCTGGAGACGCCGCAGCCAAGCAGCGCGAGATCCAGCGACTCTACCCCGAATTACCGGCGCTGCCGAGTGAACCGGTAGCCGAGCAAGGACCGAGCGGCAGACCATACACGCTGGCAGAGCTGCAACAGCTGGCGGCAGGGAATAGCCCGCAACTGCGGCAAGCAGCATCCGACGTTCAGGCCGCGAAAGGAAATCTGATACAGGCCAAAGCCTATCCGAATCCAACAGTCGGTTACGAAGTCGATCCTTCCAACGACGGCAGTGCGCCGGGCGTGCAAGGCGTTTTCGTCGACCAAACGGTCAAGTTTGCAGGCAAGCTGAAGCTGCAAACTGCAGCAGCGGAAATGGACCTTCGCAACGCCGAGCTAGCGCTGAAACGTGCGCGAAGCGATCTGGCCACCCAGGTGCGGACAGCCTATTTCGGCGTCCTCGTTGCCAAGGAGACAGTCCGAGTGAATCGTGCATTGGCACGCTTCACGGACGAGATCTACCGGATTCAAACTGGCATGCTCGGAGGTGGATTCGCTGCGCCCTACGAGCCGGCGACACTACGAGCCCAGGCTTACACAGCACGCCTGGCCTATAAACAGGCGATTCAGAATTACACCTACGCCTGGAAACAGCTAGTGGCCGCACTTGGTCTCCGTCAGCTGCCGTTAACAGAGGTCGCAGGGCGGGTCGATGCTGCACTCCCCTACTACGATTATGACGCGGTCCTCAGCCAGGTACTGCGCACGCACACGGACGTGCTCACTGCCCGCAACGGCATCGACAAGGCAAAGTACAATTTGAAATTCGCGCAAATCACCCCTTATCCGGATGTGGATTTCCGAGTGGCAATTCTCAAAGAGTATGTGTTGCCTCCCAAACAGACGGTGCCGACGCTTCAGGTTGGCGTGCCGTTTCCTGTTTGGGATCAGAACAAGGGCACCATCATTGCCGCCGAGGCCGCCCTCGTCCGCGCCAGCGAGGAACCCCACAGGGTCGAGACAAACCTGACGACCATGCTGGCGAACGCTTACAACAATTACAAAAACAGCCTGGACGCGCTGGAATACTACCGCAGATTCATCCTGCCCGATCAGGTTCGCGCCTATCGAGGCGTGTTCGAGCGCCGTCAGATCGATCCCAATTCTGCTTTCGCCGACCTGGTCACGGCACAGCAGACACTTGCTGCAAACGTTGCATCCTACCTGACAATCCTGGGGCAATTATGGACGTCGGTTGTCGGCGTCGCAGACCTGCTGCAGACGGACGACCTGTTCCAACTCGCTCAGCCGCGAGAATTGCCGCCGCTGCCCGACCTCGATCACATGACGGCCTGGCCCTGCTGTCACGTGTGTCCCACAACCGGCGCGCAACAGACAGGGGAGGTCGGCACCGGATGCCCGGCGCCTCGTGCAAGCTCAGCTCAGCCGCTGCCAGCGCCAAGTGGCGCGGCGTTGCCGGCCTCGGAGATCCGACCCTTACCCGTTGACGATCGCTGGAAGCCGTCGCCAATTAGCGACCCGGGCCAGCAGTAAGCAACTAGTCGGACGCGTTCTGGAAATGGACGTGGGAAGCAACAACAGCAGATTGGCCGTCTATACGGAGCGCGGTCAAGAATGAAACATCGCCCCGTAGCCGCATTCGCCAGAATGCGGGCCATCTCACGCAGTTTCCCCCGCATTCTGGCGAATGCGGCTACGGCCTATTGGGATCAGTATCGACCGCACGCCGTCTGAGACGCCGGATTCGCCCAAAGAGAGGAGTCAGTTCATGGCCCGTAAGTCCTGCCTGCTGGCAGTCTTGACCCTCCTGGGGGGCCTTTCGTTTGCCCTGCGAGGACATGCGCAGGCGCCCGCAAACCCAGCGACCGGCACGGCCACGACGGAGGCTGAATCAGATGTCTTGCCGGGTCTGCCTCATCCGCCGGACGCGCCGCAGTCGTTGCTACTTCAACCAGCCGCCGCCGCTCCGTTCTCTTGCGCTCCCTTGCCTGGCCCTTACTTCGAGCGAGACCCTCTGCTGGATCCTCCGGAGACAGGACTGCCCGGCTGGGCAGTCGGCGTGGACCTGGCAATCGTCGGCCCCCATGTGAAGAACCGGCTGACGGACACGGTGCAAGTCGATGGCCGGCCGCCGGACACCTTGCATCTTCCTAGCGCGGACCTGGACTGGACGGTCTCGCCGCGCGTTGAGCTTGGCTACCGGCTGCCCTCGGGGTTTGGTGAATTTGCCATTGCCTACCGCGAGATGGCCAGCGACGGAAGCGCGTCAGTGGCCGGACCTGACGGAGCTGCCGACCTGAGAAGCCGCCTGGACGTCAATATCGGCGACCTTGACTACATCAGCCGGGAGTGGTCCCTCTGGCCCGACTGGGGCATGAAATGGTGGTTTGGTCTACGTTTGGCAAATGTCTATTTTGATTCGCACGAAACCGAGCCTTTCGCAGCCGCGGCCGCCGGCAGCGGGATTTTCGACAGGCAAACAAGCAACCACTACCTTGGCGGCGGTCCACATTATGGACTGGAACTTACGCGCCAATGGAAAGCGACGGGCTTATCTCTGGTCGCGCGGCTCGACGGGGCCCTCCTCCTCGGACGAGTGCAGCAGAACTTTTTAGAGGTGTCCACCACAGCTGGTCCCGGCGGCGGGCTGGTGTCAGGCGTGACCCACCAATCCAATCCACAAGCTGTTCCAATGCTAAATGCGTTCCTGGGCGTGAATTGGAATCCGCCGCGATTTCCCAAACTGCTGTTTTCCGCCGGCTATGAATATGAGTACTGGTGGGAGGTGGGCAGGCTTAGCACCACCTTATCCAGGGGCGAATTCAGCGACCAGGGCGTCATGCTGCGCGCCAGCTTCAATTTCTAAGTCCGCATGCGCTGATTGGTCTCGTAGCGACCAGACTGGTCGGAGCCCAATCAGGTCCCACCAGCGCAAGGTTTCAGATAGGCGCGCTATTAAGGCAGTTTATCAGCACGCTCCCACTCACCTTCGGACGTAAGTCCTTTCCCTTGCATGGCTTCTTCTTCTCAACAGGCTAGGCTCTAACGCGCTCTGCCCGGCCCCGCCATTTGGCACTAGATATGCTTATCCCCTCGCGCGTGGGTCCAGGGCTTCGTATAAAGACTGCGTCGGAGGTTGAACTTTAACTATGTCTGTCGGCTCGAAGCCTGGGCCGATCCTGGTTATCGACCCAGATGCGGTGCTCGGTCAAGTCCTGAGCAAGGTCTTGGCCCGCGACGGCCTGAGAGTCGTCCATGCCGTAAACGCCATCGAGGCTCTGGAACTCGCCGAACAGTGCCGCCCTCGAGTTGCCGTGCTTGACTGCTGCTTCCGCGACGGCAAGGGCCTGGAATTGGCTGAGCAGCTGCATACGCGCGATCCCCGCCTGCGGATGATTCTGATCAGTCCCTCTCCTCTTGAATCAGAATCGCTGGCCCGGGCAAGCAGGCATGGGCGCATCTTCACCAGGGTGCCGGATCTCCGGGAGTTGCGCATGGCGGTAGATGCAGCACTCGATGAAGAACGAACTTTCAAAGCTTCGGGCAATCCTGAGTCCTATTTTTCCCTCAGCCGGGCACACTCCGTTCGATTGATCGAGGAGCTTCTCATGTCTATCTTCCTGAAGAAGTTTTTCAGGATAGCCTGCATCGTCGTCGTGCTCGCTGTCGTGCTCGTCGGAGTCGCGACGGCGGCCGGCTTCCTGCATTTTTCTTGGCCGGGACAGGCAGAGGCGAGCACTCTTCCGCCGGCCAAACCAGGGACCTTGAGGATTGCCTTGGTCGAGGGCCGGCCCCATACTCTCATGGTGCCCGAAGATGTGCGCACGGCTCTGGGCATTCGCAAGGGAAACACGGACCTTATCGCTGCAGCCAAGAAACCGACGCAGACCCGCCCGCTGGTGATGCCTGGCTCAACTGCACTCGACCCCACGCGGCTCATGCGCATCCGCGCGCGCTTTGCTCCTTCCCCTTCATCCGCAGAGGTTGTGGAAATCGCCAAAGTGCCCGAGGACCCAACCCATTCCGGAAGACCCGAAACCGTCTATCGGGAAATTCGCTCGGGCGACCGGGTTAGAAAGGGCGATTTGCTGGCCGTTTTCAACAGCGTCGATGTGGGCAACAAGAAAAACGATTTGCTCGATGCCATCTACCAACTCAGGTTAGACGAAGAGATCCTGAAAAACGCAGAAGCCAAAGCTGCGGCAGTACCGCCGGTTTTCCTTTGGACGGCGCGCCGCAATGTGCAGGGCGACGTCAATACCGTTAACCGGGCCGTCAGCACACTCAGGACCTGGGGCATTCCGGAGGAGGACATTCAAGCCGTGCGCGACGAGGCGGAAAACGTCAAGAAGCGCGAGGGCAAACGCGACCAATCGAAAGAGGCCCAGTGGGCACGCGTGGAAATCCGGGCTCCGGGTGACGGGGTCGTCATCGAGCGTAACGTATCTTTGCACGAGATCGTGGTCGACAATACCACGAACCTGTTCCAGATTGCCAAGGTCGATCGACTTTCGGTCTTCGCAAACATTCCAGAAGAAGATCTCCCGACGCTCCAGGCGTTGCCTACGGCAGAGCGTCGCTGGACGGTGCGGACGGTCGGCTCGCCCCCCCTGAAGGGGTTCATCGACGACATCAGCTATATCATCGATCCGAGCCAGCACACTGCCGTGGTCAAGGGCCACATCGACAGTCCGGATGAAGTGCTGCGCGCCGGGCAGTTCATCTCGGCGACGGTCGAGCTGCCGCCGCCCGCCGACGTGGTCGAGGTACCCATCGACGCAGTCGTCGACGACGGTCAACAGTGCGTCGTTTTCGTGGAAACCGACGCGGAGAAGCATTACTACACGATGCGACGGGTTCAGCTTACGAATCGCTTCGACAAGGTGGCCTTCGTCCGCAGCAAGCCAATCGGCAAGGAAGAGCAGCTAACGCCGGAGGATGAAGAGCTGGGAATGCAGCCTAAGGAACCGCTGCGTCTGGGGGAGCGGATCTTGCAATCCGGTGTGGGTGAACTCAAGGCAGCCTTGCTCGATAGAGAGTCCGAGCAAGTCAAGGCACGGCCAGAAGTCAAACAAGCAGTGAATTCACCGGCTCAGCCTGCGTCCTGACGCTGTGTCATGTCTGAATTGACGAGTTCGTAGCTCCGGCTTCGACCGGCATGGCCGCCTAACCCCAAAGGATCTGATTGTCCTCAAGCTTCAGGCAAACCGACCCAGCCGGCCGGCCTCCCCAGGCAGATCCGCCATTCGAACAAGTCCTTGCATCTCAAGAAACCGACAGTACCCTTATCATTCTCAGCTGATGGGGCATCACTTGTGCTTAGCACCCAGATTGGCCGACCAAGGGCATGGGAGGAACAATGAATTCGAGAGCGTTCGTTGGCGTCTGCGGTCTCATTCTCTGCATCGCTGCACTGGCTGAGGTCAGCGCATGGGCACAGCCGCCGACAGGGGCGGCGCCGGCCGACACCGACCGCCAACGCCTGCACGATCTGCAAGAATCACTTCGCTTTGCAGAGGATTCACTGGCTCGACGTGTGGACGAGCAGATGCTGATCCACCGCCTGGAAGACGTGGCTGAGGTTGATAAGGTGCGCTACACGGGACCGCCGCCGCGCGTGATCAAGAACCCCACCGGGCAGGGCGCCGGTAATGCGCTGATCCTGAGTGCGTTCACCTTCCTGCCTAGAAAGCGCAGCGAGGGAACGAAGCTGCCGCTGATCGTTCTTGTTCATGGCGGTGTTCACGGCCGGCTGGACAGCACCTATGTCCACACGATTCGGGAATTACTGGCACAGGGATACGCAGTCCTGGCGCCGGAGTACCGCGGCAGCAGCGGTCAAGGCCGGGACTTCTGGCAGCTCATCGACTACGGGGGCCTGGAAACCGAGGACGTATTCGCCGGCAAGCAATGGATGCTGGAGAACCACGACAACATCGATCCTCAGCGCGTCGGCATCATTGGCTGGAGTCACGGCGGCATGATCACGTTGATGAATCTGTTTGCGCATCCGCACGACTACAAGGCGGGATATGCAGGCGTGCCGGTCTCCGACCTGGTGGCGCGCATGGGCTATAAAGGGCAGGACTATCGTGATCTTTACTCGGCTCCTTACCACATCGGCAAGACGGCTGAAGATAACGTAAACGAATACCGTCGCCGTTCTCCCGCGTGGAACGCGGAAAAACTGCAAACTCCACTCCTGATCCACACGACCACGAATGACGAGGACGTCAACGTGCTGGAGGTGGAGCACTTGATCCAAGCGCTCAAGGCCGCGGACAAGAAATTCGAACATAAGATTTATAAGGACGCGCCGGGTGGCCATGAATTCAATCGAATCGACACCAAACTGGCGAAAGAATCGCGCGCGGAGATGCACCGGTTTCTGGCGAAATACCTGGCGCCGCCGAATCCGGTGAGGTAAGAAGCAGACCGGCTTTGCAGCAGAACGCGGATGATTATGCCCGCGCATGGATCCGATCGCCGCGCCCATACGTTGAACCCAGCAAGGCTTTTTCGCTGCTCGCCGAGTGCTCCGGTGCCGTTCTAGATCGGAGGCTCAACGCGTAACGCGTGCGCGGCGCCGCAACTCCTGCCGGTTGACGCCAAGCGTTTCCAAGATCGGCTGGTAGACTTCGCGGTAGTATGTTTCTTCGTCGAAGATGTTCAGCGACTTGATGGATGCGACCCGCTGTGAACTCCCGGCCAGGAGGTGCACGGCCGGCATGTAGAAGCCGTTCATCACCCTCCGGAGCTGCTCCAGCGTTCCGGGCCGGTCGAGTTCCAGAAACAGGGCTACCACGTCCCGGTAGAACGCGTGGTGGGCGCGTTCGTCCACGGCGATAAGCTGAAGAATGCGCGACAGGGCTCCATCGCCGCGCTCGTTGACCCGCTCGAGGAGCTTGCGATAATGAAGCCAGGTCGCGAGTTCCTGTACCATCCCATAGATGACCATGCCCTGCGGACTATCCTGCGGCAGGTTCCATTCGTGTGCAAACACCTGGTCCTCCAGGTCGGCCATCTGCTCCTCGGTGCGCAGGCCGGAATGTAGCAGCCAATCGCTCAGTGCCAGTGAGTGCTTCGATTCTTCATAGCCCCAATTGGCATGAAACCAAGCCCAGCCGCGGTTGGCCCGGATCATGGGCAGCGCCTTGGCAATGTAATCGGGCAGATACATCTCCACGGCGCAGAATGTCTCCACAACGTCTGCAATGGCGGGATGCATCGCTCGATTTGCCTGGTCCCAGGGAATATCGTCCTCGAGCGACCAGCGGCGTTTCCGCTCGGCCAGGTTGAAGAAATTCCGGTAGAGCCGGTTAAATGCTTGGCGGACAGCAGGATTCTCGGGCTGCGTGGGACTGGTCATCTTCTCGCACTCCATTGACTCAAAGTGATCGGTCCCGCGCATTGCTGCTCGGGTTCTTTTAGGACCAAGACGTCGTCTCGCGGGACATTCACACGCTTCCGCTGCCCGTCACCCATCAAGCCGGGGCAGGGCGAAAATGTGCTCAGCAGTGGTCCCACGGCCTAGGCGTGCTTATCTCCCCAGGACTCGACAATTCGAACAGGCAAGCCTGCACTGCCAGATACCGCTACTCCTGACACCATCGCCGGGAGCCCTAGTTGCGGCTACTGCTCGACAGCATGATTTGCAGGATGTACCAGAAGAGTAGCGCTATCGAGGCGAAGAGCGTGAGCGATGCCGCCACATACTGGTCGGTGCGATAATAGTGCAGGACGTTGGAGGTTTCATAGAGGATGAAACAGCAAGACAGCCCCACCATCGCGAAAGAAAACCACAATCCAATTCCGGTGCCGATGAACATGCTGACGACGAGGACACCGAACGCCACGAACGTGCCAAGAGTCAAGAAAGTGCGAAGGTAGGAGAAATCGTTTCCGGTAAAAAAGGTAACCGCGGTCAATCCGCCGAACACGGTCAGCGTCAGAATGCCGGCCTTGAAAATGATTTCCGTATCGCCCGTGAGCTTCAATGCAAGGTAGAGCAGCGGCAAGAAGATGACTGCCTCCGCTACGACGTAGGCGGCCAGCCCAAGATATTGCATACCTCGGGAAGTGTCGGAGCGCGCCCAGCGATTGGCGACGAAGGACACGACCATAAAGGCGCCGAGAACGAGCAGCCAGGACATGCCAGAGAGCATGCCCATGATCATTTCTTGCGGAACAAGTTTGACGAGGGCCGTTTCCACGAGAATAAACGCCAGGATGGCACCCGCGAGATGCCCATAGGTCTGGCGGATGAAGGCGGCTCGCGCATCGGAGGCGGCTTCAGCGGCAATTCGTTGCTGTACATAATCCGGGGCGAAACTCATGGTACACTCCGGCGATTGACAAGAGTGTCAGATCTTCTTCGCGACGCTGAAAAGTATTCTAGGGTGGAATCGCCATTACCGCAAGCTAAGGAGAAACGAGCGCGACAACATGGCCCTGGAGCAGGATGTGAAGAGGGTTTGTAGAATTCCTCGCGCAAACGAAATACTTCCTGCCCTGTTCTAGCCTGCAGGGGGATGCGGCACAACTCCCAAGTGTCTACGTCAGTGGAGAGGTCAATGTCTTCAATAAATGAGCGCTGTGTTATCCGTCTGATCGCTATCGTGGCCGTCACGTTTTTGCTGTCGACAAGTTCTGCCAGAGCACAGCGGCGCTGCGCTGCAGGACAGCAGGGCGGGCAAAGCAGTCTGCAATCGCTCTCCGCCTTGCAGCGGCAGAGCGCCTTGCGTGCGTTGCAATACCAATCACTTTCCCAGTCCGGCTCCTCGTCGTACGGGTCGCAGTCCCAGCAAAATGCCCTGCAACAGAGCATCTTCACGGCGCAGCTG
Organism: Gemmataceae bacterium; assembly: GCA_035296965.1. Lineage (GTDB taxonomy): Bacteria > Planctomycetota > Planctomycetia > Gemmatales > Gemmataceae > DATGZX01. The sequence continues at coordinate 22,289 of DATGZX010000361.1, forward strand.
AACGGCGCCGCCACCAATGGAATCCTGCAAGCGCAACTGAGCCTTTTGCAACAGTACGCGTTGCTCCAGCAGCAACAGGGCGGCCTGCTTACCACCGCCCAGCGTCAATTGCTGCGTCAACAGCTGAGCGCACTGCAATCCGGGCCCAACCAGTGAGGAGTGCCATTGCCCGAGGAGATTTGCAATCACGCTCTCGCCCCTCCAGTTTTTCCGTGGGCACGATGGAATCCATGTACGGATGCGGCCCGCGCGAAGACCTGCAATAATAGTTGAGCCGGTTCCAGCCTGGTTCGCAAGGCAGAGTGCCACGCTTTGCCGCTGACCAGCCGGAGCGCAAGCGCCGGAACAGGTCAGCCGGCACCGTTTGGATTCGCCGGCGTGAAGGAAGCTATGTCGCTCGATATGGGTTGTTCCACTCCCCAGTCATTTGAGAGCAAACGGCCGAGCCTGTCTGGCATGCGTGTACCCCTCCTCAAGCATGGAGTTTTAGCTGCGCCCTTCGCGCTGCTGCTCGTCTTCGGTTTGAGTCGCGTTTCGTTCGCGAAGGCCGGCGCGAAGGAGCAAATCCAACAGGCAATCGAAAACGGTGTTCGTCACCTGAAGGGTTCTCAAGCCGCGGACGGCAGCTGGCAGACTCACCCTGTCGGCGCCACGGCCCTGGCCGCACTGGCCCTTCTTGAATCTGAAGTGCCCTCGACAGACCCCGCTATTCAGAGGGCAGCAGATTATCTGCGCAAATCCTGGGTCGACGTTAACGACGAGCACACGACATATGCCATTTCGCTAACGATTCTGCTTCTCGACCGGCTTGGCGAGGCCGGCGACGTCCCCATCATTCAAGCGTTGGCGGTACGCCTTTTGTCCGGCCAAATTGCGACGGGAGAATGGAGCTACCACTGCCCGGAGATCCCCGAGGAAAGCCTGCGTCGGCTCAAGAGCCTGGTCGAGCAACATCGCGAATTAAAGGCCACCAGCAGCCTCCCCAGGCCAGCCATACGTAGCTCGGGCGCGAAGCGAGCATTGCCGAAGGAGATTCAGCAGTTGCTCGCGCGGCTAGAGCAGAATCAAGGGGCAGCACAGGGCCGGGCGCAGATCAACATGATCGGCGGTGGAGATAATTCGAACACGCAATTCGCCATTCTCGGCCTCTGGGCAGCGCGCCGACATGGGATGCCTGTGGAAAAAGCGTTGGCGCGAACGGCCAATCGCTTTCGCACCACGCAGCATGCAGACGGCGGCTGGGGTTACATGGCCACCCTGGGAAACCTTCCCGGCCTTGGCGATAGCACGCCTTCGATGACCTGTGCCGGACTACTGGGTCTCGCCCTGGGCTACGGCAGCGCCCGCGAAGTAGTGCTGCGCGCCGGCCCCCGGCCTGCGCCAGCCGTGGGCGGCACGAAGAAGGCGTTACCCACCGAGCCTGGGAAGGATCCTGCGATTCGCGCCGGCTTCGCCGCGCTTGGTACGGCCGTCGGACAGCCTCTGGGCAATGCCGGGCAGGGCTTCCTGGCGGGTGGCCTGAGCGACCCGTACTACCTCCTCTGGTCGGTGGAACGTGTCGCGGTCTCGTTTAGCTTGCCCACCCTTGGCGGCAAGGATTGGTACACCTGGGGAGCAGCATATCTTCTTGGCGCACAGCAGGCGGATGGCAGTTGGATGGGCAAGTTTGGTGCTGACGTGGATACCAGCTTCGCCTTACTATTTCTGCGCCGCGCCAACCTCAATCCCGATTTGACCGCGCATTTGAAGGGTGAACGATCCGTTGAGGTTGCGCTCAAGGCCAGTGGCGTCGCCAAAAAAGGAGCCGCCAAGGAAGGAAATCTAGCACTCGGCGAAATCAAGGGCGACAAGGAGAAGGGGAGCCGAGAGAGATTTGCCGCCGAGAGGGAGGCCAGCAACGGCAACACCCGGACCGACAATCGTGCAGGCGAGAACATGGACGATGGTGAAAGCAGGGTTGCCAACCCCACTCCCCTACCTTTGAAGACTGCCGCCAAGAATACCGAGGCAGACGCCGCGCGCCTTGGCGCAGAATTACTCCGCGCGTCGGGCAAGGCCCTGGATGCCGCGTTGGACCAACTGAGAGAAAGAAAAGGGGCGGCCTACACAGACGCTCTCGCACAGACCATCGTGGGCTTGAACGGCTCCGCGAAGAATAAGGCTCGAGATGCTCTGACGCAGCGGCTGGCGAGGATGACGCCGGCGACGCTCCGAGCCAAGCTGCAAGACGAAATGCCGGAAATTCGCCGTGCCGCCGCCTTGGCGTGTGCGGTCCGCGCGGACAAGCAGCTAGTCCCCGATCTCATCCCTCTGCTCGAGGATTCCCTACCGACAGTTGCGCGGGCTGCGCATGTTTCCCTTAAAGAGTTGACCGGCCAGGATCTGGGTCCTGCCGCGGACGCCACGCCGGCCGCACGCGACCGGGCCGTGGCCGCCTGGAAAGACTGGTGGAGCAAGCAGAGCCGCAAGCAAGATTGATCCATTGCGACGGAAGCCCTCCCAAAGCGAATGTCATGTTTTGTCATGTAAAAGGGGGGTAGCCAGACAATCAGTCTGACTTTGCATTGCTCTTCACAAAGTATTATACTTCAATGATTTACGTCTCGGACAAGACTTTGGACGAATGGCAGTTCCACCTGCCGAATGTCATGTGTACTGAAGTACACACTTCCAAGAATTTTGAGTACGTGCCTTTACCCCAAAATCAAGACTTGCGGGCGCATTAGGCCTCTTGAATCTGAAAGCAACAAATTGCAACCTGACGGCTCCAGCAGGTCGCCGAGAAGCTTTTCCAGTTGCATCGCATCTCCCGAACTCCAGAACCAACTTTGAGTCCTGGCGCTACCGCGCTCCGCCTTGGCCCCGCGCGTACCGTGGATGCGCGGAGCTTTAGCGCTACGCTCAGCAGCTGACCAAATGTTCAAGTAGCCAGGTTGCGATATGTAGGTAGAAAGAGGCCTGTAGGAAAATTAGATAACTTGTAACGCTCGGCATTTCACGGAACTCGAACCCTCGCACACGGACGTTGCATAAGACGACCGGCGTCTCTTTCACGGGCAGCCTCGGTGGATGCGTGAAAGAATCCCGGCTGATGTTTTTGCCAGCCGAGCGACGGGCCCCAGGGCAACTCTACTCTTGCCAGGGGGATCCAGGTCCTCTTACCAGAAGGAGTAAACATGCGGCGATTGACAACAGTGGCGGTGATCCTGTGTACCCTCGGTTGGCTCTCGGTGTCGGCAGAGTCTAGCTATGGCTTCGGCAAGTCGCGTGGCTGTTCGCGAAGTTGTTCAGACGCTTGCGCCCCATCATGCTGCGATGCCGCAGTCGTAAATTGCACGCCCGCCCCGTGCCCGCCGCCGGCTCCCCCTCAATACGTCGAGCGCACCGTAACTCGCTATCGTGCCGAGCAGGGCGAGCGCGAGGTCGAGTGCACGGTCTACAAGAGGGTTTCTCACGAAGAGAAATACACGTACACCGAGTGGACCCCGGTCACGAAGCCGGAAAAACGGACAATCACGACCTGCGCGACCGTCCGGAAGGAAGTTCCTTACACGTACACGGTGTACGTTCCGGTCACCAAGCCGGAAAAGCGGACGGTGACCTGCTACAAGATGGTCCAGAAGGAAGTCCCCTGTACGTACAGCGTATGCGTACCGGTGACAACGAATGAAAAGCGGATGGTCACCCGCTGTGTCTCTGTGCCGCGTACGATCGAGTGCGACGTGCCATGCTCGAGCGGCTGCTCTAGCTATGGGTCCGGCCGTCGTGGTCTCCTGCAGCGCCATCGCGGCGATTGCGAAGCTCCGTGCGGCGGCTGCGGTTCGCCTTGCGACTGCGCTCCCCAGTACCAGCACGTCGTCCGCACGATTTGCGAGCGTGTGCCGCAGCAGGTCGAGGAAACGGTCGCGGTCACCCATTGGAAGACCGAACAGCGCACGGGCAAGAGAATCGTCTGCGAATGCGTTCCGGAAACGCATGAGATCACTGTGAATGTGACCACCTGCGTTGCCGAGCAGCGCAAGGGCGTACGGATCGTCTGCGAAGTCGTCCCGCAGACGCGCGAAATCACGGTTAACGTCACCACCTGCCAGCCCGTTACGAAGACCGGAACCCGCGTGGTTTGCGAATGCCAACCCGTGAAGGAAAAGCGTAAGGTTTCCTACTGTGAAATGGTTCCTTACCAGGTCAAGGAAAAGGTACTCGTGTGCCAGACTTGCTGCAATGATTGCAATGATTGTGGCCGGGGTGGCTTGTTCCATCGCCATGGCCGGTAGGGCGTTGTCTGAAAACTAGATCCCGCGTTGCTTCGGGGTCGAAAGTTGGTCTGCGTGGAGATTGCAGAGCTCTGTCACGATGCTTGAATCGGCAGCGGCGTAGGACAGATTTCCTAATCTGTCCGGTCAGGTTGGAAACCTGACCTACTCCCAAATTCCGCACGGTCCATTAGCTCGAACGATAAGGTTCCGTGTCGCTTTGCAATCTCCTCGCATCTTTTGTGTTTCCAGCTCTTTAGCGGTGTTCGCGGTGGCAAGCCGCGCACGTTGCTGCCAATTCTTGCATGGCGCGTAAGGTCGTTGGGTAATCGTGAATCTCAGCGGCTGCTATGATCTTGTCTGCCGCGGACGAATAGTTCTCCACTTGTGCCTCCCAGCTGTGGCGCGTGCCTCTGCGCGGTGACTTGCCTTTCAACAGATTCCCAGCTTCAGCCAGCAACGCTCCGTTCGAGCGAACCCGCTTCCACTCGTGATCGTTGGTTGGCTGCTTCTCGAGAGCCTTGGCCAGGACGCCGCGAACGCCAGTCGGCTGATTGACGGCCTGCATCAGATCGGCAATCGTCGCGATAGAATGATTCGCCGCCGCCGACTTCGCGGCGCGCTCGGGCGGTGCAGCGTCCTCCACGTACTTGCCTAGGAATTCGTAGAGTTCGACAAATGCCTCATCGACCGCCTTTGCCGTTGCCGCGCTGTCATCCTGCGGCCGCATAAAACCCAGGCGAACACCACTGTGCACGCGGATTTGAGCGGCGATGCCGGCATCGGTCAGCGACTTGCGAAATGCTGGGAGCCGCGCCCGGACGGCGACATCGTCTGTCGGGAAAATGCCAAGCAAGCGTGTTCCACGAAGGCCGGTCAGTGGTGCCAGGTCGCCAGGAACCTGGCAATCACACAGGACGCATGCCTGCACGGAAGTTGCCGCGGCCAATGCCAGGGCTTGCTCTCCACCACCTGCCCAACCCAGCACGCCGATACGTTCAGGCAGCACATCGGGACGGCGCTGCAGCCAGCGAACCGCAGCCGACAGGCCTGCAAGTGTCTGCTCGCCGCGAAAGATCTTTGCATCTTCCACGCTTGCGCCGGTCAGCACTGTCTTGGCGCGCGGTAGCTCCACTGCCAGGGCAACGTAGCCGAGGCTCGCCAGGTCGCGCGCGTTTTGTTTCATCCATTCCGAGATTCCGGCGTCGCCAGGCACAAGCAGAAGGGCGGGCAGCCTCTCCGAGGTTTCCTGCCGGGCCGCGTAACCGCGAAGATTGCCCAGCGCGGAAACCAGGGTAACTGATTTGCCGATCACGGCCGGCTCCTTCTTGGTCCGGAAGACTTCCAGAAATGGCTTAAGCGGTTGCCCTTGCCCGGATGCAGGAGGAGAAGTTTGGCCCAGAGCCCGGAAGCTAAGAATGGCAAGGTATAGGACCAGAATCAGCACCGTTGCCAATCCCGTCCTTCCCCCCTGTTTATGTATTCGACGCTTTTGCATGATCAATCTCAAAGGAATTCGCCCTGCCGGATCCAATCCTAAGCCGCGGCCGCTTACAAGTCCTTGCCTGGCGTTGGCAACGCGGCTCAAGCGATCCTGTTCGCGGCGGAAGGGAGGCCAGACTACTGATGCTCCACGTAGACAATGATGAGTACGCCCTGGAGAGCGTGTTGATCGTCAACGATGAAGTCAATTCGATGGTATTGCCCATCTCCCCATCTATCCCACAAGATCAAGTCTCTGTGGAAACATCCAGGGCCTTGACGGTTGGCGGGATCGTTTCGAAAGGCATCGCCTACTTCGGCAATCGCGTACCTAACGAAATTGTAAATCTTCTCCTTGGCTTCGCTGGAGAGAGGAAGGGCGTCCAGGTACGCCTTATCAGAGTCCTTGAAGTGAACGTGGTAGGCCAAGACGGGCCCCCGATCAGCTCTTCACTAACCGTTGGAAGGGTTTCGTCTCGCCCCTCTCATATGCGTTCCGGGCTTCCTCAATGCGTGCCCAGTCTGTGGGCGGATGAGGAAGTTTCGCTTTGTCCACGGCTCCCCTTATGAAGTGGTAGAGCCCCAGCACCTCATCCATCAAGTCCTTAAAGCGGGAGACACACTCGTCGGCGGGCGGCGTGAGGGATTTGTTTTGGAAGTGTGCGATTATCTTGTCAATCCCCGTCAACGTCGGCCCGAGGTCGTTAAGCGCTTTCTCGTACTTAGTGGCGAATTCCTTGGCATCCACACCTTGAGCCAAGAATTCCCCGATTGATCGGCGTGACTCCGCGAACATAGCTTGAAGAAAGTCACAGATCTTAATAGCTTGCGAAATCTCCTCTGGCGCCCGGTCTTCGACCGTGTCCACGAAATTGGCTACCTGCTCTAGCACTGAGACAGAAAGATCACGGCTCACTTCAGTTGTCATCTTGCCACCCCTTTACGTCTGTAAAGTGTAGGTTGCGGCGAGTAGCTCGCGGAATCGCGCCAGTGCTGGATTTTGGACCAGACACCGCGTGAGCGATGCGAACATGACTGCCGTCTCTGATGGTCTCTGGGTGGCATGCCTTGCACACATCGGTAGATCAAGGGACATAGATGGGCTTGCGCCCAATCGGGGCATGCCGTGAGACCGTCTTCTTGCACCGCAACCTTAGGGCACTACCCAAATTTGAGTTCTTTAGAAAAGCGGGCGACCGGATTCGAACCGGCGACGTCCAGCTTGGGAAGCTGGCATTCTACCACTGAATTACGCCCGCAGATGGAAGTCCAGAATACTCTACAGGACCACTCATTTCAAGGTACCGTCGCGCGAAGGCCGGCTAAGCAGTCTCGATGGCCGCGGCTTTCTGCAGGCCGAAGCGCGCAATTCCCAGCTCGCGAAGTTTGAATTTCTGCACCTTGCCGGTCACCGTTGTCGGATACTCTTCGACAAATGCCACGTAGCGGGGCACCTTGAAGTGTGCGAGCCGCTCTCGACAGAAGCAGCGGATTTCCTCCTCCGTCAAGATTGATCCAGGCTTCCGGCGCACCCAGGCACAGACCTCTTCTCCGAATTTCTCGTCCGGTAGTCCAACAACCTGCACATCCGCGACGAGCGGATGGGCGTAGAGGAGTTCCTCCAATTCGCGCGGATAGATATTCTCGCCGCCGCGGATGATGACATCCTTGAGCCGGCCCGTGATGCGATAGAAGCCGTCGTCCGTTTGCGAGGCCAGGTCGCCCGTGTGCAGCCAGCCTTCCGCCGTGATGGCCGCGGCAGTCTCTGCTGGTTTCTTGTAATACCCGCTCATTACACAGTGGCCACGCACGATCAGCTCACCCGATCGGCCGGGATCGACCGGCGTAAGTGTCCCCGGTTCAACGATACGAACCTCCAGGCCGGGCAGCGTCTTGCCGACCGTGCGGACACGATGCTCCAGCGTGTCGGTGGTTGCGGTTTGCGTAATCACCGGCGAACATTCCGTAAGCCCGTAGGCAATGGTCATCTCGCGGGCGCCCATTTTGTCGACGACCGCGCGCATGACCTCGATTGGACAAGGGCTACCCGCCATGATCCCCGTCCGCAGGTGCCGCAAGTTGAATTCCGAAAAGCGCGGATGGTTCAGTTGGGCGATAAACATGGTCGGCACGCCGTAGATCGAAGTACTGCCTTCGTCCTGAAGGGCCTGCAGCGTGGCGAGCGGGTCGAATGATTCGGCCGGGAAGACCATGGCAGCACCGTACACGACGCACGCGAGGCTCCCCATAACGCAGCCGAAGCAATGGTAAAGCGGCACGGGGATGCAGACCCGGTCCTGTTCGGTATATGCCAGGCAGCGGCCCACATGGAATGCATTCATCAGGAGATTGCGGTGGGTGAGCATCGCTCCCTTGGGAAAACCAGTCGTGCCCGAAGTGAATTGAATGTTGACGACGTCTTCAGGTCTGGTTCTCCTGTGCCTGTCACTTAACTGAGCGTCCGACACGCTGGCCGCACGCTCCTGGAATTCATGCCAGTTGAGCATGCCTCGAAGTTTCGCCTCGTGAATGCTGATGACGTGCCGCAGCCTGGGACAGGCGCTCGATTGCAGGTGGTCCGGCGAACAGTTGGCGATTTCAGGACAGATAGCGGCCAGAATGTCAAAGAAGGAAGAAGATTTGTGACTATGCGTGAGCAGCAGAGTCGTGATATCCGCCTGCTTGAGGACGTACTCCAATTCCTGAGCGCGATAAGCGGGGTTGATGTTGACCAATACCGCTCCGATTTGTGCGGTCGCAAATTGAGCAAGAATCCATTGCGGCCAATTCGTGGACCAAATGCCTACGTGCTCACCAGGCTGGATGCCGAGAGCCAAGAATGCGCATGCGGTCTGTCGGACTGCGGCATCAAGTGCAGAATAAGTTAGTCGAGTAGGGAGCTGTGGGAAAACCAGCGCGTCGCGTGCGCCGAATCGCTTCACCGCATCCGCCAGGGCATCGGTGAAGGTTAGACCGTCCACCCAGGGACGCGAAGCTGGATTCATGGGAGAACAGCAGCCCGGCAAGGGGAGAGCGTGGCCAAAATACCGTAGGGTGTATCATAGCCGTTGCCGGGCCGCTGGGATTACTTTCGTCCGTACTTTGTGGCAGAATTCTTCTCGGCGGCCGGCTCTGCCTCGATCTTGCCTTTCACGTCCAGGACCAGGGCAAAACCGTCCCACCAGTAGAGGAATCGTTCCAGGGTCATCTCACGAGTTCGGCCGTCCTGGTCATTGGGATCGATGACTTTGACGGACTCAGTCGTGAGATCGATCAATGTCACGATATGCCCGCCGCCGCCCGGATATAGCTCGCGGAAGCCGATCACCGCGCCCAGGCCTTTCTCAACGGCATATTTCAAGATGACCTGGCTTGTTGTCCCGGGGGGCTGAACACGATAGGGAATGCCCATCTCAGTAAGTGTCTCTTCCAGGACGTCGGCATCACAGGTTGTGGGATGGCTTTCCGTCAAATCGTAGAGGGCCTTCAAGTGGTGGGTGCGCGCCAGGGTTTCCAGGGAGCACCAACCGCAACGGCCGGGTGGACGGTTCTTGATGCGGCAGTCCGCTGGGACCTTGACTTCGGACCAGGCCGCATTCGGTAAGAGAAGGAGAAGGATGAGCGCGCTGCACTTGATGAGCGCGCTGCACTTTACGTAGTTGACCATGCACCAGCCCCCGGACAATGAGAAGAGACCTGCCTGCTTTGGCACGTGGGAATCGGGCGCTGAAGCACTACATGAAGTTGTACGAATCGGGAGAAGCCGGCACCCACAGCCGACGATTCGGAAGGTCGAACTCGAAAATAAGTTTGTTGCCCCAAACATGCAACACCAATTTGCAAGCTCTTTACCCACTATTCGCGGGCCGCCCAAGCGACGGCAGAGGGTAGTGGCTCAAGTTCCACGGTAGGAGTAGAAACCAGCAGCACGAGGCGGGAGCGAAAGTCACTGACGGAAAACTGGGGTGCGTCGCTATACTACCCGAGTCCAGGGAGAGCGGCTTTTGCCCATGGCGCTCCTTTTTTTCTTTAGCCAATTGTTTTATCGGATGAGTCCCGCCGTGCTGTTAGCAAAATGCCAGGACCCTGACATGCCCGTGCCTGAGCCTGAGCGTGTTGCGCCGACGGCGGTGATTCGGCAGACCGCCAAACCCATTCGACTCGGTTCACTTTTGCTGCCGTCTCGTTTTCTCCTGGCGCCCCTGGCAGGTTACACAAACCTTGCGTTTCGGCTGGCCGTGCGGGAAATCGGTGGGCTTGGCCTGGCCACCACCGATCTGGTCAATGCTCGAGCTCTGCTGCAGATGAGCCGAAGGACGCGCGAGCTGATTCGAACCTGCCCGGTCGACCGTCCACTCGCCGTGCAGATTTATGGAAGCGAGCCTGCGGAGATGCGCGCCGCGGCCCAATGGCTCGAGGAATACGGCGTGTCGGCAGTAGATATCAACATGGGCTGCCCCGTGCACAAGGTCACGCGCGGCGGGGGCGGCTCGGCCATGATGTGCGATGCCCGGAAGACCATCGAACTGGTGCGCACGGTTGTCGAGGCCGTACGCCTACCGGTCACCGTGAAAATGCGGCTTGGCTGGGACGACACCAGCTTGAGCGCTCCTTTGTTCGCAAAGGAATTTGAGCAGGTGGGTGTCGCAGGCGTCACGATCCATGGCCGTACGAGGGCCCAGGGATTCGGCGGGCGCGTGAATCTGGAGGGCATTCGGGCTGTCGCCGAGGCTGTCGAACGGATTCCGATCATTGGCAACGGCGATGTAAGGAGTATTGCGGATGCCGCCCAGATGTTGACCGCCACGGGCTGCTCCGCGATCGCGATCGGCCGCGGCGCCCTGTTGAACCCGTGGCTCTTCTCTCAGTTGCAAAGCCTGGAGGAGACCGGAGTTCCCGGACCGGCGGCTAGCTACGAGCAGCGGGTGAACTTCATGGAGCGGCACCTGCTTCTCCTCGTGGAAGATCGCGGCGAGCGATTCGGCTGCCTCAACTTTCGCAAGGTCGCCAACTGGTACTGCCGAGTCCTGCGGCCAGGGCGTGCGATCCAGCAGCGTCTCATCCGCCTGGAAAGCGTTCGAGAGTTTCAAGAAGTGCTCGATCAGCTTCGAGAACCCCAAATGAAGCGCTCCTGGGAAGAGAGGGCGGATACGCAACCCTCAATCCCGGTTCCCAAGGGACCCATCGAACACTGGTAATTGCTGGGCTTGGCAGAATCGTGGGCCATTTGTATAGTCCCCGCCCGCTGAGGGAGCCTGCTGAAAAAGGGGTCTGACCCCTTCCCGAAGGGGTCAGACCCCTTTTTCAGCAGGCTCCGAGGGAACAGGGGACTGAGGGCCCAGGATGAAAAAGAGCCGGGTGTCGTTGCCAGGAATTGTGCCTGCCTATCTCACGTCGCGCGGGCGAGCTTACCATGCTGACGCCCTGGATGTGCTTCGCCGGCTTCCTTCCGACTCGATCGCACTTGTCCTGACCTCTCCCCCCTTTGCACTGCGCCGCAAGAAGGCGTACGGAAACGTCGCAGCTACAGAATACGTGGAGTGGTTTTGGCCATTCGCCGAGGAGATTTACCGAGTCTTGAAGCCCGATGGCAGCTTCGTGATGGAGTTGGGAGGCGCCTGGAACCCAGGGAGCGGGACGCGGTCGCTTTATCAGTATGAATTGCTCATACGCCTGGTCCGGCTCTTCCATCTAGCCCAGGACTTTTACTGGTACAACCCATCTCGGCTGCCTACGCCTGCAGAATGGGTGACCATTCGCCGGACGCGCGTGAAGGATGCCGTCAACATTATCTGGTGGTTGTCCAAAACGGAGAATCCGCAGGCGGACAATCGTCGCGTCTTGAAGCCTTACAGCAAGTCGATGCAACGGCTACTGAAAGACGGCTACAAGGCAGCCCGCCGGCCTTCGCAACATGATATCGGGCCGCACTTTCAGCGCGATAACGGCGGCGCTATCCCGCCGAACCTGCTGACGATTCCCAACACGTGCTCCAACGACGACTATCTTCATTCGTGCCGCAAGGCAGGCTTGCCGATCCATCCCGCCCGCTTCCCAGCCGGCGTGCCCGAATTCTTCATTCGTTTCTTGACGGAATCTCGGCAGACGGTGCTGGATCCGTTTGCCGGCAGCAATGTCACGGGACAGGTCGCCGAGCTTCTCGAGCGATCGTGGATCAGCATCGAGATCAACGGCGACTACGTCGAAGGTTCGCGGCTGCGCTTTTCCCAGGCCGTCTCTAGCTCCGCGCCGGCCGATTCCGAAGCAGCGTAAGGTGGCGGGAGAAACGGTCTTCCAGGTACTCGTGAACCGCCGTCAGCAGGATCAAATCGTCTCGCGAGATGCTCCTTCCGTTGGATAGCTCGGCGCTGCCGGTGCCGATCATTCGTTCCACCTCTACCAAGGACGCACGGAGTCGATCGAGCTTGGCATTGAGCGCGTCGCCATTCAGTCCTTCGGGGATTCCCCAGAACCTGCAGGCATCCGCAAAAGTCAGCTCGTCCTTGAGGCCTTCCTCAAACTTCCGGACAGCGCTGCTGCTGAAAAGCCCCAAAAGGTATTTCTCTTGATCTTTTAAGATCTTCACGGGCCCAGGCGCGGGGGGTTGTTCCCCACCCTCCAGGAGTCGAGCAACCACCTGGTGACCCTCACGGGTCAAGGCGTAGAGCTTCTGTCCCATTTTGGACAGCCAGCCGCGCCGGGCCAGGCCCCTTTCCCCCATGATGCAGCTAAGTACCTTGTTGGAATCAGGGTACTCGTCTGCAAATCCCTTCAATCCAAATGTGCGCGGAAACTTCTGCCAGGAAGCGACAATAAGCGCTTCCGCACTGAATGGCGATTGGCCCTTCTCCTCCAGGATTTTTGCTGCCAATAAAATCTTCTCCGGTACCGTGCACTCGGCGACGATATTCACGCTTCTCCCCCATGAGCTGCCGATGACAGTGGATAGTGCCTTTCCCCAGCAGCGATTGTCGCGCCCAGCAGATTCCCCGGTCAAATGCAATAAGAGCGCGCCAGCTGCAAAAATGGCTTGGACGCCGTTCCAGCCGTTACGACCATCGTGCACGGTCATACAAATGTTAGGCGTCCGTGTCTAGGGCCTGGATCTTCATGACCTCGCGCAGTAACACCGTGGCATAACTTCCCGCGGGTAAACTGAAACTCAGGCGGATGCCTTCAGTTTCCGCAAGCGCATGCAGGCCGTCCAGATAGATCAGGTTGTGGCGGCGTGTACCCTGCAGGAGTTTGCCGAATCGACAAAAATTCGCGGGTGTCAAATATCCGTCGGCCAAAACTGCTGCTTCGCGCGCAGCTGCGATTCCCGCAGCTGCAAAAGTTTTCCGGCCGAAGATCGGTCCAGCGTGTACGGTCTCGCGGGCCTCGAAACGGCGTTGTTCGACCTCCAGATCCTGGGCCAGGAACATGCCGCCGAAGGGCCACTTGGCCATTACGTCGCCCTCGAGCACTTGCCGCAGGAGGCCGTCCGCTAAACGGCAGGCGAGGGAATGGTTGAACAGGGCGGACTGCGCGGCAGAGAGCGCAAGCTTCCGCAGGAAAGGATTGCGCGGCACACGCGGCTGGCTGCCGTCTGGCCCGGTTTGCTTTCCCCCGCGGAGCAATTCCAATCCCAGAAGGACTGTCTCCCCCTCCCGACCAAAACGCTGCGGGCCGTAGAAATTGGGCAACCCCAGCGCTTGCAGTTGCGCCAGCAACGGCGGCAGCAACTCCAGCGCTTCGGGAACCGGTTCGCGGATGAGGATTCGGAACTTATTGCCGTGCAGATGGCCCGGTTTGAGCTTGTTGCCGTGCCTGCTCACGCGCAGGAGGCGGATGCCGTCGCCTTCGATCTGATCGAGCCTTTCCGCGCACGACTCCGGCACGGAAACCATCTGTCGAGTGACAGCCTGCCGATCCTTCAGGCCCGCAGTGCCGATCTCCTGCACGGGGATGTCAAGTCGTCGGGCTATTTGCCGGGTGAAGAACTCAGCCCCGACACCGCGCTTCTCCATCCAAAGGTACAAGTAGGGGCCAGTGCCGCACGGCTCGTAAGCGGGGATCTCTTCGACTTCGAAATCTTCGGGAACTTGTTTGATGATCCCGCCAATGCCGGGTAGATTACCAGTCAGCAGCGGGGGAGGAATAAGCGGATCAAAAAGCATCGATCGACTCCGGTTGTGCGTGCGCCAGGAACGCAGATCTCGACGGCAGTTTTATTAGGATACCGATCATGAGCATGACAAGCATCGCGGAGAAGCCCTTGGCCGACGTGCTGCGGCGTGCCCGCCGCGCCCAGGAAGCTTGGGCGCAGCTACCTGTGCGCCAGCGGCTGCGACTGGTACGAAGCTTCCGCCATCTGCTGGTCGAGGAATCGACGGCACTCTGCGAGGCCGTTGCCCGCGACCTCAACAAACCTGCCGATGAAGTCATCGCCGGTGAAATCCTACCGCTGGCCGCCGCCTGCCGATTCCTAGAACGCGAAGCGAACGGATTGCTGAGGCCGCGCCGGACTTCGGCCTGGCAGCGACCGATTTGGCTTTGGGGGCAAGCCGACACGATACATCGCAGGCCGCGCGGCGTGGTTGGCATCATCGGAACCTGGAATTATCCGATTCTGCTCAATGGGGTGCAAATCGTCCAGGCGCTCACGGCAGGAAATGCCATTGTTTGGAAACCTTCGGAGTTGGGGCCTTCGAGCGCCAAGGTGATCGTTGACCTGTTGCTGCGTGCAGGTTGCCCGCAGGACTTGGTGCAATCCTTGCCCGCAACGCGCGAAGCTGGACAGGATTTGGCAAACGCCGATGTGGATCACATCGTCTTCACAGGGTCCTCGACCACCGGCCGGAAGTTGGCGGAGACGCTTGGCAGACGCCTGGTTAGCTCCACTCTCGAATTGTCGGGCTGCGACGCGCTCTTCGTTCTTGATGACGCCAACATCGATCTGGCGGCCCGTGCAGCCTGGTTCGGCTCAACCGTGAATTGCGGGCAAACTTGCATTGCCGCCCGCAGAGCCATCGTGCACCGAAGCGTTTACCAGTCATTTATCGACGCGCTCAAGTCTGTAAGCGCCGCCGCGCTGCCGATGCATCTGGCACTAGAATCTCAGGCAACCCAGGCGACCCGGCTCATTCACGATGCCCAGGCGCAAGGAGCCACCGTGCTGGATACGAGCCGGCCGACCGAGAAAAACGGTGAAGGCACTTCGACGTGCTGGCCCACCATCGTGCTCGATGCCAAGCCGGAGATGTCGTTTTGCCAGGAAGCCTCGTTTGCCCCCATCCTTTCCGTAATGCCTTTCGATACCGTTGAAGAAGCGGTCCAGATGGATGCGCTCTGCCCGTATGCTCTGGGCGCATCGGTCTTCACGGGATCGGCGGAGCGGGGATTGAGCATAGCATCACACTTACGGGCAGGGATGGTCACGGTCAACGATGTTGTGGTCCCCACGGCTCACCCTGCGACGCCCTTCGGCGGGCGTGGCGAAAGTGGCTGGGGAGTCACCCAGGGGCCGGAGGGATTGCTGGAAATGACCGTGCCGCAAGTCGTGAGCGTTCGCGGCGGCAGCTTCCGCCCGCACTACGGAGCCTCCGTGGGTAAGCCGCCCATGTCCGCGGAAAGGTTCCGAGGGCTCCTCCAATGGAGCCATGCTGCGACCTTTGGCAAGCGGATGCGTGGCCTGTTTCGCATGGTGCGCGGATAGACCATGCGGCTACGGGGCGATGTCTCAATCTTGACCACCCTCGGTATAAACAGCGGAACTATGTCTATGAGAATCGCTTGGGGTTTCCTGGCTAGCGTTTCCTTAATTCTCGGCCTAGCGATTCAAACGCGCGCGGATGACACGCCGGCCGAACTCCTCAAGCAGGCCCAGCAAGCGTTGCAGAGCGGCAACTCGAACCAGGCTCTAGCATTGGCGGGCAAGGTTATCGCAGCAGACGCGCGGTGCACGCAAGCATTCGAATTCCGCGGCAAGCTTTACGGCTCGCGGGGTCGGCACGCAGAAGCGGTGGCAGATTTCACCAAAGCGCTTGAAATAGAACCAAAGCTCGCCGAAGTCTATAACCTGCGCGGCGCCGAGCATTTCAAGCTGGGGCACATTGCCGAATCTATCAAAGATTTCGACAAGTATCTCGAATACAAGCCGGAAGAAACTCCAGGCCACTGGATGCGCGGCATCTCTTATTACTACGCCGGCCGCTTTGCGGAAGGGCGCAAGCAGTTCGCTGCCTACGAGAAGGTCGACGATAATGACGTGGAGAATGCCGTCTGGCATTATCTCTGCAATGCCCGTGCAGTGGGACCTGCGAAGGCACAAGGCGAGATGTTGAAAATTGGCCGCGACCGCCGTGTGCCGATGATGGAGGTCTACGATCTTTTCAAGGGGCGCATTCGGCCCGACAAGGTCATGGCCGCCGCCACCTCCGCGAAACCGGACGAACGGAAGCAAGCACTTTTTCTAGCACACCTGTATCTCGGCCTTTACTATGATTCCCAGGGCGACACGAAACAGGCACACGAACACATGACCCAGGCCGCTGGCGCTGCACCCGCGGGCGGCTACATGGGCGACGTAGCTAAAGTCCATCTCCTGCTCCAGAAAAACGCTCCCAATCAAAAGTAATCATTCAATCTGCAGGCTGAGATTCTCCCGCGTCTTCAACCGGGAGAGGATGGTAGTTCTTCACGAATGCTGTTTCCGTTTAGCCGATCTCGCATTGCTAGTGCTCCCGGCCAGCTAATCGGGATTTAGCGGTTGCAGCGACCAGAACTGGCGCGTGCTTGCCTCTATTCAGATGATGCCTCAGATCTCAGCTTGTTCTCATGGAGGACTGGGGTAACTATTCAATCTGTGATAACGGTTTAGACGAACGATTAGAGGTGTGCAATGCCGCTGTCCGTGACCAGCGTTTCTTCCTCCATTCCTCAAACTGTTATTGGCGTTACCCTGGCCTCGGCCTCGAAGAAGACCAGCGAAACCGAAAATACTCCTCAACAAGCTGGTCAAAATGCGTCGACGGCGGACGGCGCCACAGCCAATGGCTCTCAAGGTTCCGCCAGCAGTCTGGCAGATCTCTTGGTTGCGAGCCAGACAACTCCCGATCAAGCTGCGTCCGGCAGTTCTCAGGCGATTACTGCCTATAAGTCGGAAGCGGACCGTGGTCAGACGACCGACGGCGACGAGGACGGAGACAGCCGCTAAGCTTCGTGGCGCTC
The DNA here is from genome assembly GCA_035296965.1 of Gemmataceae bacterium. Classification (GTDB taxonomy): domain Bacteria; phylum Planctomycetota; class Planctomycetia; order Gemmatales; family Gemmataceae; genus DATGZX01. The sequence goes on from DATGZX010000361.1 coordinate 39,235, forward strand.
TTCTGTAAGAAACTGCAACTCTTGAAAAGGCACGACTGCTAATCCTTTCTCCAGACGCTCATCGAGGCTGGGTAGCCCAGAATGCGCACCCGGAATTGCCGCTCCGGCCTCCACTGCACTGCTGTCGCGGCTTCTTTGAGAGCGTGGAAATCAGCTACGAGAAACACAGCCCGGCCGCGCGGACGGAGCACGCGATTGCAGTCGCGTAAGACATCGACATAAAGCGGCCCGATGTCTTGCGGTCGGAGAAGCTGCCGGCCGAAGGGGGGATTGCAAACAATCCGATCGACGCTCTCGTCGGCCAATGGTAATGCCCTTGCATCCCACCGCGCCAGGATCGTGTGACCCAAGCGTCGCAAGTTATGGCCCGCAGCGCGCAGCGCAGCCATCTCCACATCGCCCCCCAGGACTCTTCCCAACCGGATGTCGGAACGTCGCGCCCACTCGTGCACTTCCGCGAGGATAGTGCCCGCGCCGCACATGGGGTCCAGAACAACATGTTGAGGCTTGATCTGGGCCAACTGGATCATTGCTGCGGCCGCCGTGGGGCGCAAAGAAGCCGGCAGGTGCTCCATCTTGTAAGTGCGGTGGCGCATGGTCCGGTCGGAAAGACGCAACCCGCAGACCGCGGTCGCTTCGTGGATTGTCAGCCATATCTCAACGGAGGCATTCTCTTCGACATAGCGCCAGCTGGAGGGTAGTTTACCGGCAAGTCCCTCCGCAAGGGCCTTGCGGGCGTCATGACGCCGGTAGGCATGCTCACCGCTCATTTGAGCGACAAGGCGCCACGTCGTCTTACCTTTGGGTTTGGGCCGGATGCCATGGTGAATGCGCAGGAGCTTTTCCCAATCCGCTTCGCGCGCCGTCCACTGGCGAATCCGATCCAGGTCGGCGGCTCGATAGGTCAGCTTGTCGGTTCCCCAGGCTAACAGAAACACGTCTTCGGTCGTGCGAAGCTGGAGTAGGGCAGCATCAAGCTCAGGAACCCGAAAGACCACTAGCCCCTGCCCCGACCGCTTCATCTCACCGCCGAGCGTCCTGGTAATTTCGTCCTCAGCCACACTTTCGAGGCCGGCAAACACCATCGCGTAGCACAGCGGGGCCGGCTCGGAGGCCGAACGGCGTCTGGACATCAAGGCTCCGTCATGTATAGACAGATGTTTAGAGTGCTGATCTTGCAGCGCGGGCTAGTCCGGTTATACTACCAAATTCATGACTTAGGCTTTTCTGTCCGCTCTGAACCCAACGAGTTGGATGCCAGGAGACCGTAGGAGGCTGCATGACTGAGACCTTGATCGATCTAAAAGCACTGCTGGTGGAACGAGAAGATTGCGACGCCGGCACAGTGCAACAACTCCGCAACGCTTTGGCACAGGGTGGCACGCAGTACCGCAGTCTTCGTGACGTGGCGGACGTTCTCAAGAAGAAGTTAGAGGGCACAACGGGAACAGCCGCCAAGCGTTGGTATCTCAAGTTGGGGATCAGCCGGTTCTTTCTCGGCCACCTGGGCGACGCAGTCGAGAATCTTCGCCAGGCAGAGGGCGCCCTGGCAAACTTTTACCTCGGCCGAGCACTCCTCTCGCGCCAGGAGTACGACGAAGCATTGAAGGCGTTTGACCGGGCAGAGAAAGCAGGGTACACGGCCAGCCAGGTGAATCTACAGCGCGTCGGCATCTACCGCCAAAAAGGTGACCTGACACAGGCACGCGCGGTTCTGGGAAAATTGGAGGAACTGGGAAGCCATAACGCCGAGTACCACTTTCAGCTGGCGAGCATTCACCTCGCACAAGGAGAGCGCCCCGTCGCGGTGCGGCATTTGGAGCGTGCGGTTGAGCTCGATCCCAGCCATACGGGCGCCCTTTTCCAGCTCGGCCACGCCAACGACCTCGCCGGCAATGACGAAGAAGCCATCGGCTTTTACGAGCGCTGCGTCAACCATCCTCCCGTTCACGTCGGCGCACTCGTGAACCTGGGGGTGCTCTACGAAGACAATGAAAAGTACGACAAGGCCGAGGACTGCTTCCGCAAGGTGCTGAGCGCCAACCCCACTGACGATCAAGCGCGGCTGTTCATGAAGGACGCCCATGCCTCGATGACAATGTATTATAACCCCGAGGAAGAGCAGACCTTCAGCCGCTTCAGCCAGGTGCTCGAGATCCCCGTCACTGATTTCGAGTTGTCCGTGCGCAGCCGTAATTGCCTTAAGAAAATGAACATTCGCACCCTGGGCGACCTTACGCGCGTTACGGAACAGCAGCTGCTTAGCAGCAAGAACTTCGGCGAAACCTCATTGAGCGAGATCAAGGAAATCATGGGCACCAAGGGGCTACACCTTGGTCAGTCGCTGGAGGAAGGCGCCCAGTACGACATGCGCTACCGTCCGAAGCAGCCGCTCTCGGAGCAGGAGCAAGCGGTTCTCGGCAAGCCGGTCAGCGACCTGAACCTCTCGGTCCGAGCCCGGAAGTGCATGAATCGGTTGGGGATCAACACGCTGGGAGACCTCGTTCAGCGCAGCGGCGATGAACTTCTGGAGTCCAAGAACTTCGGAATGACCTCCCTCAATGAAGTACGCGAGAAGCTGGCCCAGTTCGGCCTGTCGCTGCGTGGTGACTGAGCGTCATGCCTGCAAGAGCGGGGGGCTTGCCCCCGCTTTCCTGATTCGCGTGAGTACGAGCGCCTGAGTGTGAATTCCAGCGAGCAAGCTCCGAAGGAACCATCTCCGCCGACAGAGCCAGTTCAGCCGCGGCCTTCCACGTCGAGTTTTTCTTTCCAGGTGCAGCAAACATCTGGCCCTGCGCGCCTTGGCCGGCTTACCACGGCACACGGCACGGTCGAAACTCCTATCTTCATGCCGGTGGGTACGCAGGCCACCGTCAAGGGCCTCACGCCGGACCAGCTTCGAGAAGCGGGGGCACAGCTAATCCTTGGAAACACCTACCATCTTGCGCTAAGGCCGGGCGATGAACTGATCGCCGAGCTTGGAGGCCTGCATCGCTTCATGGCCTGGGATGGACCAATCCTCACCGACAGCGGCGGCTTCCAGGTCTACAGCCTGGCCTTGAGCCGGAAAATCGACGATCGTGCCGCAGTCTTTCGATCGCACATCGATGGATCCTTATTGGAGCTGAGCCCTGAACGGGCCGTGCGCATCCAGGAAAATCTGGGCTCGGATATCGCGATGTGCCTCGACGAGTGTCCACCGTTTGGCACCTCGCCGGAGTACATGGAAGAGGCGGTCCGGCGAACCATCTGCTGGGCGGAGCGTTGCCGTTCCACGCAGCAGCGCGGCGATCAAGCGCTCTTTGCCATCGTGCAGGGTGGGACAGACCTTCACCTCCGGGGCAAGTGCGCTGCCGCTCTGATCGAACTGAACTTCCCTGGCTACGCACTGGGCGGTTTCAGCGTGGGTGAGACAGCCGCTCAGATGGTCGCAGCCCTCGGGCCATGTGTGGCCTTCTTGCCGTCCGAAAAGCCTCGCTACCTGATGGGCGTCGGCCGGCCCCAGGACATCGTCGCGGCGGTGGCCTGTGGCGTGGACATGTTCGATTGCGTCTTGCCGACCCGAAACGGCCGCAATGCCTCGGCATTCACGATGGACGGGTCGCTTCGGCTGCGCAACGCCCAGTACAAGCGAGATCCGGCTCCTCTCGAGTCCGATTGCATGTGCTACACGTGTAGGCACTACAGCAAGGCTTACTTGCATCACCTGTTCCTTGCGGGCGAGATGCTCGGGCCGACGTTATTGTCCTTGCACAATGTCGCGTTTTACTGCCGGCTCATGAAAGAGATCCGTGCAGCGATTCGCGAGCAGCACTGGGCAGAGTACCAGGCGGTTCGCCTTGCCCGTTGGGGCGCAACGTCTTAAGATACGTCTTTCATTGCGTTGGAGTTGTGTCACGTTGACGTAAGAACTGATAAGGGAATCGAGGGGCGGGCGCGTCCGGTGCCGCCCTTTGCCGTTTTAGCCCGCCTCAAGGGCGAGAGACATCCATGCTATTTGCCTTGCTATTGCTGCTAGCCGAAGCGCCGCCAGCGGAGCAACCCGCGCCGCCGGCTGCAAACCCCTTGGCCACCATATTGAATTTCGCGCCATTCCTGGCTATCGGCGTCCTGGCGTGGTGGCTCTTGATTCGCCCCATGAAGAAACAAGAACAGGAACGAAAGCTGTTGCTAAGCGCCTTGAAGAAGAACGACCGCGTCGTAACCTCCGGCGGCATCATCGGGATCGTTGCGAACCTGAAGGATAAAGATGATGAAGTCACGCTCAAGGTCGATGAGAGTTCCAATGTCCGCCTGCGTGTGACCAGGGCCAGCATCGTCAAGATTCTCGGTGGGGAAGAGCAAGACAAGGAGCAAAAAGAAGGCGGAGCGTGACGGACCCAGCGGCTGATCGCTACCTCATTCAGCTTTCCCCAAATCCTTAGGAAAAGGCACTCGAGCGAATCATGAAGCGATTTACCTGGAAGATCGTATTCTGCGTGGTGCCCGTCCTCTTGGCGGCGTTGATCGTCGGCCGGGCCGTGCAGCTCTACGGGCAAGGACGCGGCGGCTTCAAGCTGGGCGTCGATTTGGTGGGCGGGACCATCCTTGTCTATGAAGTGGATGATCCCAGCAAACTCCCCGACAACTATAAACCCGAAGAACTTGTCGCCTCGCTGAAGCGGCGCATTGACCCGGCGGATCTCTACAACGTGACCATTCGCGCCGTTGGCCGGACGCGGGTGGAAATCATCCTGCCCACGGGCGGCGTGCATCAGGCAGAGGCGGAAAACGTTGCCTGGAAGCAACTCTTGGAGCGCGTCGAGGAGCATTGGCCATTACGCACAGACGCAAACCTCGATATCCCGACGGGCAGAACCAAGGACCTGATCACCCGCGTCAAGGAGCAGCATCCCGACGTCCCTGACACGGAGATTGAGGACTTTGTTGAACAAAACTACCAGGGAGAGAAGGGAAAGCGGCATCTGACGGAAGAGGAAGTCAACCGGATCAAGGCATTGATCGCTCAAGTCGGCAGCCTCGAATTCCGCATATTGGCGAACTCTCGAGACGACGAAGAAGCAATCAAGCGGGCCGAGGAGGAGTTCAATCCCAAGGAGAAAGCCGACGAGGAGAAACTCAAGCAGGAACTCGAACGTCTGGCTCGTGAAGGCAAGCCGCCGCCGCCGCCCAAACCGCCGGACGGCAGGACCACGTTCGAGGTTCCCCGCAAGGGCGACTTCGCCTATTCCTGGGTCGAGCTGGAGCGCGAGGAACGCCACTACCTCGGATTGGACAACGCTACCGAGAAGGACCCCGCCAAGAATTCGTTCTGGAATCAGGTGGCCGAGGCGCGTAAGAACTACAAGCCCCTGCGCGTCGACCGCCTGAGCGGCGATCTGCTTTTCAGCAGGAACTGCGAAGACCTCAAACTGCCGCGGGAGGTGCGCGAGAAGAAAAAATACGAGTACTTCGTTCTCACCCGTAACCCGCAGAAGGATGCCAACGGCGAGCCTCTGGCGATCACCGGCCAGTACCTGACCAACGCGCGCCCGGGTGTCGACGACAAACTCCGGCCGGCCGTCATGTTCCAATTTGACAGCAAGGGTGGCGATCTGTTCTATGATGTCACGTCGAAGAACCTTCCGGAAGGAAGCGGCCCTGGGGCCTTTTATCGGTTCCTCGCCATTCTCCTTGACGGCAAGATCGTCTCCGCGCCCACGATCAACAGTTCCATCCGGTCGGAAGGCCAGATCAGCGGTAGCTTCACGAAGGAAAAGGTCGATAACCTGGTCACGGTTCTCCGCTCCGGCGCGCTGCCAGCTACTTTGAAAGGCCAGCCCGTCAGCGAGAATACCATGGGGGCGCAGCTTGGCGAGGACACGATCAAGGCGGGCACGATCTCTGTCGGCGTTGCGTTCGGGGCGATCCTCCTCTTCATGTTGGTCTATTATCGTTTTGCCGGGTTCGTGGCTTGCATCGCCTTGCTGGCCAACCTGCTGCTCACCGTGGCCTTCATGGCGGCCGTAAATGCCACCTTCACGCTACCCGGTCTCGCCGGCCTTGTGCTCATGCTCGGTATGGCCGTCGACGCCAACGTGCTGATCTACGAAAGGCTTCGTGAAGAGCGCGACCGCGGCGCCAGCCTGGCACTAGCTCTGCGCAACGGTTACGACCGGGCATTCCCCACCATCATCGATACCCACCTGAGCAGCATCTTCACGGCCATCGTGCTCTACACGGTCGGCAATGACCAGCTCAAGGGCTTCGGCATCAGCCTCACGGTGGGTTTGATCATCAGCTTGTTCACGTCGCTTTACATGACGCGCCTGATTTTCGATATCTGGCAGGTCAAGGGCTGGCTACGAAAGTTGAGCATGTTTCGGCTGTTCTCCAGGCCCAACATCGACTTCATGGGCATCCGCTACTACTGGTTCACGGCCACTATCCTTCTCACCATCGTTGGCGCGTCCGTGTTCATGTACCGGCTGCCCAGGGGCGGACTGAACATCGACTTCGAAGGCGGCACTGCCTACGGCGGCCAGCTCGTGGATCCGGTAAGCATCACAGAGTTGCGCGGGCTCTTCAGCGAACAGCGCCAGAAGGAACGTTTGAACGTCTCGGATGTCAAACAGCGGGACGCGGGGCGTCGTTCCTTTGATATCGTCTACGGGGATGGGGCGAACAAGGTCACGAGGAAAATCGATTTCCCCAATGAGACCACGCCCGAGGACGTTCGCGCACGCGCGGGACAGATCCCGGATATCTCGGTAGAGACTATTTTCCTGAGCAGCTCTCGCCAAGGAGACAAGAGTCCGTACTTCAACATCCGCACCTCTGAAAAGGCTCCTGAGCTGGTGCAAAGCTCGATCGACAGGCTGCTCGGCGACCGGCAAAAGAAGATCAGCCTGAAGTTCGTGGTCGACCCATCGAATAAGGGCGTGACTTTGAATTTCAGCGACTATGCATCTCCCGCCCAGGTGAGTCTGCTCATCGAGCGGGAACTGAAGGACCACGGGCTGACGTCGCAAGCCTTTCAGTTCGGCCTGCTGGGGCAGGGGCAGGACAAGGATGGGCGCTACAAGGAAATGCGTCTTGAACTGAGCACGCCTGCCGAGCACGACAAATTGGAAGCCACACTCAAGGCCACCGAGGCAGAGTTTGCTGCTCGGCCACAGCCCGAAAGGCTGGAGAACTTCGACAGCCAGCTAGCGCGCGACACGCAGCTTCGCGCGATGTACGCGATCCTGGCGAGCTGGGGAGCGATCCTGCTTTACCTCTGGTTCCGATTCGGCAACTGGACGTTTGGCCTGGCCGCCGTGCTCTGCTTGATCCATGACCTATTCTTTACGCTCGGCATCATTGCGTTCTGCCATTACCTGCATGGGACATGGTTCGGCAACCTGCTGGCCCTTCAGGATTTCAAGATCGATCTCCCATCTGTCGCGGCCCTCCTTACGTTGGTGGGCTATTCCGTGAACGACACGATTGTGGTGTTCGACCGCATCCGCGAGGTGCGCGGCAAGAATCCGCTGCTGACTCCGCAGACGATCAACGATAGCGTCAATCAAACCCTGAGCCGCACGTTGCTCACCTCCTTTGCCACCTGGCTGGTCGTGATCGTGCTTTACATCTGGGGCGGCGATGGCGTTCATCTCTTCGCGTTCGTCATGGTGGTCGGCGTGGTCGTCGGCACGTACAGCTCGATCTACATTGCCAGCCCGTTGCTGCTGATCTTTGGGGAAGGCACACCGCATTCGAAGCTCAAGTACCAAAAAGCAACGGTCCAGACTGCCGGCGCTCCGGGATGATTGGGGTGGCAGCGCGGTCGGCTCAATCCGGACAGCGGGAGAAATGCCGGCGCCATTAGCCCAGTTTCGCTCGGCTCAGAACGGCATAAACCGGTCCCTGCGCCGTTAATTCGCTGCTCATCACGAGGAGTTCCTGGACCGCCGTCTCTCCGCCGTGCCAGCCGGCGTGCTTGGTTAATCCGGCTGGCAGGCTGTCGGTAGCGCGATCGCTCCTGACTCGTCCCAAAGTAACATGAGGCTTGTACTTTCGCTCCTCCCGGCGATAGCAACCCAATGCCAGGAGCGGAGGTTCGAGCCCGTCGTGTAGCGCCGCCAACTCTTCGGCTCCCTGGCCGACCCCGATCCACAAGACTCTTGGCCGACGCGGCGTCGGGAAACAGCCCGCTCCTTCAATCGTCATCGAGAACGGGGCGTGCTTCTGGGTCTCTTCTGCGACCACCCGGCACACGCCAGGTATATCGCGGTCGTCCACTTCCCCAAGGAACAAGAGCGTGACATGCAAGTTTTCCTGTTCGACCCACTTGACGTCCACGCCCAGGCGGCCCAGCGTTTCCTGGAAAGCAACCGCCCGGCTTCGAATCGCCTTGCCAATATCGACGCCGATAAAAGTACGAAGGCGAGGCATCATGGTCCTCGAACAAGGTGATGACGCGCGGGACAGGTGCCCGGTCAAAAGGCGAGCATGTTCCGATATTTCTCGATGCGCTCCTCGATCTCCCTGCGCTCGCTCCGCTTGAGTCGATCCAGGCCGAAGCCTTCGACCGTCAGGCTGGCGACGACGGTTCCGTACGCCATCGCGCGACGGAGGCGCCCTGGGGGAGGGCTGTCATCCGACGTCAAGTGGCCCATGATTCCGCCTGCAAAACTGTCGCCGGCGCCGGTTGGGTCAACGACCTCTCCTGTCGGATAGGCCGGGATGACGAAAACACCCTCCTGGCTGAAAAGCATCGCGCCATGCTCGCCTTTTTTGATGATGACGAACTTGGGCCCCAGTTGCAGGATGGCCTTGCCGGCCCGGACCATATTGTCCTGGCCCGTGAGGAGATGGGCTTCACTATCATTGAGCAGCAGGCCATCCAGGCGCGGCAAGAGCTTCAGAAGATCGTCGCGTTGCGTGTCGATCCAGAGGTCCATGGTGTCCGCCATGACGAAGCGCGGCCGGCGGATCTGATCGAGCACACGAGCGTGAAGAGCCGGGCTGCTATTCCCCAAAAAAATGTGCGTGCTGTCGCGAAACTGTTCCGGCAGCCTGGGATCGAAGTCTGCGAGAACGTTCAAGTGTACCGCAATCGTGTCGCGCGTGTTCAAGTCCTGGTGATAGCGGCCTTTCCAGCGGAACGTCAGTCCCGGCAGGGTCACCAGACCCGCGGTATCAATCTTCCGCGACGCAAACAAACGTTTATGCTCCTCGGGAAAGTCTTCGCCCACCACGCCCACGAGACGCGGCGCCACGAAGAAACTGGCCGCGTAGGAGAAATAAGTCGCGGAGCCGCCCAGGGCATCATCGACCGAACCTGACGGTGTCTCGATCGAGTCGAAAGCGATGGAACCGACGACGAGCAAGGAATGATCATTCTTCGTCGACATCTAGGGACTCCTGGCCTTGGTTTGGCGTGCGCCGCTGTGTGGAAGCTTCGTCTTCCACGCCGCCGACTTCTCCGTCGATATCCTTATCCGTGCCTCTGCCTTCGACCAGAGTCAGGGAGATCCCCTCATGGACCACCTTGCCGTCCTGGTTGACGAGCTTCTTTTGCCAATGGATCACGCCGCGCCGCCCGCGCGCCCTCTCCTCCTTCTCGATAACCTTCGTGCGCACCCGGATGGTGTCGCCAATGAAAACCGTTCCCCGGAAATGCCATTCGCGCAGTTGCATGATCGCCAGGGTGCGCATGGGGGGGCTATTGAGGCCCAGGCCGCTCGCGATGGAGAGCACCAGTAGGCCATGGGCGATCGGCTGACGAAACGGCGTGCTCTTCGCAAATTCGTGATCCATGTGGATTGGATTGAAATCGCCGCTCAGCCCGGCGAAATTGACCACATCGGCCTGAGTGATAGTTCGGCCCGGCGACTCCCACTCTTCGCCGACCTCAACATCATCGAAGTACAGGTGCTGGAGCGTGTAGGACATAGATCGACCTGCTTTCTCTTACTCCTTTACCTGGTCGAGTTTATTCAAGGAGGCCGGGAAGCCGCAAGCTTTTCTTCCTCCCGCCAAGCAGCCGGGCGCGGCCCGGCCCCTGACTTCAACTCGTCTCATTCTACAGGGAATCCCCGTGATGGGTCTCGGATTGCTGTGCGGACTCGCCGCTCTCCCAAAGTCCGGGCGAGCGACCATGTGGAACTGTGCCGCGCACAAAGCGCAGGCGAACGAGTTCAGTCTTTTGCCATGCATAATCCAGCCACTGAACGATCTCTTCGAGGTGAGGTGGTCGTTCTTCGGGCAGAAAAATCGTCGCGGTGCCCATCTTCGCGGCTGCATGCAAGGCGCCCGCCGCCCGCAGTTGATCGCGGACCGGCGCCCTGGGCTCCACGCCGCTCAGCCCGATATCGATAGCAGACCCATGCTGCAAAAATTCGGTAGGAGAATCGACACAGGTGTCGAGCTGATAACTTCGGCCATCCTGAAGAAGGACGGTGCGCAGATGCTGGACCAATCTGCGCGCCAAGTCGCATGCGGCCGCGCTGGCGCACAGGCCTTGTCCGGTGATTGCATGCACGGTCTTGGCCAGTCCGACCGGCACGACGACCAGCCGGGCGCGCTCCAGGAGGAACCCGCGCGTGAGCGCGGGCCGCCCTTGCGAATGACGGCGCAGGAACTCGCGTTTTTGCGTGGCGGCGCTGATGGCGAGCCTGCCCAGGCTGACCAGCTTTTGCAAGAAAACCCCAACGTCGATGGGCATCGTTACTTGCTCGAGGAGACGCGGCAGATGGAGATGCACTGCCAGGAGTGCGCCGGCATGCTGACGGTCGAGCCCTTCCGCCAACGGGACAGGAAGGGCCGGGCGATCGAATACGAAATGGATCGGAGCACCCTGCAGAACTCTGCCGATCGGCCGGAGCAATTTGCTTCGCTCTGCCGGGCTGAAATCCCTATCGCTCAGATGCCAGTCGACACGCAAGGGGGTCGAATCGACCTCGGTCAACAGGAATTGCTCGAGCAATGAATCCAAGTAGCCGGCCCCATTTTTGCCTTCCCCCACCCGCCGCCCAGGGAAGAGCGGACCCATCGCTAGACTCTCTTCCGAGGGCGGGGGATCGGCGCAATTCAGATTGACGACACCGCGCAGATTGGCCAAACGCAAAGCGATCAGGAAGGTTCGACAAAAATCGACCGCTGCTTCGAGGCTGGCGTCGAAACGTGCCAGGAGGTATTCAGGGCCATCCAGCGTCAGCAGAGTCCCGGTGATCGTGCGGGCTTCTTCGATTGCCGTCCAAAGCTCGGCCCCAAGAGCGCGCGGCGAACCGAGCACATAACCGGCAAGTTCAAGCGGTGTCTCCAGCCCGGTAAGCGTCAGCAGACCATCGTCGTGGGCTTTCACAAGATCGCGCGTGAAGATTTCACGAAGACTGTACTGCCGCAGCGCCGCAGCACCCGCGCGCCAGGCCAACTGGCCGGGAGCTGCCGCCTCGGCGACCCAGCTTGCCAACTCGGGAAGCGCGGGGCCCGCGCCCGGTGGAGGCGAGGCGGTCGCCAACGTATCGTGGGCCGGCGCGGTGGCGGTCTGCGTTTCCTTTTGCTGCGGGCGTGCTGTCACGCGCTGCCTTTGCAGGTTCGCGTCTGCATAAGCGCGTGCGAGGGCAGGCTGGCCAAGCTCGCGGACTATTTTGATGACTAATTCAGCGATCTGTGCCGTCGAGGGCACGACATCGGTGACTTCCACGGAGAGGAAGTGCAAAATACTATCGGTCAACTCGCGCGCCAGAAAGGCGTCGGGCCGGTCTGCGCTTTCGCTGGCCGCAAACAGCGAACGGCTGATCTTGTCTGCCTCGAACGGCACGAGACGGCCGTCGCGCTTGTAGACCCAGGCAAAAGGTGTGAGGGATGACGAGGGACGCTCCATCAAAGCAATAATTTACGCCGGCTCGGTAGGACGGCAATGCTGCCAAACCAGGCAGCTCCCGCGGCCCAAAGTGATGCGACGTTCTCCACGCGCTGCTGCCGTTCGCAACGGCACATTCAATGAGCCTGGTTCTTTTTCGAACTCGCTCTCTTCGAGTTTTTCCCGCGCGCTTCCGCCAGCATCGGCTGGACTTCCTGGACGAAATCGTTAACGTCCTTGAACTCGCGGTACACCGAGGCGAAGCGCACGTAGGCGACCTGGTCCAGTTGCTTGAGGTGAGTCATCAGCATTTCGCCCAGGACTGCCACGGGGACCTCTCCAAAGTAGGCGGCGTAGATTTCGCTCTCGACCTGGTGGACGATCGTCTCGAGCTGTTCCGAACTCACGGGTCGCTTGTAGCACGCCTTCTCCAAGCCGCGGCGCAGCTTGGCAGCGTCGAACAATTCGCGCGACTCGTCTTTCTTGATTACTTTGAGAGGTACTTCTTCAACTTGTTCGACGGTCCAAACTCTGCGGTTGCAACGGTTACAAATCCGCCGCCGTCGAATGGGAAAACCGCCGCGATGACTGCGTGAGTCGATCACCGCAAAATCGCCATCCCGGCAAAAAGGACATTTCATAAGTCGTTTGGCCCGCAAATCCTGCGCGCAACGAAAAAAACATTCTAACACACTCTTTCAATTTTCTGCAAACCGCGGGGAACGACGCTGCGGCCGTGCGCCCGTCGGCCCGATCGGTTTCCTTGACGGGTACCCAGGGGCTCGATAGCATCCGAACAGGTGTCCAATTCCGCAGAATGGAGGGCAGGATGGCGTATCCCAGCCAGATGTCGGCCGCGGACACCGCGCTTCTGGTCATTGACGTGCAGGAAAAATTGATGCCCCTGATCCACGGTGCCGACGTCGTGGCTCGGAACATTGCTTTCCTGATTGACGGCGCGCGCATCCTCGACATGCCGGTTCAAGCGACGGAGCAATATCCCAAGGGGCTGGGGCCGACGCTGCCCGAACTGGCGCGCCGGCTGCCGCAGCGGCCCGAAAAGCTTGCTTTTAGCTGCTGCGCGATTCCAGCCGTGGTCGAGGGATTCCAGCGCGCCGCTCGGCCGAAGATCGTTTTGGCGGGTATTGAAACGCATGTTTGCGTTTTGCAAACCGCACTCGATATGTTGACCCTCGGCTTTCGCGTTTACGTCGCTGTCGATGCCGTGAGTAGTCGTTATGTGATCGATCACGAAACGGCCATCCGCAGGATGGAACAGGCGGGTGCAATCCTCACAACCAGTGAGACGGCCGTGTTCGAGTGGGTCGGCGGGGCCGGCTCTCCTCAGTTCAAGGCGATCAGTCGCCTGGTTCAGGAACGCATGAAAGCCATGCGGCCGAGCCCATGAGGCATGTATTTTGCTGAGCGCGGTCAAGAATGAGACATCGCCCCGTAGTAGCCGCATTCGCCAGAATGCGGGCTATCTCACACGGTTTCCCCCGCATTCTGGCGAATGCGGCTACGGCCTAGTGGTATCAGTATTGACCGCACGCCGTATATGGATGCATCCAGGTTCTCGTCCCTAGACTTTGGAATTGATCAATGGACATTTCCGCACATTTCAGCCCGTCGCCACGCATCCTCCTGGGCCCGGGTCCAAGTGACGTGCACCCGCGTGTCCTGCGGGCCATGGCGGCGCCGCTGCTGGGCCATCTCGATCCCCAATTTTTGGAGCTGATGAATCAGACCCAGGAGTTGCTCCGCAAGACATTCCGGACGAAGAATCGCCTCACCTTTCCTGTTAGCGGCACGGGCAGCGCGGGCATGGAAACCTGCGTGGTGAATCTGATCGAGCCGGGCGACAAGATGGTTGTCTGCGTCAACGGCGTATTTGGCCAGCGTATGACCGACGTGGCGCAGAGGGCGGGAGCAGCCGTTACCACAATTGAACGCCCCTGGGGCGAGGTATTCGATCTTCAGCAGATTCGTGAAGTAGTGCAGAAGGTCCGCCCCAAAGTCCTGGGCATTGTGCACGCGGAAACGTCCACAGGCGCCTGGCAACCGGTGGGTGAACTGGGCAAGCTCTGCCACCAGTTCGACACGCTGCTGCTTCTTGACACGGTAACTTCGCTGGGCGGCGCCCCCGTGGATCTCGATGCCTGGGAGATGGACGCGGTCTACAGCGGCACGCAGAAATGCTTGAGCTGCCCGCCGGGGCTTTCGCCCGTTTCGTTCAGCGCGCGCGCCGTCGACGCGATCAATGCCCGCAAGACGAAGGTACAGAGCTGGTACCTGGACATGGGCATGGTGCAGCGCTATTGGGGCGAAGAGCGCTTCTATCATCACACCGCCCCCATTACCATGATCTATGGGCTGCATGAGGCCCTACAATTGGTCCACGAGGAAGGCTTGGTGGACCGCTGGCGGCGGCACCTGCGCAACCACCTCGCCCTCAAGACCGGACTGGCTGCGCTGGGGATTTCCTATGCAGCCGCGGAAGGCCATCAGTTGCCGATGCTGAACGCCGTGCGCATTCCGACCGGCATTGATGACCTGGCGACTCGCAAACGCTTGCTTTCGGAATTTGGCATCGAGATTGGCGGCGGACTCGGCGATTTCAAAGGCAAGGTCTGGCGCATCGGCTTGATGGGATTCAGCAGCCGTGCGAACAACGTCTTGCTTTTCCTGGCCGCGCTCGAGCAATGCTTGCAAATGCAAGGCGGCAAGGTACCGCCAGGGGCGGGAGTTGCGGCCGCCAATTCCGTCTATGCGGAGCAAGAACCTTGATCGTCAGGACGGATGACTCCATGCTAAGAAATCCCGAACAGTTTTCTGTGGAACAGACATCCGAGGCATTTCCGACGATAAGGCCGCGCAGGCTCAGGCAGCATCCGTTGCTTCGCGAGCTTGTTCGCGAAACCTCTCTCAATGTCACCGACTTGATCTTTCCTCTCTTCGTTCGTCCGGGCCGCGACGTCAAGAAAGAGATTGCTTCAATGCCGGGCAACTTTCAGCTCAGCGTCGATCGTCTTGCTGATGAAGTCGGTTCCGCAGTCGATCTCGGCGTCAAATCATTTATTCTTTTCGGTATTCCAACGTCGAAAGATGCAACAGGCTCGAGCGCTCTTGAGGAAGACGGCATCGTGCAACTCGCGCTGCGTGCCCTTCGAGAGACCTTCAAGGACGCCGTGCTGCTCATCACGGATGAGTGCTTTTGTGAATATACCGACCACGGCCATTGCGGCGTCATGAGCACGGTGCGGGGCCGCCAGGACCTGGACAATGATGCCACCCTGCCGCTGCTTGCCGAGCAATGCCTCAGCCACGCACGCGCGGGAGCTGATGTGGTCGCTCCCAGCGGCATGCTGGATGGCATGGTGCGGACGATCCGGGCCGCGCTCGACGGCGCCGGATTCGAGTGGCTGCCCATCATGAGCTATGCCGCCAAGTACGCCTCGGGTTTCTACGGTCCTTTTCGCGACGCCGCGGAATCGCCGCCGCAATTCGGCGACCGCAATACTTACCAAATGGACCCGGCAAATAGCGCGGAAGCACTTCGCGAGGTTGCACTCGATCTTCAGGAAGGCGCGGATATCGTGATGGTGAAACCCGCCCTGGCGTACCTGGACATCATCCGGCTGGTCAAGGACCGTTTTGCAGTGCCCCTGGCCGCGTACAACGTGAGCGGCGAGTTCGCCATGGTAAAGGCCGCAGCCCAGCGAGGCTGGATCGATGAGCGCCGCGTCGCTCTTGAAATCCTTACGGGAATCAAGCGTGCCGGAGCCGACATGATCCTGACATACTTCGCCAAGGATGCGGCGCGCTGGCTGAAGTGATCGCATAGTGTAGGGGAGAGGACCGAGCGATGCAGCCCGGGCAAAAAGTCGGCCCGTTCGACATCGAGAAGAGGATAGGCAGCGGCGCCATGGGCACTGTCTACCGGGCGCGCTACCGCAAGACCGGCCAGCTTGTCGCCATCAAGGTAATTTCCCCGGGCGGAGGCGACAGTGAACTGGCCCAGGCGCGGTTCGAACGCGAAGCGGAAGTGCTCAAGCAGCTCAATCACCCCAACATCGTCCGCTTTTACATCGCGAGTCAGTTTCAGGGCGTGCCCTACTATGCCATGGAATACATCCAGGGGGAGCCGCTCGACCGCGCCCTGCAAAGGCGTGATCGACTTACCTGGGAAGAAACCGTCGAATGGGGCAAGCAGATCTGTGCGGCCTTGCAGCATGCCCACGACCAGGGCATTGTGCACCGTGATTTGAAGCCGTCCAATCTGATGGTCACGCCGGACGGCAACCTCAAGCTAACCGACTTCGGGATCGCCAAGGACCTGGACGTCACCCAATTGACCGCGGCGAACGCCACGGTGGGCACGGCAGCGTACATGTCGCCCGAGCAATGTCGCGGCGAGAAAAACTTATCGCACAAGTCCGACCTCTATTCGCTCGGCGTGGTCCTTTACGAACTGCTGACCGGGCGTAAGCCCTTCAAGGCCGAGACCACCATCGACATGTTCCTGCAGCACGTGCAGGGATCTTTCGAGCGGCCCGCGCGCATCGCAATGGAGATCCCCGTCTGGCTCGACACGATTGTCTGCCAGCTTCTGGAGAAGAAGCCGGAACACCGGCCCTATGATGCAGCCATGGTTTCGCGGGCGCTCAATCAAGTCGCCGAGAAGGTGGCCGCGCTGCAGAGCGCGGGTGTGGACGTCGCAAAGGCGCGATTTGCCGACCGGTCGCCGCGCGAAGGCAAACCCAGCAAGGAGGACAAAGCAGACGCTCGCAAGGTGCTCGCCGGTCTGCGCTCGTCCAGGCGGAAACTGCGGAAAAAAAAGCCCTTATATGAAAAAGGCTGGTTTCAGGCCATTGGCATCGTGTTCGTATTGTCCGCAGTTGGGGCCGTGGTCTATCAAGTCCTTCAGCCACCCAGTGCCGATAAACTCTTTCAGCGGGCTGCGGCCATGATGAGTTCTTCCGATCTCGACGGGAAGGACAAAGCGCGCGCGGGGCCCATCACAGACTACTTGCGTTACTACGGGAACCGGACAGATAGCCAATCGATCCAGATACACCAGTGGGCGGACAGCATCGATATGGACTGGAAGTGGCAAACGCTGTCGAAGATGAGTCGCGAGGGCGACGAAGACGAGAAAAAACAAGCGCGCAACGCCCTCCAGAAGGAGGGCGAAGGGGAGCTGAATCGGGCGCGCGAGCTTTGGCAGAGTGTTGCAGAAGCCAAGCAGAAGCCGGACGGTCGCGCGTGGGGGCTTCTGGGGGAGCGGGGCCTGAAGGATCTCGATGACGCGGAGGAAAAAGAGAAGAAGTTACGCACTGAAAGGATCAAGTCACGGAATTTCGATAGTAAACTCGAACTACCGGACGGTGCAGAGAAACTGGCAGACAAGGCCATGGCCTACGAGGATTTCGAGGATTTCGCGCTGGCTTGTACATGTTGGCGCGAACTGAGGATCAATCATGGGAAGGATCTCGAATACCATCCTTGGACCATACTCGCAGCCAAACAGCTTCATGAGTTGACACCCAAGCTTCCCAAGGACGACAAAGAAGAGGTTTCTGGCCGGCGTACGCTTCTCGATCGAAAACTGAAAGAGTTGACCACTCTGGAGCAGGAGCGGCCAGCCGTCGCGAGGAGCGTCTACAAAGAATTCATTGCTTTGTATAAAAACAGCTCCGATCCCGACGTTTTGAAGTTCGTAGCGCAAGCCAAGAAGGCTCTGGAGAAACCTCCGCCCAAATCAGACAAGGAAGCGCCAGGGCAGACGGGTTCCCAGGAATCACGCCGGTAATTGGTAGTTGAAAGGGAAGTAGCTCGAGCTGGTAGCTTGAGCTGCGTGAAGATCGATACTTTGAAGCGTAAGTGGCTCAAGCTGGCAGCTTGAGCTACAAAAAGTGCTTGAGCTACGAGAAACTAGATCACGGATTGCCACAGTGAGACACTACCGTTGAAGCCAGTTCGTTCCCGCAGCCATGAAGCTTTTGAGCGCGCCTGCCGGCTCATTCCCGGCGGCGTCAACAGTCCGGCGCGTGCGTTTGGCGGCGTGGGCGGACAGCCGATCTTCATCGCGCGCGGCGAAGGACCCTATCTCTTCGACGTCGACGGCAACCAGTACCTCGACTACGTCGGCTCCTGGGGTCCGCTTATCCTCGGCCACTGCCATCCGCGCGTTCTCAGGGCAGTCGAAGAGGCGCTCGCGCGCGGCGCGAGCTTCGGGGCGCCCACCGAACTCGAGACGCAACTGGCGGAAATGATCATTGATGCGGTGCCGTCGATAGAAATGGTGCGCATGGTCAGCTCGGGCACCGAAGCATCCATGAGCGCTATCCGCCTGGCCCGAGGCTTCACGGGGCGCGACAAGATCATCAAGTTTGCCGGCTGTTATCACGGCCACGTCGACAGCCTGCTCGTGCAGGCTGGCTCCAGCGCCACCACCCTGGGTGTGCCGAATAGCCCCGGCGTCCCCAGCGGTTGCACGGCGGACACGCTCGTATTGCGGTTCAACGATGGTGTGGGGTTAGCCCGCGCGTTCGAGGAGCATGGTCCGCAGATCGCGGCCGTGATCGTGGAGCCGGTGGTTGGGAACATGGGCCTCGTCTGCCCCCACGATGGATTTCTGGATGAGCTGCGCCGGCTCACCGAGGCACATGGCACTGTCCTGATCTACGACGAGGTGATGACGGGATTTCGGCTCTCCTATGGCGGCGCGCAGCGACTGTTCCGCCAGATGCCGGACCTGACGATCCTCGGCAAGATCGTGGGCGGCGGCCTGCCGGTTGGGGCATACGGCGGCCGGGCCGACATTATGAAACACGTGATGCCTGCGGGTCCTGTGTTCCAGGCGGGTACCCTTTCGGGCAATCCCCTGGCCATGGCGGCAGGAATTGCCACATTGGAAGAGCTTCGCGATCATCCTCCTTACGGCAACCTCGAGCGACTGGGAGAACTGCTGGCGCGCGGCTTGGCCGAGGAGGCAAGCGCCAGCGGGATTCCCTGCCAAGTCAATCGCGTGGGCAGCATGTGGACGCTATTCTTTAACGATGGGCCGATCAGCGACTATGACTCGGCCCTCAAGAGCGACACCAATCGCTTCGCGCGCTTCTTCTGGGGAATGCTCGACCAAGGGATCTATTTGCCGTGCAGTCAATTCGAGGCGGCCTTCATCTCGGCGGCACACACGGAAGGGCATGTCAAACAGACTGTGTCGGCTGCTCGGAAGGTTCTTGCCGAAATTGCCACGGGCTAATGCGACGTTCAGAAATGGTGTTCCAAAAATGACGCGAGGCGGCGGCAAAGTTACTCATGCCACCGCCTCGCGTTTTGTACAGTTGCTTGCAGGTCAGCTTTTCAGCCAGGCGTAGTGAGCGGGATTGCTCTCTCTGCTGTCCGCCTCGCCATCCTTCTTCTTCATCTCGTCGTGCACGACAGGGTGCCAGGCTATCTGGCGTTGGCCGCGGGGGACGTAATGTTCGCGCGCCCAGCGCCGCAGCCGCAACTCCTCGATCAGATCCAACTCCGACATCACACTGCTTGTCATAACCCTTTCCTCGACAACGGATAAACAACCCGATGGGTGGGGAGAGAATATAAAAAGTTATATCGGCTGAAGGCCCAATTTCAAGGAACTTTTCCACTTTCTCCTGCGAGAATTTGCCGGACTTGAAGGATTTGCCGGCACTATTTCTCTGTATACTACGAACTTTGCGACTTTGCGCAAAAGGTTGACCTTTCCAGCCTTGCTTAATGCACCATTTGTGAACTATTCCGGCAACAATAGATCCTCCTGGCAATCTGGAGAAGCTGGCTCTGTGGTCTTTGCCGACCGGCGAAACTCGGCATACCAAAGGCTCACGGCCAGGAAGCTGATCACACCAAAGCGCGCGCCAATCAGCGCCACCTTCGAACATGATTTCGCGGGAATATCCGCCATGTCGAACGCGAGCGGGAATGTCAAAAATGTCGTCAAGTCGAGCGCGACAACGGACCAAAAGATCGACCGGCGCCTTCCCGCGAGCGGAATCAGCAACGGCGTCAGCCAGACAATCCACTGCGGCGAGTAGAAGACCTGCAAAGCCACGAATACCAACAGTACGATCGCTCCGCAGCGCAGCATTCCCGCGAGGTCGCGGGGTCTCCTCCAGAGGAGGCAGCCGAGCACCAGCAGCAAGCTACCAGCCCGAAACAGGCCGCCCCACCAACCCGCCGCAAGAAATGTTGGGAGAATGTAGCCATAGAGCGTCCAATCTTCCGGCTCGCGCTTCAACTGGAAAGCCAATGGCGCCCAGACGGCCGCTGGGCCGGAGAGAAAAAGCGAGGGCAAAAGGAAGGCCGCCAGAGTTAGGGCATACGTGATCATCCAGGTCCACATGGCCTTGCGCTCTGCTGCGAGGTAGCGTACGAGGAGAGCCACGAGTACAACGGGGTACAGCTTTACCATCGTCGCGGCTGCCATGAACACGGCCGAGGCGATGACGCGACGTCGTCCCAAGCAAGTGAAGCCGAGCGCGGTGAGTAGTGCCGGCACGATGTCGAAGCGTTGCAGCGAGAAGTAAAGCGTGGCGGGAAGAACGGCCAGGATCACAGGTCCCGACAAGCCTCCACCGGGTTCATAACCGGTGCGCAATACGAACATCAAGCCAAGCAAGCAAATGGCTCCCAAGGCGGCGTAGATTCGCGTCGCGAGCCTTAGTTGTCTCCAGATTGCTTTCTCGAAGTTGTCTCGCGGCGTGTGCTCCACCAAATCGTGGTAATCGGCATCTTGTATAACTGCTGGTATTCCTTGCCGTTCCGCTCCCGGGCCGAAAGCGAATCCCAGGCGGAACAAGAGAAGGCAGGCGTGGGGGTACTCGAGAAAGTAGGGAGATTCCGAGGGAGCGGTCGGTGCCCGTGCGTGCAATGAATTATTGAATTCTGCTTTGCCCACCGCTTCCGGCTGGTCCAGTCGGCCTGCCGTTCTTCCAAGGCTCGCGTTCAGCCCGCGCAGGGCGTATGCAGTCATGTCGTAATCGTCGTACAGCAAACGCCCCAGCCACGGCGCTCGCTGAGACGGCCCAAGCCGGCTCGGAGGTTGGAGCCAGACGATCAATGCGAAATAAACGAGCGGAACGAATAGAAAGACCCACCAGGCCCTATCGAGCCGCTCATAGATCGCCGCCGAACGGGACAGAAAATGCTTCACGAGTGATTGCACGAAGAGAACGATTCTCTCTGAAGTTTCGTCACGCGGCCCTGGCGTCAGTCGCGCGGTGATCAGCCTCGGGGAGTGCGGGCTGCGGCAGACGGCGGCGGTGCCAGTACCACAGAGCGAGCAAGCTCAGGAGCGCTGCGCCCTGGACCTGCCAGAACCAGGGGACCATGTGCTGCATCCAGGGCCCCTTGTGCCACATCAGCGCGCCCAGGACTGCTCCCCAGCCGCTGAGAACCAGGAAGGGGCGAGCATAGCTTGCCTGCTGGCGCAACAACAACGCCAAGACATAGTATCCGGGCGCCAGGAACGGCACAAACCAGCGCACGGAACAGCAAGCGCCCGAGCTGTTGTTCGACGTCAGAGCATAAGCCAGCCACGTGCCGCCGCAGAACAGGACTGCCCAGATGACTTCAGGCAATTCTGCAACACGCCGTCGCGCAAGAATCAGCACGGCGGGCAATGCCAGGAAGAGCGCGAGGTTATGCCCGAGGAAACCCCGTTTGCCAAGGAGTAAACCGAGCGCGTAGAGCGAGAAATCCAGGACACTGTGATGGTTCCACGTGCCCGTCATGTTCTCCGGCCCAAAGGAACTGCCAGGCCACTGCAAGTACTCAGCGACGGCGTTCGCCGGCTTGATGGTGCCGCCCACAAGGTAATTGATCACGTGGTGAAGCGCTAGCCAGGGCAAGGCCCCAAGGGCACAGAATAGCACGTCGCTGGCGCGCCGGCAGCGGAATGCAACCAGCGTAACAGTGCAGGCCAACAATACAGGCCCCGCTCCCAGGTCGAGCGAATAGCCCAGCCCGGCCAGCGTGCCAATTGCGGCGAGCCGGGCCGGGCCGGGTCGTCCCGCGCCCGCCTCCTTGGCCAGCCTCACCAAACCGACAAGGAGCAAGGCAACCACTGCAAGCAGCATGATGTGGTTGTTCACATGCCGTTCATAGGCGAGTGTCACGGTCGAGCAAGCAAAGCTTGCGGTCACCAGCAGCCCAAGAAACAGGCGGAGTTGCAGCATCACACAGAGGCGTAAGATGCACCAGACTGCCAGAACGTACGCCACGCCCGCGGAGGCCACGTTCATCCAGTAGCAAAAGCGATCGGGATGCTCCCGGGCCCTGAGCCCGGTCAGCCACTGCACGACTTGATAAACGCCCGCCAGTAGTACGGCGGGAACGGGCGACTTGTCGGAATAGTAGTGCCCATGAATGAGGAGCTTGTCCCCAGTGCCGTGCTCCAGCAGACCTGGCGCGTCTTTCCCATAGGGAGCTGGTCCATCTGGTTGACGTGGCACGTCGACGAAAACCGAGTGATCGATCGCCAGCGTGTGATAATCGACGAGACACTCGACCGTTGCCAGCCGGCTGCCGTCATTCCAGGCACCGGCATACGAACGTGCGCCGAGGAATGCAATAAGGGCGGCCAGTCCGATGACGCCAACTTCCGCGACGGGCCTGTGCCACGCCCATCTTTGCGTTCCAACCGTTCCGCCCGCCATCGCGCTGCCCTCCGTGGCACTTGTCCGAGCAGGCGTAGAGTAGCGTAGATGGGCCGACCAGAAAAGATGAAAGCTGGATCGAAGACCGGCTGCGCGCGTCAATTCGACGTGTGATCGTGGATGATCCGCCAGCCTTCTGGAAATTTCTTGAAAACTAGCGTGAATTGGCCTCCCAGTGTTTCCTTGCTGTTGACCACCTTCCAGCGGCCACGCACAAAGGCGCTCTCCGGTCCTAGTGTCTCGATCTCGATCTCGCTGAACGACAGCTTGCCCATTTCCCGGCCTTCCGACTGGTAGCGTTTGCGATAGCGCTGCATCGTCGCGTCCCAGCCGTGCGTCCGGTCTTTCCCAGAAGAAAACGTCAGGTCCGGCGATTTCCAGTAGCCGTCCATGAACCCTTCGAGGTCGCCCTTATTCCAGGCCTTGGCCTGGTCGTCCAGCACGCGCCGAATGGCGGCCTTGGGGCCCTCGGGGGGCGCAGCCGCCGCCAGGAACACCAACACGCAGATCCCCACGGCAACCTTCCACCCGGCAATGTAACAATGCGATTTGCGCACAGCTTGACCCTCTCCAAGAAATATCCGTGGCCTTTCAGCCCTACAGCGTTGGGCCGATGCTCCACGGCGCGAATTCCTCTTCGCCGACGCCGTTTAGTTCACTTTTCGTTTTCTTGGCGCTCGCCACGGCCAGGATTTCCTCAAAAATCTGCCGGCCTACTTCTTCTACAGGAGTCCCTTCCAGGATAACGCCCGCGTTGACATCCATGTCCTCGATCATGTGGTGATACATGGGCGAATTGGTGGCAACCTTGATGGAGGGCGCCGGCTTGCAGCCAAATACGGAACCGCGTCCCGTCGTGAATACGAGCACATTGGCTCCGCCCGCCACGATCCCAGTCATACTCACGGGATCGTATCCCGGCGTGTCCATCACCACGAATCCGCTGCTCTTGACCGGCTCCGCGTAGCCGACGACGTCGACCAGGGCCGTGCTTCCGCCCTTGGCAATGGCCCCTAGCGATTTCTCGTAGATCGTGGTCAGCCCGCCATCTTTGTTGCCGGGCGAGGGATTGTTATTGATCTCGGCCCCAAAGATTCCGGTGTACCATTCCCACCACTTGATCCGCTCGATCAGTTTCTCGCCGACCGCCCGCGTGACCGCGCGTCGCGTGAGAAGGTGTTCGGCGCCGTAAATCTCCGGTGTTTCGCCAATGATACTCGTGCCTCCCTGGGCGACAAGCAAATCGGATGCGACACCAAGAGCAGGATTGGCCGTCACGCCGCTGTTGCCATCCGACCCTCCGCAGTTGGTTCCCAAAATCAGTTTGCTGGCCGGCAATTTGACTCGCCGAATGTCGTTGACACGCGGCAACAGCTCGGCGATGGCTTTTACGCCCGCCTCGACCGTCTTGCCAATGCCGCCGCATTCCTGAATGGTCAAGACGGACGGTTGCTGACGCGATCCATTGAGCTGCACCAGACCCTGGTTCTCGATCAAATGGATTGCCTGGCCCGTCTCACAGCCCAGGCCGACGAGAATGTAGGCCGCCACGTTAGGGTGCTTGGCAAAGCCGGCAAGTGTGCGGTCGAGCTGGCGATGGTCCGGTCCATCGTACTGCATGGCGCAGCCCTGCTTGTGAGTGATCGCCACCACTCCATCGACCTGCGGATAAGGCCGCAGTAAATCGGTTGCTCTAATTCTTTCGGAGATATACTTGCTCGTGCTCGCAGAGCAGTTCACCGTGCTGATAATCGCGATGTAATTCCGCGTGCCATAGCGCCCCGCGCCGCGGTCGTAGCCCTGGAAGAAGCGCGGCTCCGCGGCGGCGGGTGCCGGCGGGCAATCGCGGCAGAATGCATAGTCCCTCTCAAAAGCATCGGCGCGAACATTGTGGACATGCACATGCGCCCCGGCAGGAATACCCTGACTGGCGAAGCCAATGATTTGGCCATACTTGTAGATCGCCTCTCCCGACTTGATCGGGCGGACCGCGACCTTGTGTCCCATGCCGATGCGCCTGTCCAGGGTCAACGTCGCACCATTGAACGTAAGCTCGCTGCCCGACGGCAAATCGCGGGCGGCGATGGCGACGTTATCCTCAGGGCGCAACTGAACAGCAACTTGGGAGAGCGGCACGGCCTGCATCTATGGTTCCCTCATGAAAAACATGGGCGTGACCTGGTCACGATACCGCACAAGCAATCCGTTTGCAAACCGCGGGACGGCGGGGTAGTAGCTCAAGCTGGCAGCTTGAGCTACGAGATGATTGATCCCGGATTGACAAAGCGAACCACTACTAAAGACGGGGCCAACCGATCCTGCCTGCCAGTAAACCCCGCAAAATCCTCCGTCCCGGCGTACATGGAATAATCTGGTAACCTCCCCCCGGCAACAAAAGTGGGGAGGAGTGAGGTCTAGCCCGCAGCGATCCTGGATGTGGTAGGTTTGAGCAGCGTACCAAGGCGAACGGAACGAGCTTGCAGCCGTCCACGCAGTCGGCGATCTGAGCCTTATTACGGCGCGGAATGACTGAATTTCTTTGTGGGAAGTTAGTTGAAGCGTAGTGACGAACCGCTACAATGGACCAACTGCTGAGTTACAGCGGTTGGGTAAACTGCACGGATACACCCATTCACGCGGTTCCACTGGCGCAGCGGATACGTACTATGCAGGCGGTGAAAGGGTTGTCGATGGAAAAATGGCTGTGCTGGAGCTCCCTGGGAGTTGCCAGCCTGATGCTCTTGTTGTTCATCCTCGATGTCTCCCCGATGGGCTTCCCCTTTGGGGGGCTGAGCAAACTCGTCGACGTGCTCGGTATTCTCGCCAGCGGCGTGCTTGTCTACCTTGCGTTCAACGCCCTGCGCGACGTTCTGTAAATCCTCGTCATGCTCGCTCTGCCAATCCGATAAGCGCTTGAACGACCCCTGCCGTCGTGTACTCGGCAGCCTCCGCCGCAACAGGCAAATCCAGTTCGCGAATGACCGCGCTCGTGACGGGGCTGATGCTGACCAGTTTCACCCTGCCATTTTTCACGTTTGCCTTTGTTTCCTGGTCCAGCGCAGCAACGAGGGCACGGGCGATGTTGGAACTCGTCACTGTGATGTAATCGATGGTCCCGTCACGCAGGCCATCCAGAACATCTCGATTTGTCGCCAGCAGGTCTACCTGTGAATAGACCGCGATCTGGTCCACGGTCGCCGACTCGGCCAGTTCTTGACGCAAGATGTCGCGGCCACGGTCTGCGCGCGCGAGAAGAACGCGCTGGCCCTGGGCCCGTTGTTTGAGCGCGGCTGCCAGGCTCTCCGATCGGTATTCGCTCGGCACCAGATCGGGCTCTAGATAATAGCTGCGCAGGCACTGTGCAGTGCCCGGCCCAATCGCTGCCAGTCGAAGCCCACCCAGCGCGCGCAGATCGTAGCCCAGCTTACGCAACCTCTGGATCAAAGCATGTACGCCGTTGACGCTGGTAAACACAAGCCACTGGTACAGGGCCAGGTTTTTGAGAGCATGGTCCACGGCCGTCCAGTCCGCAGGCTCGCGGACTTCGAGCATGGGAAGCGACAGGGCCACGGCTCCAAGACGTTCGAGGCGGCGCACCAGCTCCGCGGCTTGATGACGCGGCCGAGTCACAAGCACCCGCCGGCCGAACAACGGCCTTTGTTCGAACCACGCCAGTTCCTTGCGTAGCGCCACCACGGCGCCGATCACGATGACGGCAGGCGACCCCAAGCCGGCCGCGGCCACCGAATCGGGCAAGGAAGCCAGCGGTGCCTCGACGGTGCGCTGATTGCCGGTGGTTGCCTGTTGCACCACCGCGGAGGGCGTGTCCGGTGACTTCCCGAGTTCCACGAGAGTGTGCACGATTTCCGCCAGGTGTGACATGCCCATGTAGAAGACTAGCGTGCCGGGAAACCTGGCGAGCGCTTGCCAATCGAGCTTGCTCTCGGGTCGGCCCGGCGGTTCATGCCCGGTCACGAGGGCGACGGCGCTGGCGTAATCTCGGTGCGTCAACGGGATGCCGGCACAGGCGGCAGCCCCGAGTCCCGCCGTCACGCCGGCCACGACTTCGAAGCCAATACCGGCCTTCCGCAACGCTTCGGCCTCTTCTCCGCCGCGGCCAAACAGGAAGGGATCGCCTCCCTTGAGACGCACGACGCGCTTTCCTTGGCCTGCAGCGACGATCATCGCCTGCTGAACGTGGGGCCAGCGTTCGGGATGGCAACCTGGAAAGTCCGCAACGCAAAGCCGTTCTGCGGCTGACGGAGCGTAGTCGAGAAAGGCGAGGGGCACCAACTTGTCGTAAATGACCAGGTCGGCCTGTGACAGGCATTCGATGGCCCGAAGCGTCAATAAGCCCACATCGCCAGGGCCGGCTCCGACCAGATACACCATCGGGGAATCGTTCGGCATCGGCTGGTGGCTGACCTCACTGCCAGCTCCCGTTAAGATATGCCTCTTCTAATGCAAGTGCATACGATAGGGCGCCCGAGACGCGCGCCTGTTGAACTTTGCTCAATCCTATCAGGATGCCGCATTTGCCTCAAGTTTCAGCGACGACCAGATCTGCGTGCGCCCCTGCCGAGCGTATAGTGTGTGCGGAAAGCATGGCGACCGACTTACGCAGTCTACGCCGAACGTGCGTTCGACGCGGAAGCCCGCCTAAAGTTGCTACTGGATTTTCTCCTGGCATGGGCTAAGAATAGGTGCATAGTCGATAACAGGGAGCAGAGTCCGAAGCATGGATGCCGAGCCTCGCCCAGGGGAAGGACACTCAGATGAAATATCGACTCTTGCTGGTTGGCGCCCTGTTCTTACTGGGCTGCCAGAATATTGTGGGACCGTTTCAACAGCGTAAACCTGAGCGCGTGGACGATCCTTTACTGACGATCAACGAGCAGCAACGCCGAGCCCGTGATCGTTTGGCATTGCCGGACGATTCACCCAATGCGGTGCCTTCGACGGGAACACTGCCCCCGGGTGTGCCTCTTCAAGGGGGTCATTAGTGTTGTTCGGGCGGGGTAATCCGGCGCTTGGCATTTCCGGAGTTACCGTATGCGCCGCCTGTATTACTTCGCGATTCTCTGCCTTGCCGTGATGGGATGCGCCCTGCCTCCCGAACAAGTCCCGCTCAAGCCGCTGCCGGAAGACGGTCCCGCACAGCCCTATGCCGACCTCATCACGCGGGCGCGCGTGCAGGCGACTGCCGCCAACGAAGCATTTTACGCCAATCAGTGGTCCGATATTGAAGATGCAGCCCGGGGGCTGGAGCAGACCGCCCGCCATCTCGGCAAGGCCGCGGACGTGCCGCTTAAGCACAAGGACACCCTGGCTACCGAGACTGGGGACCTCAGCAAGGAAGCGTCCAGCTTGCAGCAAGCCGCCAAGAGCCACGATCCGATGCAGACGACCGACGCACTTCAGAAGATTAATTTGCAGGTGCGCGCACTTCGTCCCGACAACCCTTGATTCCTCCCGCTCATTTCGATCGCTCCCGCGGAGAAATCCTCACCGAGAAGCATCATGACCGCGGAGCCTGTGCCTCCCTTTTGGTTTGGGCAACGGCAATGCAAGTTGGAGCCGCTCGAAGACGGCGTCTACCGCGTGACCGGACCCAACCTGGCCGAGGCGTTCATCAGTGTCCGCTCCGCGGCAGACGATCGCTGGGCCCCTGTCTTTCGCTCGAGCAAGGATGGTCCCAATCTCGCGGAGAGCACGCCGCCGTTGGACACCGCCAGAGAGGCATGGCAAGCGGCCTTCGAACTCTATCGCACCCAGGTGGTCGTGTAGGAATGATTAGCCCCGAGCCGTGGCGGGTCACCCTGACATCTGGCTTGAATGACGCCACGAATCTCCGATGCCACGGCCTTGTGCCGTGGTCTTTCACGGTGGCTTCTACCCTTCGCCGCTACTGGAACGGCGATGCCACGGCCTTGAGCCGTGGTCGATCACGTTGGTCTCTACCCATCGCCGCTACCAGAACGGCGCTGCCACGGCCTTGAGCCGTGGTCGATCACGTTGGTTTCTACCCCTGGAAGAGACTCCGCCTCGATGATGCCACGGCCTTGAGCCGTGGTCGATCACGTTGGTTTTTACCCCTGGAAGAGACTCCGCCTCGATGATACCACGGCCTTGAGCCGTGGTCGATCACGTTGGTTTCTACCCCTGGAAGAGACTCCACCTCGATGATGCCACGGCCTTGAGCCGTGGTCGATCACGCTGGTTTCTACCGTCCATCGCTCGACCAACTCGGCGACAGACAAATCGCAGGTAAGCAGAAACCAACGTGAAGGACCACGGCTCAAGGCCGTGGCATGTGCGCCTGCAAGTCTGTTGCATCAGCGAGGTGCAAGTCCTCGCCGGGGAGTGTCTGGCACCCCGTA
Source organism: Gemmataceae bacterium (assembly GCA_035296965.1). Taxonomy (GTDB): domain Bacteria; phylum Planctomycetota; class Planctomycetia; order Gemmatales; family Gemmataceae; genus DATGZX01. The sequence goes on from DATGZX010000361.1 coordinate 68,148, forward strand.
GCTGAAGGTAACTGCGTCGCCGCGAGGCGAGGTG
>DATGZX010000362.1:0-9208 GCA_035296965.1 Gemmataceae bacterium
TGAAACCCAGCGCGGCAAAACTAGTGTCGCGATTGTGCGGCAAAACCGGTGTCGGAATTAACCGGCAAAACTCCTTGTCGACATTATGCGGCAAAACTGGATGTCGGGATTAGTCGGCAAAACCTTATGTCGGGTGACACCTGCAGCTCCCTCTCCAGAAACTGCTTCGCTGCCGCGGTCTTTGGCCTCGCCTCTCGCCACGCCTTGATGAGTTCGCAGTCCTCCTTGCTGATTTCCAGGGCCCCATCCTTTTGGATCCAAGTGTGAATTGTGCTCCCGAGCGCCCGGTGCTTTTTCCCCTCCCCCCCCTTCTTCTTGGATCGATATTTATAGAGCGTCTTTTGGCCGATGAGGTATGTGTCGAGCGCCTCTCGCTTGGTAATTCTGTCGGGGTGCCGAGCCTGTGCTCTGCCGCGCCGGCCTCGCTTCAGGTTCTTGATCTTGTCGGTGCGAAAGGGATGTACCTCTACGAAGCCGCCGCGCCGTGGCAGGAGGATCGTTTCCTTTTCCGGCTTCACCCCGGACCTCTGAATGGTGACAGGATCGATGTCGAACAGGACCTTCATTTCCCGGTAGGCTACGGTTGCCGGTTCGATCTCTCGCTTCAAGACCTTCTCGGCGCGCTTCAGAGCGGCATCCTCGGCCGCCTTCACCGTCCGGCAGTTCTTTGCCCGGAATTCCGTCTCCCATCCTCTGCGGCCATTTGCACGCGGCAGGAGTACGCGCTTAGTATCAATCGGCCGGTTGCCCAAGCATCGGTGCCTCTTGCCAGGCACCATTTTCCCCTTGTGCTTCCTTGGGCGCATCCTCCGCCGTTTGTCCAGCCCCCAGCCGGTTTCTTCCGCAAGCCGCGCGTCATTGAACCAAACGGGTTGTTTAGTTGACATGACCTATGCCTTCCTCGGCGCCTTGATGGAGAAAAGGGCAGGGGAGCCCGGCAAGGCATTTCCGGGGCACGGTTTCGAACCCGCCCCCCGCCCGTACGGACGATGTATGTTTAGGAGGCCACGTTGTCGAGGCCCTGGTCAAACCTCAAGGGCAGCTCCCAAACAACCAATTGCGAACGTAGTCACCGACTGCCTTCAGCCGATCGTCGCTGATTCGCTCCCGGTAAATGCTGGCCATGTCGTCGGCCGCATGCCCCATGATGTGGTCGATCGCCGGCTGATCACGCGTCGCGTCCGCCACGGTCCGGAACGTATGGCGCAGCACGTAGAAATTCCGTCCGCCATCGATGCCGAGCTTATCGAGCACCTTCCGCGTTTCCTTCGTGACCGGACTATCAGCAATGTCCTTGCCCCAACCGAGCCCCGGCTTCGTAATGAAGACCAGGTCGACGTCGGCCTGCTCTTTCGGCTCGGGCCGCCTGGCGAGCGCTTCCTCGATTGCTTGAACAGTCTCGGGCCACAGATGGAAACGCCGTTCCACTCCGGTCTTGGGTCTGGGATAGGTTGCCCACCCGGTTTTTAGATCGACTGTGGGCAGCGTGAGATTTGCGCAGTCGCTGTTCCCCAGACCCGCATTGATGCCCAGCAGGACCATTGCCCGCAGCGGAATGCCTGCCGCTTCGATGAGCTGACGGATTTCCGCCGCGGTAAACAGCATCGGCCCGCGCTTCGCTTTTGCCAGGCGCAGCGTCTTCTTGGACGGCCGCTTGAACCCGGAGCCAAAACGCATCGGCGTTGCCAACAGCGCGGCCTCGTAGCCGAACTTGAACACGCATCGAATGCACTGGATGACTTTGCCCAGTCGATGCACGCCCCACTTTTTGGCCATGCGCTTCCGCAAGAGGGCGAAGTCTTCGGGCGCAACGTCCTCCAACCGCCTGGACTTGCCCAGTGAGCGCACGATCTCATCACAGGCGCCCTTGTAGTCGGTCCAGGTCCGCGGCGATAGCTCGCCGCTTGCGACCAGGGCTTTCTTCTCGTTTAGGAACCGGTTGACAAGGACATGGACAGTCGCGGCGCCCGCCTCTTCGCGCGGTTTGCGGCCAGAGTGCAGCGCGTCCTTCTGTGCGAGGTACTTTTCGAGGGCGCCGTCGGGATCCGCCCATGGCCCGAAGTAGTGGGTCTTGCCGCGGATCTTCTTTGCCCAATACCCCTGCGCGTGCGGGAACAGCGGGAACTCAGGGTAGGGCTTGGCGGGTGTACTGGCGGATGTACCGGTCTTTGCTTTGATTCGAACCGGGCGGGCAGTAGAATTGTCCTTTGGCATGGCGACAGCTCCTGAACCAAGGTGTTGCCGTGTTTGGTCGGGGCGGTTACGACGCCTCGACCACCTTAATCTACGAGGTGTACTGGCAGGTGTAAACGAAAATCGAGGAGATTGGAAAAAAGACGTAAGACCTGAATTCAAAAAGCTTTGCCCCCGTAGCTCAATGGACAGAGCAACGGATTTCTAATCCGTCGGTTGCAGGTTCGAGTCCTGCCGGGGGTAGTTGACGTGAAGCACCATTGAAGTTCCTTGTGCCGCCCGGGCCGCAATGCCCGAACATTACTCCTTCTCAGCAAGGAGTTCGTCGATCCGCTGGCGCATGAGTCTCTCGCCCTTTGTCTTCTCCGAATCCAGTTCTCCCTCCCAGTGGTAGCGGATCTTGCCCGTCTTATCGATCAGGTAGATGCTGGGCCAGTATTGGTTGTTCCAGTTGTTCCAGTTCTGGCGGTCATTGTCCACTGCAATGGGGAACTTCAGGCCATTCTTCTTCGCCTTGGCAAGGACTTGGTCGACATCGGCTTCGCGCTCGAATTCTGGTGTATGGATGCCGATGATGGCCACGCCTTTGCCCGCATACTTTTCCTGCCAGGCTTTGTAAGCCGGGTAGTTGTGAATGCAGTTGATGCAACCAAAAGTCCAAAAGTGGACGACGACCACCTGGCCGCGGAGCGAGGCCAACGTCAGCGGTTTACTTTGCAGCCAGCGCGTGGTCTTGGCAAATTCGGGTGCGGCCATCGGCGCTTTGCCGGGCGGCTCGGATTCCGCCTGGGCAGGGGAGCGCCGGAACGGGACGAGTGCAGCTATTGTCAACGCGATCAGACTTATGGACAGCAGCGCTTTCCGCATGGTTCTTTCCTTGATAGGTATAGCGCGGGCCGTGGAAGGCTCACAAACCCGCGTACCAATCATACCCGCGATCGGCCCAGTAGTCGGGGGGACGTTCGTCCTGGAAGCGGATCAGGCCGATGCGCTTGAGACTCTTATAGCCATACTTCACCGTCAGGTAGAGCCGCAATGGTGCGCCGTGCAAACCAGTCAATGGCTGCCCGTTCATCGTGTCGCAGAGCATTGTCTGGGGATGCAAGGCGCTGGCCATGTCCAGGCCGACGTAGTAGCTTTCGTCCGGAGTCGCCAGGTAGACGTAGCGGTACAAGTCGTTCGGATCTCCCTGGGGGTCGGGGGGACGGCCGCTGCGGGTCGCCAGGCCCAACTGGGTGACAAAGTCCAAGAAGCGCGCGCCGCCGAAGTGCATCACCTCGCTCCAGCCCTCGACGCACTTTAGTTCTGTCACAAGGTCGGTGCGCGGCAACTGCTGAACGGTCAGCAAGCTGATCGCCTGCTCGGCTCCACGACCCGCGTGCTGGACGCGCAGTTGCCAGCCGGCGGCCCGGACCTCATCGGTCAACCCAACATCGCCGTTCGTTCGCGCAGGTCCCTGGGCAACTGCGCGGGGAAAAGTAGGCGCCAAGTGGCGGGGCGACGAATAACCTTCGGCCAGCCATTGATTGAAACGCAAAAGGCGGCGCAACGGCCAAGGGACACCGTCCTCAGGGGTAGCCGTCGTCAGCCAGGCCCATGTGCCAAGGCCCGCCGTGGCGGCAATCGCGCCCGTGGTAAAGCTGCGCCGCGTCAGCCGCTGCATATCTCGTTCGGCGGCGGCGCCGGTCAGCGAAGGCGGATTCTTCGGCTCAGGCATGGCTCTTTTCCTCCACTGCGACCAGCTCATAGCCGGTGACCATCGCACGGAAATTGTTCCACCCGGCCCGGATGACCTGGGCGATATGGATGACAAAGAAGAGCACATACGCGATCGTCAGCGCGAAGTGTTCGGCCCGCGCCCAGGCGTAGCCTCCCAATATGTCGGTCAGCCAAGCGAGTTGCGTGGGCTTGTAGATCGCTAGCCCTGTGAGCAGCGACCCTACCCCCATCAGGATCACTCCCGTGTAGGCCAGGCGCTGGGCGCCATTGAACTTGGCGGGGGGCAGCGGCGCCTTACGCAGCTTGAGGTCGTGGAGGACCACTTGCCAGGCGTCGCGAAGGGTGTGCCGATTGGGCAATAGGTGCCGCCACTCGCCGGAGAGGAACGTGTACAGGACGTAGCAGGCGCCGTTGACAGCGAAGATCCACATGAACGCGAAGTGGTATGCCATTCCCGTGGCTAGACCATGCTCAAGGTGAAGGACCCGATAGAACCAGTCGGGAAAGAAGTGGAAAAGGGTAACGCCGCCAAGGCCAATGGTGTAAACGTCGTTGGCCCAGTAAATCAGCAGGCCGCTGCCGATCATTACGGCTAGCACGGGGAAGTTGATCCAATGCATCCAGCGGACGGCCCTCGGGTGTTTTGGCTCCAGTCGATTCATGGTTTGTGTCCTCGCTGGTCCGGTGGCCTCGGGCAGCGGGGGTCCGGCTTGTTGCTGAGTTCCGCCATCTTGTCTGCGCCCATCATGTCCGTGTTCATCTTGGCCTCCCCGATCCCCAGCGGGCGGAGTGCGAGGCACGGCTGCCGGCCCACGTGCTGTGTGGAGCGGCCGAAGGTAGACGATATCACGTGGGAACACCAGGTCGAGGGTCCAGTCAAGAGCCACGCGCACCTTGCGCTCCAGGCCCGGTAGCTTGAACAAGTAGACCGTCCGCCAAAGCCACCAGGCAAAGAAACCGGAGAATTTGAGGCCCAGTACCTCCGCCACGGCCGACCGCCGGCCCAACCCGGCCAGCAACCCCAACGGTTTGTACTGGAATGGCTCAGGAGTTGTACCGCGCAAGACCGAAACTATGTTCCTGGCGACCCAGCGTCCCTGCCTCAAAGCGTGCTGTGCTGTCGGTGGACAGAGCCCTTCCTTGACCAGATCGGGGACTCCAGCGCAATCGCCGAGCGCCCACAGGCCGGGCCGCCCTTTCACCTGGAGTGTCGGCTCCACTTCAATTCTGCCGCCGGGGGTCTTCGGTAAGTCCAGTTTGTCAACGATGGCACAGGGAGCGATACCAGCCGTCCAGACTAGTGTCCGGCTAAAGATGTTTGCGCCGTTCGAGAGGCGAATCTGCGTCCCGTCATAAGCAGCGATCCTCGTCTGGAGGACCACTTCAACGCCTTGCCGCCGTAGTTTCCTCAAAGCGTAGTCCGAAAGGGATTCACTCACCTCGGGCAGGATTCGGCTGCCGGAATGGACTAACACCATGCGCACCAACTCCGAATGTACTCCGGGATAGTAGCGCTCCGCTTCGCGAACAAAATCGTTCAACTCTGCGGCAATCTCCACCCCTGCAAAGCCGCCGCCGGCGACAACAAAGGTCAGGAGTTCGCGCCGGACCGCTGCGTCCTCTTCCAACTCGGCGTGCTCCAGCTTGTCGATCACATGAGCGTGCAGCGCAGTGGCATCGGCTAGACTCTTCATGGTCAGCGCGTGCTCCTCCAGCCCCTCTATTCCGAAAAAATTCGAGACCGCCCCAAAAGCCAGGACCAGATGGTCGTACGGCAGAGGATAGATGCGGCACATCGGGCAGTGAGCGGCCAGAACCAGACGCTGCTCGAGATCCACGACATGGACCTCAGCTTGGCGTACCACCGTCCGGCGTAGCAAAGCACGGAGCGGAAAGACGATGTGCTTGGGCTGGATCGAACCTGAAGGGACTTCGGGAAGCAAGGGGGTGAAGAGCGAGAAGTTTTCGCCATCCACCAGCGTGATCTCGACTTCCTTGTCCCGGCGGAGCAGCCGTTCCAACCGCCACGCGGTGTTAACACCGCCGAAGCCCCCGCCCAAAATCACGATTCGCTTCCGTTCAGCCATCTTTCCGCTCCGCTCAAAGTCACACTTAGGTTCGCCGGGTGGGTTTCGAAGTCAGCGCCGGGCTGCCATCATGGGCCCACGAAAGTAAGGGGCCTTATCCTATATCAGCATGCTTGATTCGGCAGCGGCTTAGGACAGATTTCCAATCTGTCCGGTCAGGTTGGAAACCTGACCTACTGCCGGATCCCGCACGGTCATTTAGCTCGACAGCTCAGCGCTCGCAAGAGATACACTCTGACGGGAGAGCGCCGCTTGCCTCCGGCGAGGCAGCGGCGTGAACTCCCTCCAGGCGGACAGTCGGGGCCTATTTCATTTTGTCGTCCTTCATTTTGTCGTCCTTCATCTTGTCATCTTTCATTTTGTCCCCGCCCATTTTGTCGGCCCCCATCTTGTCGCCACCCATTTTGTCCTTGCTCGAGGACGGGGACGAACCACAGCCCACAGCAGCAAGCGTCAATCCGAGGCCCACTACTGCGATCGCCGCCACCTGCAGAAGCTTTTTCATGTCGAGGTTCCTCTGGTTTCAAAGGGATAACTTTTGGTTCTGGTCCTGGAGCACCGATGCCCAGGAATCACTTTTTTTCCATGTGCAATAATTCAGCGACAAAAGCGGAACACTGGGTGATGGTGATCCCCTGCCGGATCAACTCGCGCATCAATTTGGCCCCAGCCGTATCCATAAAAGTGACTGCGGCGAGATCGAGACGTATCTGCTCCGACCGGTCAGGCACTTGCATGCAGACATTCCGCAGTTCATCCAGCCAGGGAGCGAGCAGCTTACCCTCAAGCTTGAACGTTACGGCTGAATCCTTCCGGGACATCTCGGTAATCTTGAGCACGTCTCTCTCCTCGCATAACCGAGAGCCCTTCAAGCGATTGCTGTGCCTTTTGCCAAGAAAGGAGGACCGATGCGCGCAAAGGCGTTTTAAGTCAGGACTTGAGATTCGAGAGGGTAAATGAGGGAGTTGCGAGTCTGTTGGTCTTGAAAGAATCACGCTCACGACATTTCGTAGGAGTTACGACATTTCGTGGGAGCTACGAAGAGCCTTGAGCGTTGCGCGGGATGCCGAGTTTTTTCATCCGGCTTCGGAGGGTATTCGGGTGCAGATCGAGTAATTTGGCGGCACCGCGCGGGCCGTCGATGATCCCATTCGTTTGCTTGAGAACCTTCACGATGTGATCGCGTTCCACCCCTTGCATTGTGAATTCCGGGGATGCTACCGTGGTCGAGCAACTGAGAGAAAGAATGTCCGGGTCAATTTCCAGGATAGTGCCGTTCGCCAGGATCACGGCGCGTTCTATGATGTTCTCGAGCTCACGGACATTGCCAGGCCAGGCATAGGCGAGTAGGCGGCACATCGTCTCCTTGTCCACGCCATCGATCCGTTTCCCAATTCGCGAGGCGAACTTGTTGACCTGGAACAGAACCAGTGGTGGAATGTCATCCTTCCGGTCGCGGAGCGGAGGTAGCTGCAGCGGAAAAACGCTTAGGCGGTAGTACAGGTCCTCGCGAAAGGTCTTCTCGCGCACGGCCTTGAGCAGATCGCGATTGCTTGCCGCCAGGACCCGCACATCGGCCCGAATCGGAGCGCTGCCGCCGACGCGGTCGAATTCACGCTCTTGCAAGACGCGTAGCAGTTTCGCCTGGGCGTCCGCGGGCAGCTCGCCGATCTCGTCGAGGAAGATCGTGCCGCCCTGAGCCAATTCGAACCGGCCCACGCGCCGGGCGATGGCGCCGGTGAAGGCGCCCTTCTCGTGGCCGAACAGCTCGCTCTCCACGAGCCCGGCCGGAAGAGCGGCGCAGTTGATTTTGATGAGCGGCTTATCCTTGCGCCTGCTGTTGGAATGGATCGCCCGCGCAATGAGTTCCTTGCCGGTCCCCGTTTCGCCGGTGATGAGGACGGTAGAATCAGTCGCCGCGACCTTCCGGACATTTTCGAGCACGGCCGTCAGTGCAGGGCTCTGGCCGATGATCTCCTCGAAATTGTGGATGCCTTTGATCTCTTCCTGGAGATAGAGGTTTTGCTCCTGGAGCCGAGCCCTCTCCTGCTCAGCGAGAACGCGGTCAGTGATGTCGACGATCACGGTGCGCGTGTATTTCCCATTCGGTTCCGGCTTGGAATACCACTGCGCCCAGATCGGACGGCCGTCGTCTTTGCGGCGCAGTTCAATCACCATGCCGCCTGTGCCCATGCCTTGACCAATCGACGCGAAGGCATCGCGAGCACGTTGCTTGTTTTCGGGCACGTCCGCAACCAGTGACATCCCAACCGTGCCGACTACTTCATCGGGCTTGAGCCCCAGAATCCGAATCGCGGCCAGATTGGCGGTGATGAAGCGCGTTTCGAGATCTTCCTGAATGTAGCCGATCGGAGCTTCCTCAAAGAGATCTCGGTAGCGCTCTTCACTTTCGCGGAGTTGTTGTTCGTAGCGCAGCCGCTCCAATTCCGCCGCCGCCCGCGCAGCGAAGATGCGCATGGTGAAAAGTTTGCGCGGCTCCGCGGGCATCGGTTGTTCGTCGAATACCGCCAGGTGGCCCAGATGCTCTCCATTCGCGTGGCACAGCGGCACGCCCAGGTAACTCTCGATCCCCCAGTCCACGGAATGCTTGTCGTTAGGAAACTTGACTTTTACCCCGCAAGGGTGATGGCACAGGTTGCCCCGAACCACGTCTTCGCACGGGGTGCCGATCACGTCCCACTCGATATTGTCGGCAATCCTGTCCCGAAACCAAAACGCCAACGTGCGCACGCGCGTCTCGCCGGCGAACTCGGCGACGAAAGCGTACCGCGTTCCAAGCGCTATCGCCAGGTGGCTGACGAGGGACTGAAAGAACGCCTCCCCGGTGTTGTACGCCGTACCCTCGACGATCGCGCGCAAGGTGGCAACATCATCATTCGAGGGGGTATCGGTAATGGCCGGTGTGTCGTTCATCGGACTGCAAGGAAAGGTCGCCACCCTGGACCGCCAGCGACATTATAGCGAAGTGGAAAAACGCCGGGCCTTCAGCCAGGCCGGCTGTTACCCGAGAAAGCCGAACAAGTGCCATGTCCGCCTGTGGGCCGCAGACTATACGGCGCGCGGTCAATACTGATGCCAATAGGCCGTAGCCGCATTCGCCAGAATGCGGGGGGAACTGTGTGAGATAGCCCGCATTCTGGCGAATGCGGCTACGGGGCGATGTCTCATTTTTGACCGCGCTCAGTATA
>DATGZX010000363.1:0-2686 GCA_035296965.1 Gemmataceae bacterium
CTGGGAACAAGAGGTTCCCGAGTCCTCATATTCCCTATTTGCCCCAGTCGAGAGTGCGTGGCCAAGGTATTCCTATTTGCCCCAGTCGAGAGTGCGTGGCCAAGGTGTTCCGCATCTTTTCCTGCGCCGGCCACAATCTCCCCGGCCCGACCGGATCATCCGTCGAGCCCGCCGGCGGTCGCCCCGCCGCGGGGCGGGCGGCCGGGGCAACGATCGGTGAAACGGGTTCCAGCTTCAGTGGCCTTCCGCCTCGACCATTCCCCAGGCGAGGGACTTGCCGAGGGCGTGCGCGTACCGGGACAGGGTATTCACGTGGGGTTGAGCTGCTGGCCGTTCTCGAGGCGGCTCAGGGCCCCCTTGTCGATCCCGGCGCGCTCGGCCACGTCGGCCAGGGAGAGCCCCAGGCGTTCCCGCTCGTGGCGCAGCGACAAGATGAAGCGACGAAACGACACCAGGTCGCCCATCGTCGTCCCGTCGCCAGCGACCTTGAGGGTGCCGGTTTCGCGGTATTCGCGCTCGAGCGTCTCTCGCAGCCGGGCCTCCTCGGCACTGGCCTCAGGGGTGCGGTGCCGGGCGCGAATCGCCTCGACCCGCGCCTCCTGCACGGCCGTCAGTTCTGCCCCTCGCGGCTTGCGAGTCTGCTGGGTCGCCATGATCTCAGTCTCCGTCTCCATATTCCGGGGCCGGGTAGGCCGTGGTAGGCCGTGGTAGGCCTGACGATGATCAAATCGGGATCGTCTTCGAAGGTGAAGACTACGGCGATGTGCTTGCCTGTCAACGACCCCATAGCTAAAGCTAGGGGCTTGGACCTGTACTAACCGGCAAGCCGGGGTTCCGATCCCATACGCCGATTGACTGCGGCGCTTGCCCGAAATCCGAGGATTCGGGCGGAGTTCACATCAGCATGGGCTTTATGACCACACATGCCGCACTCGAAATCCGACTGGCTCTTGCGGTTGGCCTTGTTGCAGTAGCCGCACTCGGCACACGTCCTGGAGCTGTCGCGGGGGTCGACTCCCTCGAAAGCGACACCGGCCAGCGTTGCCTTGTACTCCACGAACGACCGAAGTTGAAAGAACGACCAACCGCTGATCCTCGCTCGTTGCCGCGTGCGAAACCGTGTCCGGCCACGGATGCCTTTGAGATTCTCCATCCCCATGCCGCGTCCGGTGTCTTTAGCCTTCGCAACGAGCTGCTTGCTGATCTGGTGATTGAGGTCTCTCTTATACCTTGCTTCCCTCTTCTTGGATCGAGCTATCGCCTTATGGCAATGCCGCCGCTTGCTCCGCCGGGCTCCCCTGGTCGCCTTGCCCAGCGTTCGACGCCTGGTAGCGTACTGGACGCGTTTGGCCTCAATCTTCTCCGAGGTGTGCTTCTGGCCGTCGCTATCCACGGCGATGTGGATCACGCCCAAGTCCACGCCCAGGAAGTCTGTCGTCGGGAGCTTGGTTCCGTCAGGGACGTCGACCGTGACCAGGAGGAACCACTTGCCGTCCTTGCGAAGCACCAGGTCGCACTGACCCTTCGACCAGCCGAACCGATCAGCCTGATACTTCCCCATGACGTAGGGAACGACCACGCGGCCTTTGAGGGTCGAGATGCTTACGCGATCGGGGCCCTTGAAGCCGATGTTCTTGCCCATGCTGAACGGGACGGACGCGTGCTTGCGGAACTTTGGTCGCTTATCCTTGTCTCGCTTGTACGCTTCGACCACTTGGGCTATGCACCGTATCGCTGTGTCGGCCGGGAGTCCGAACCGTTCGCGCAGCTCGGCATAGCAAAGCTTCTGAAGCACGAACTTGTTGGCGATCTTCCGCTCGAACGCGACACCTGCCAGCCAGGAGGCGGCTTCGTTGAACCTTTCGACCGTCGCCTTCAGCTTGGCGGCCGTCTCTGGATCGGGCAGGAGCTGGGTTTGGAGCGTGATGTTCATGCTACGATCGTATTGGTCTTATCGTCCAAAGTCAAGACAGGGGGACCGCTTCTCATCCCGGGCCCACACACGATGTGGGGAGTGCTGAAGCCAGGGGCTTGCCGGCCGGAAATTGGTGAATTCTACGAGCTGGCTCGGCCGTCTCGAAAGCAAATCATGAAAAACCCTTGCCGATACGAAAATCCTTGTTGACAGAACCGAAGGCTTCGTGTAGGGTCTGCGCTTGAAGTACTTGGCTCATGACGGGTCAGGGAACGCCGGCTAAGAAAGCCCTGTGCAGGCGACGTTCGCCTGACCGGGGTTTTTTTGTGTCCGCAGTGTTCTGATCGTCGTAGGGCCGGAATTGGCAATCGCATAGGGTCTGACCTTCGTGGTTCCCTGAGTGGGCAATCACTGCAGGCACTGACCGGTTTCGAGGATCCTTGAATTGAACATGAAATTCGCCGCGATTTTCGTACACAGGGAGGTTTCGCCGTGTTGGTCCTGAGCCGCAAAGTCAACGAGCAGATTGTCATTGGCAACGACATCCGGATGACCGTCGTTTCTATCCGGGGCAACCAGGTGCGTATTGGCTTCGAGGCGCCGCTGAGCGTCCCGATCTTCCGCGACGAGCTGCGTCACGAGGACGGGCATCCCGTGCTCACCGCCGGCGCGGCCACGGCAATTCTTCATCCGGCCGGCCCCTCCTATCAGATCGCGACCAGCGAGGGCTAGTGCCGCCTGTCCGACTACTGGCCGCATCAGCGAAAACCA
>DATGZX010000364.1:0-3454 GCA_035296965.1 Gemmataceae bacterium
AGTTTTCGCCAACTTCCCACCCGGCCCTGCTCCCTCCTGGGAGAACGGGGCAACGTCATGTGGTTTACTCCGTCGCCGGCCCATGGCAGCGGGGCCGGGAGGTTATCGCACGGGCAAATCTGGCTGCACGCCAATGCTCAGGGCAACTGGCTGGCCGGAGGCAGTGTTTTCGCTTCGCCGTTCTTGCTTGGCGACGAGTTGAAGCAGGAATTGGTCAGTTCCTCGCGTAGCACGATGACCTCCGCAGGAGCGTCGATCCCCAAGCGGACGCGGCCGTTGGCAGATTGCACAACGGTGACCCGAATGGCCTCACTGATGAGGATGCTTTCGCCGATTTTTCGAGAAAGGACAAGCATGATCGATTCCTCCATGATGTCTTGGCAGCCACCGGCCCCTCCATGACGTTGGTAGGGTTCAATTGGCCGTTGCCGGTTGCCAGCAGGTCTCTTTCCCTGCTGTTCTAGGAATGTGGCAATTCTACCGAGGCGCGGATACTGGGAGGTATCAGGGTAGTTACTAGAAATCAGGCTTGACATGAGGGAAAAGCGAGCGGCGCTTATCAGGGTAATCCCTGAATCGAGGAGATTTGTCGGGAGAACTCTCACAAAGGAGGCGGCGCCGACGGCTATCCGGGACCGGATGGGACCGGGTTGAGTAGACCCATCTCCAGGGCGTAGCGGGTGAGGTCGGCCCGGCTGCGGAGGCCGAGTTTGTCCACGATGTGCGCGCGGTGGGTCTCGATGGTCTTGACGCTTAGGCACAACCGCGTGCCGACTTCGTGGTTGGTATACCCTTGCGCTAGGAGTTTGAGCACCTCCTGCTCACGTGGACTCAGGAGTTGGATAGGCGCCCGGGGGGCCGATGCGCTGCGGGCTGCCCGGTCGCCCAGGACTTGATGAGTCTCGCTGTCGCTGAGGTTCATAGTCACAAAGGTGCGACCCTGAGCGACGGAGCGGATCGCGGCGAGCAACTCGCTATCGACGGCCGACTTGGCGACGTACCCCGATCCGCCCGCGGCCAGCACCGCGCGCAGATACGAGGATTCCTCGTGCATGGTCAGGGCCAGCACGCGCGTCTGCGGGCATGCCTGCCGGAGGCCTTCCAGGATCTTGAGGCCGCCACCTCCCGGCATGGTGAGGTCGAGCGTCAGCACATCCGGGTTGATGTCGCAGGCTTGGCACAAGGCTTCATGCCCATTGGCGGCTTCGCCCACGACCTCCATGTCCAGCTGGGGGTTGATGAGCATCCGGAGACCGGCCCGGACGATGGCATGGTCATCAGCGATCAGGACGCGAATCTTCGCCATGGTTCTCCTCCCTGAGGGGAATGCACACGTGGACCGTGGTTCCGTGTCCCCGACGCGACTCGAGCGTGACGGAGCCGTTAAGAAGGAGGGCCCGTTCGCGGATGTCGAGCAGGCCCAGACCATTGCCTGTGCTAGGCGCCTGGAGCAGGGCATCGTTGTCGAACCCACATCCGTCGTCTTCCACCGTCAAATGTATGTCCGACGACTCGCGCCAGACTACGAGGCTGGCTGCCTTCGCCTCCGCGTGCTTCAGGACATTCGTGAGCGTCTCCTGGGCAATGCGGTACAAAGCCGTCTCCACCTCTGCCGGCAGACGGACCAAGACCAGGTCCGGGGAGTACACATCGACCGCGATGCCGTGCGCTTTCGTGTAATCGGCCGCGTAGCGCTCCAGGGCTGCCGCAAGGCCCAGATCATCCAGCACGCTCGGGCGCAAGCCTCGGGCCAGCCTCCGGACCTCATCCAGGACCGAGGCGGTGATGCCGCGGAGTTCCCCCAGCCGCGCTCGCGCTTCCTCAAACGTAGGCACTTCTGCCGCCGCACGCAGCCCAAGGAGCAACGACGTGAGGGATTGGCCAATGCCGTCGTGGAGGTCCCGCGCAATCCGGCGCTGCTCCTCTTCCCGTGCCGACATGGCCTGTTTGAGGAGCCGGGCGCGGACCTCGTTGGCTTCCGCCGTGCGTTCCTGCCCTCGTCTTTCTGCTGCCAGGATCGTGTGATGGCGTGTCTGGAGGAACGTCTGGCCCAGGGTCCCCAGCAGGTCGGCATACACTTCCAGGGTGGACCGTTTGACAGGATGTTCCAGGCGAGCCACCTGCCAGGCCTGTGCCGGTGAGAGACCGAGCTGCTTGGCCACTTGCTCCAGCGGCAGTTGTTCGGGGTACTGGTCAAACACTTGGCCCGCGACCAGCGCCCCCAAAGGATGTCCGCCCAGCACCAACGGCACGGCGAAATGCACCAGCCCCGTTCGGTCGCGCGCCACCACAAAGCCGGCTCTGGCCAAAGCGTCGGCAACACAGTTACAGGGCGAAAGCGGCGCCAGGGAGAAGGGACACCCTGCCGGCGAGTGGGGGGCGTCAGCCCCTTGATGACTCGAAAAATCAGGGGGCTGACGCCCCCCGCTCGCCGTGGCGTGCAAGAGACTCCACGTCGGTCGGGGGTTGATGGTCTCCCCGATCAGGCGACCGGCTGCATCGGCGAGGGCCACCGCGAGGTTCGTGGCGCGGGCGTACTTTGCCAGCCCGTCGTGCCAGAGCGCCGGGTCCAAGAGGTCGGCACGGATGGCCGGCGGCAGTTCGACGCCGGTCGGCTGCGCAGAGGACTCGCCATTGTCTTGGTTGCGGTTGTGCTCCAGCATGCGAGCCGCTCCTAATTGGTTCGCCGCTTGTGGTCAGGGTGCAAAGTCAGTCCCTTGGCGGCTCCTCCATCCTTGCCGTCGGCAGAGGGAACTTCCCCTGGATCTGGCCGCAGTCGAGGCAGTAGTCGAGCTGCACGTCGTCCCCGCCGCCAATTCCCAGGTCTCTGGGAACGTAGTCATTGAGATGACGGCCCGCAAGGTCCACGCTGCACATGTCCGAACAGTGCGCGAGAACGTGGGCGAGGCGAGAGCTTGAGCATCGTTGACATCGAGTCGGCCGTGGACCTCTCATCATCTTTGCTCCCACGCAACCACTTCTTGCCCATCGCGTCCCCCGCACCATGATGCGGGACGCACGCCCCCCATGGTCGCCGGTAAGGGGGCGGGGGTCAAGGGGATTGGCACGAACTTGGGGTCGAGCCGGGTTTCTGGGCAAAACCGCTTTCCGCCTTAAAACCTACCTGAAATTGGAGATTAGAAGGCAAAGCCCAGTGTCACGTTTCTTTGGGGAGGTCGGCGGCCTCCCCGACTCGCGGCAAATCGGGGCTGAGCCGGGTCGGCGCGCGGCTCAGGAGGCCATAATACCTCTGGAACGGCAGCACGGGCAGGCTGTTGCCCTCTTCCATCGGCAGAAGGCTGATACCGCCTGGCCCGATCGTGTACTCGCGGGTGACAAACTCATGTTCGCTGCCGCGCGCCTTGGCCACGGTGATGGCGCGGCGCAGCGAGGTGCCCAGCTCCACGAAGTTCATCAGGATGAGGTTATCCACGATGGAGCTGATGGCAAAATC
>DATGZX010000365.1:0-4382 GCA_035296965.1 Gemmataceae bacterium
TTGATGAAGTTGCAGTCTTGTCGGGCCTGCTACTAATCTGGCCCGGCTTCGTGCTGATCTTTTTGCTCATCAAGTTGACCTCGCCGGGCCCCGTCCTGTACGCGCAAACCCGCGTCGGCCTCCAGGGCAGGCTGTTTCGGCTCTACAAGTTTCGTAGCATGGTTCCCGGTGCGGACGAGCTGGGGTCCTCGGTCACGGTCCGGGGAGATGCCCGAATCACCCCCGTCGGCCGGTTCCTGCGCCGAACCAAACTGGACGAGCTGCCGCAACTTTGGAACGTCCTGATTGGCGACATGAGCCTGGTTGGCCCACGGCCGGAGGTTCCCGAGATCGTCGAGCATTACACACCCGCGATGCGCCGGATCTTGGATGTCAGGCCTGGCATCACGAGCGTAGCCTCCCTACATTTTCGGGACGAGGAGAATATTCTCGCCACCTTCGATAATCCAGATCGGGTATATACTGCTGCGCTAGTACCTTTCAAGATTCTCCTCGCGATGGCACATGTCGATCAACAATCGCTTTGGTTTGACCTAAAGATCCTGATCATGACGATCTACGGCGTGTCGCTCGGCAGGTGGTGGCCGATAGGCGAACGGGATGACGTCAGCGAATTCAAGAGAAACTTACTCATAAAGTATAAGAACAAGGAATCTTGCAGTGAAACCTTCTAGGGTCTACATTTCTCCTCCCTGCATCGGCGGCGACGAGCTGGATATGGTCCGAGAAGCCATTGAGTCCGGGTGGATCGCGCCGCTCGGCCCGCACGTTGATGCCTTCGAGAAGGAATTCGCCGCAAGGGTTGGCAGCGCCGGCGCAGCGGCCCTCGCCAGCGGAACGGCGGGTTTGCATCTGGCCTTGAGAATTCTTGGGGTTGGCCCCGGCGATGAGGTCTTCTGCTCCACGCTGACCTTCGCAGCATCGGTCAATGCCATCCTCTATGTTGGGGCAGAACCAGTCTTCATCGACAGCGATCGTGAAACCTGGAACATGGACTCCATGCTCCTCGCGGAGACTCTGAACGACGCGGCCCGACGCGGGGCGTTACCTAATGCGGTTATGGTTGTGGACGCCTACGGTCAGTGCGCAGACTACACGCCCATTCTGGATGCCTGCGCCCGTTACGAGGTGCCCGTGATCGAGGATGCCGCCGAAGCACTTGGGGCCACCTACCGGGGCCGAGCGGCGGGCAGCTTGGGAGCCATCGGCGTCTTCTCGTTCAACGGCAACAAGATCATCACCACGAGTGGAGGGGGCATGCTCGTATCGGATCGGCCAGAATGGGTTGACAAAGCGCGCTTCCTGGCCACTCAGGCGCGCGATTGCACCGAAGACAACCACTATCTCCACAGCGAGGTCGGGTACAATTACAGGCTGAGCAACCTGCTGGCCGCCGTGGGACGAGCTCAACTGCGGATGTTGGACACCTGGATCAACCGCCGCCGGGCCATCTTCAGGCGTTATGTAGAAGCCCTCGGTGATCTTGCGGGCCTGGAGTTCATGCCCGAGGCGCCTTTCGGACAGGCTACGCGCTGGCTGACCTGTGTCTTGATCGACCCAGACGACTTCGGCGCCGACCGACAGGCTGTACAAAAGGCCCTTGAAACGCAGAACATTGAATCCCGACCTGTGTGGCGGCCCATGCACATGCAGCCGGTTTATCGCGGAAGGCGGTATATCGGTCGAGGGATCGCCGAGGATCTCTTCAGGCGAGGTTTGTGCTTGCCCTCAGGATCTTCGCTGAGCGAAACGGATCAAAGCCGCATCATCGGGATCATTCGCACGGTTCCCAAACAGCGCGCTCGAAAGAGAACAACGGCCTCCATCCCTGAAATCTTCAGGTCGAGAGGTTGAGATTGGTAACGAAAAGCCGGCTGGGCTATTATCATCGAGGAAGACACATGACCGGTTTGATCCCACGACTCCAATCCCATCTTGTGCTGACTGCGCTAGCAGTTCTGACCGCCCTCTGGCCCCCGATTGGTCACCCGGCCCTGGAAGTCCAGGAGAATCGGTTGCTGCTGACGACTGGGGCGGGGCGCACCTTTCACATCGCACCAGGGGGAAACGACTCGGCAGATGGCTCGGCCCTGCACCCCTGGGCCACCATCAAGAAGGCCGCGAGCATGGTCGTGGCCGGCGATACGGTGCATGTCGCCGCGGGACAGTACAATGCTCCCGTCACAACAAACACGAGCGGGACGGCAAGTGCGCGCATCCAGTTCATCTCGGACACCACCATGTGCGCTCATATCAATACATCTGGAAGCGGAAACGATACTTGCTGGCTCAATAACGGCAGCTATGTGACTATTCAGGGCTTCGATATTAGTGCTCCGGGTGATCCCAACGTCAGAATTGGTATTGCAAATAATGGGTCGAACTGCCAAATAATCGGCAATCGCGTTCATGACATCCTAGGGAAGATTGCACAAAGGAACGGTTCTGGTGGAGCCGGTATCGTCAACTGTAACACTACCAGCACCAGTAATGATATCATCGACAACTGGATATATAATATTGGAAATACGTCAAGCTCGTATAATACAATTCACGGAATTTATATATCCTGTATTGGTGGTAATGTTTGGAACAATATCTCTTTCAATAACCAGGGTGCCGGGATCCACGCTTGGCATAACGCCCAAAGCTACAACATTTGTAACAACCTCGTCTGGGGGAACGGGCATGCTGGGATAATCATTGGTTGCGGGGATAGTGGTTATACTCGGTCTGCCGGACGGAATTTTAAGGTCAACAATAACATAATTCTATACAATAATGGCGCTGGTGTGATTGAAGAAGCAGCAGGAGGAGCAGTACAGCCATCTAAGAATACGTATAACACTAATCTTTGTTACGGTAACATCGGTAAAAACAACAATGACTATACACATACTGTGAATGAGTCGCCTGCGCCTCCACTACAAGTAAATCCATTGCTCATCAATTTCCAGGCCGATGGCTTGGGAGATTGTCATCTTGCTGCGGGAAGCCCGTGCATCAACGCAGGCACGTCCCAGGGGGCACCCACGACGGACTATGACGGACTCCCTCGACCGCAGGGCGCTGGCTTCGATATTGGTCCCTATGAATGAGTACCGCCGGGTTCGCGGGGGACCCCGAGTCCAGGCCGATCCGCGGCAGCATCGCAAGTGGATCGCTCGCAGCACGCACCGATGCTCTACGCCCTGCTCGGCGTCAGCGGGGTAGCCCTGGTCTTGCTCGTCGCCCTGGTCTTCGTGCTTCGTATCAGGAAGGCCAGCTGACCATCACCGTCGAGTACTCCGCTTGTGGCATGTCGGCAAGTGGAACAGATCCATCAGACCTACCTCAAGGAGCAGGCTCGCTTCGAGGAAACTCCGGTGATCGCCGACCTCGGTATGTCGATCCAATCGACCGAAGGACGAAAGCGGCAGGGGGCGACACCGGGCCACAATCCTCAGCACGGCGGTGGGCTTTTTGATCAAGGCGAGCCCCAAGCTGACCTCGATTCGCACCCTCCTGGAGCCAACCCAGCCCGATCAGTGGCAGACCTACGATGAGAACACCCGGCTGCGGCGGTGCAGTGGAGTCCAATGGTTGGACGACTTCACGACCCCGGTGACGGTGGTCCTGGTGGAGTGCCGTCGCCGGATCAAGAAGATGAAGAAGGGTCGGCTGCGGTGGCGGACCCGGATCTTCCACTACGCCATCGTGACCGATCAGCAGCACTGGAGTACGGCCAAGATTTACGAGACCTATAAAGCCCGCTAAACCGCGGAGAACTTCTTGTTGGCCGCGCGTGGGGCGTCGGTGGTGGTGAAGGACCAGGAGAACGGGACGGTCATCGTGTTGCTGTTGCCGGCGGCGTCCGTGGCGCCGCTGATGGTGGCGGTGTAGGTGGTGGAGTTGGCCAGGGGCGAGCTGGGCTGGAGGGGGGCCGCGTGGGTGGTATCGTTGTAGCTGACCGTGGCCGTCACTGTGTTGTTGCTGGGGTCCTTGAGCACGATCGTACTCGACGTGATCGAGGAAGCCTGGACCGACTCGCTGAAAGTGACGGTGATTGCTGTGTTAGAGCGTGAAAAAAATTTGTAGGCGCTCGCCAGATGGTGCGCGCGTCTGGGTAAGGAGCATGGCCTGGGTGAGCCCGTTTGGGCCGGTTCCCCCAGGATCGGACCGCTCGGAGGCTCCGAGCGGTCGTGGACGCTGAATCAAAAGCAAATCCACCGCCTCTGGCGGTGAGACTCGTAAATGTGAGACGGTCCTCCGTGAGGAAGGCCCCGCGGGGCAGGAGGACCGCCATGAAAGATTGGCAGAGCCAAGCCCACGTGAAGTGGGACTGTAAGTATCACGTCGTGATCCTCCCGAAGTACCGTCGCAAGGTGTTGTACGGAAGGATA
>DATGZX010000366.1:0-8044 GCA_035296965.1 Gemmataceae bacterium
CGAGCCGATTCCTCGAGAAGCCATCGATCAACCCGGCACCCGGCGGCTGCGGGTCTGGCTCGAGCCCGGCCCGGACCGCGGCTGGACCGACCCCGATATCCGATCCATCTGGCCGGGGACAATCGAAACCGGCTGGGTCAATGTCGAAATCGTACGCTGCTAGCCCAACTTCCGGAGTACAGGGAAGGGAACCGCTTCCCAGGTTTCGGCGTTGGGCGCCGGTTTGCCATCTGGGGGCCTTTCCGGTGCAAGCACCGGAAAGAGCACCGGAAAAGAGGACCTGGTCAACAAGGTCTGCGGGTGGGCGCCAACTTGCTGGGCCGCAACCTCGACGGAAAGCAGATCGCGTGGAAGCTGGTCATGGACGAGCCGACCAATGACCTGGACATCGAGACCCTGGAGCTGCTCGAGTCGTTGCTGGTGGACTACCAGGGAACCGTGTTGCCCGTCAGCCACGACCGTGCCTTCCCGAACGACGTGGTCACCAGCACGCTGGTCATCGAGAACGATGGCCTGGTGAAAGAGTATGAAGGAGGCTACGACGACTATCTCCGCCAGCGCCCGGCGGAAGCTGCCTCCCAATCTCGGCCGAATCCGGATGTTCCCAAAAAGAAACCGGCGGATGCCCCCCGTGAACAGTCCCGCAAGCTGAGCTTCAAGGAACGCAAAGAGCTGGACGGCATGCCGGGCCGGATTGAACAGCTCGAGAAGACCGCGCAGGATCTGCACGCGGCGATGGCCGAACCTTCGTTCTACTGCCAAGATCGTGACGAGATCGCCGGCGCGAGGAAGCGTTTGGAGGACCTTGAGCGCGACCTGGCCGCTGCCTACGCGCGCTGGCACGCCCTGGAAGAGCTTGCCGGCTGACTCAACTTTCTCGTCGAAGTCGCAGGGATCACTCCGCGATCGCTCTAGACATTCAGAAGCTTTGCTTTGATCGACCGGGGCGGGAAGTTCGCTGTCGTCGTCATCTGCCAAGGCCTCCAGCACTGAGCCATCATCCGTCTGCTTGGCGACTGGCTCGATACGTTCCAGGATCATTTTAAACCACGCGATATCGGGCTTATGTTCAGCCCAAATGTCATCGCCTGTCTCCGGGTCTTTCACCTTATGCTTGAGCATGTATTTCTTGCCCAGCGCCATTGCGATTGCCGTGGCGCCGAACTCGCGGTCGAGTGCCATCTCGTCGATCTGACTCTCGATGGCGTCGCTGATTCGCCTGCCGCGGGAATAGCCGGCAGGGTTGCCGCTGGTGCCGGGTTGCCAGGGCGGACGGAGATTCTCAAGTTTCGGCGTTGGGTGTGGGTTTGCCATCTGGGACCCCTTTCCGGTGCGGGCACCGGATAACTCACCGGAATCGTGCACCTGATCAACAAGGTCTGAGGGTGGGCGCCAACTTGCTCGGCCGCAACCTCCACGGAAAACAGATCGCGTGGAATTACCGAGCATGGAGGGAACTGGCCTGGTATTAACGATTGGGAAAGATGAGTGATCTCAGGCGTTCGTAGGGATCGTGGTGACGCCACCAAGGGAGCAACCTGGCATCCCAGTTTTCCCATTTGTCGCGGCCGAAAGTGCGTGGCCAGTATCTTCTTCTTGCTTGGCTGGGAAGTGGGCCAGTGTCGGGGGTGACGGCAGTTTGAGCCCGAGTCCAGAGTGCGCGCGATAGGCAAGGTAATCGGCGGAGAATTGGGCTATGAGCTCTTCAGGCATGCGGCCGGAACTTAAGGGCTCGGACGTAGTGCACCTACTGTAAACACAAGCCGGCCTGCTATGACTCGGGCCGGCTCAGTCTGCACTCACAGATCGAAGCGAGCGAGCGGGACATTGCACCCATTTGACTTCACTTCTCAGTATAAGACACAAAATCGTGCCGCGAGCCATGCCCGGCCGTTGATGCATCCGCAAAGCCAGTCCGGGAGTAGTTTTGCGCGCGTTTTCGCCGCCAGAAAGGCGCAATGGAACTGGACTAACCCGCTGTTCGCGCACGGAGGAAGCAGGGCCACCCACTCTCTGGTACCTGAGGAAACCTGGATGAATGGAAAGGGCCACGAAAGTTCTGAATAGGAAAGCGCCGCCTGCTCTCCGGTCCCGGGAAACGTGGATGGCCCCAAAGTCCCGGGAGCAGTCGATCCGGGGTGTGGACTGGGTGGTGGGTGATGAAGCGTTCCAGAAGCGGCTTCAGCGTCATCATGGCAGAGCCGTTCAACGGCGGCGCGGTCGGCCACCCAAGTCCGGGGGGCAGGAGTCCGACATTTCGTCGTAAAGATCTGTCAGAACAAGGTTAATATACAGTGTCACCTCCGGCCTTCGCCGCTGCGTCCGATATCGGAGGCCCTATTCGGTCGCTAGACTGGATGAGCCGCCTCTCTCACTTTTCGACCACGACGAGGACGCCCTCACAAATGGCGATCCGTGTCCGACAGGCTTGTACGTAAGACTACATGCCCTTGAGCATTGAGATAGGCATCCTGTCGAGCTCGTGGATGACCTTGGCGAAGGCCATTATCTCACTGTACATCCGCCGCTTATCAAGCTTGTCCAAGCCTCCATCGGCCTGCCCCGCGAGGAGATAATTGGGCACGGTGATGTAGGCGATCGTCGGGATCCCAGCTAGATAGAGGGGTACACCTTCACCGAGCCAGTGCCAGGCTAATGGATCAGCCACCGTCACTGGATTAACCACCGCCACAGGGTGGTCACACGTTCCACTTAAGCTTCGGAGAATGAGATCGGCTTGCGCTTTCAACGGACAGTATGCCCAGGCCGGTTCGTGGTGACCTGTCGGGTAGTACTGCCATCCAGAGGGATCATCGACCCATTCTCTCGTCCCCAGATGCTCGATGGTGAGGGCAGCGACCGTCTTCTTGATGAGATCGGGGAAATTGTCAATCACCTTCTGGATGGAGGGTACATATGCTAACGCGAAGTGCCCAGTTGCCAGCACAAATGCTAGCGTCCGCTTCCTGGATGATTGAGGCTGGTGAGCGAAGTACTTGGCCAAAGCAAGCAGAGCTAGGCCACCGTTCTCCTCTGTTGCGTTGCATCCATCCGTATGGGTATTGACGAGAATCACTTCGTCGGAGGACTCACCAGGCAGCATGGCAATGATGCTACGCGTGGGAGCGTTAAAGATAATATCAGCTTCCAGAGTCAGGTTGACCTTGCACCCAGTTTCCGCGCCTTGCCGCAATCTGTGCCCAGCCCGGCGTCCCACCCAGAGTGCTGGCAAGTCCTGTAACCCTCGATCAGGAAACAAGGGAGGCGGCAACGTAAACGGCAAGTACTGGTCGGCTGCATTTTCTTCCGAAACATTCGTCCACACGAAGATGACGCCTCGAGCTCCCGCATCCCGTGCTTTCGTCAGCCCTGGAACCAAGAACAGATTATATGGCACCCGCAGCATGGTGGCCGGAAAAGCGGTTTCGCCGTCCAGATTGTAGCTCCCCCATAGCTTGTACCAATCCGATAGAGGCATGGGCGGGAGGGGCGCATCGACCAGGGCGATTTTCCCCTTCAAATCCAAATCGGTTGAGAAGATGTCCTCAGGGTGATTGCCCGCAGGGAGACTGCCCAGATAAACCAACTCTCCTTCCACTCCCGCGTACGTAGTCTGGCCGGAGTAGGGATAATAGGAGGACACGGCAATGTCTTGCGGACTGTCACCGGAGAGCAGCTTGAGCGCAGTTCGCCGCGCTTCCCAGCGGGGAAAGACGTAGTTGTCATACAGGACGTCAAGCCCAAATGCTTTCAACTGGATATCCAGGAAATCCACGTAGGCCTGATGAGCCTTATTACCTGTATAGCGGGGACCGAGGTCATTCATGAAGACCTGCCAGCCCCATACTTCCTCCAACCCCGGTAAGCCTTCTCCGAGACCCTCCTGGATAGGATTGGTTGTCCCTCTTTCATCCGGGTTCCTGTGCCCCTCATCCTGTAAAGGCATTGATGGCTGGATGTCGCTCATAGTTGATGCTCCTTAGGTGTGTGGAAAAAGTTGGCAAGTCCATCCTGTTATTGACTCCAGCATAACTAACCTTAAAACAAGCGTGATACGAAGATTGACATAGGGCTGACAGTGGCTCGCGCCCTGTAAAACAAGCCACGAAACGAGACGATGGAATTCGGAGAAGCGCTCACTCGAAAACGACGGCCCCCTCGCAAATGCCCGCGCCGAAAGCCTTTAAACAAGGGGTAGCCGTTCACAGCCCGAAAGCAGATGTACAGTATACAGGGAGAAGCGGAAAACCCTGGGAATTCCCGGACGAATCGCCGGTGAACGGTCACGATACTGAACACCTTATATTCTCTCACGGTTACTACACTCGTTCGGATCTCAGACAGGAGTGTTCAGTGCACATCTGCTCTCGGGGTGTGAACGCCCACTCCTCGCCTGCCGCGGCTGCCATCGCCTGCCGCCTTACATCGTCCATTCTGCGGCGAGTGATAGCAATGTCACCTTTGTCTTCTGCGAATCACCGAGCGGCAGATAAGTTAATTCCTGCTGCTCGCCTAACGAATCAAGCAACTCAAACCGCCTATCCTGCGGTAAGCAATGAGTAATGACCCCTTTGTGTCTTCCGGTGAGTTTCGGCGACATCATATTCGACTTTTCGCACTCGACCGGCACCTCTGGTGCAGTTGAAGATGATGGCGCCAATACTACTGCCTGTTGTCCCCGGAATCGCTTCTAGCACGTTCATCGGTGTTCCTGATGTAGCCGGTGTTGACTCAAGAGTTCACGACCTCGCTTGTAGGAGTCTTCAAATACATCCATGTCCTCGAACATGTAGTCGACGAACCCGCGTGGCCGCTGCATCTCCAGCTCGATCAGCACGATGGGATGGTAGTCGCCCGGGTCGAGCCCGTTCTTGTCCACCAGCTTGTTGATGAGCAGGATTTGATGCCGCTCGCCGTCATACGTGCCGTTGAAGATCATCTTGGTCTTCAGGTCTTCCAGATCGGCCCAGTTCTTGGGGAGCGCCCCGATCCAGCGGTGGTTGAGCGGTCGAACCACGATGATGCATTTAACCGGAGTCAGCTCGTTGAGGATGATCTGGCGGAAGTAAGCCCCGTCGATATCCAGCGCGTAGGCGTCGGGCCGGTCCTCCGAGTCGAACCCGTAGTTGTAGAGCCAGAGGGCGTCGCGGAGGCCTGTGGGGCTGATGTTTTGGTAACTGGTCCGGTGGCGGTACGAGCTCCGCTCTCCGGGAAGGTACTTCTTCGAGGCTCCTTTGCTCTTGGTCTTGGTCAGGAGTTTGCGAGCGGCCTCGTTCAGGTAGACAATCTCGGTGCCATCGACAGGATTGAAACTGTTGAAGACGACGCCGACCTCAGTGGAATTCAGGACCCGGCTCATGTCCTCGAAGTAACCTGGCGGGTGCTCCGGGGCCAGCACCCGGCTGGGTATCGTCCTGAGAAACTCGATCGGTGGAATGGCGTTGAGCGGATCTCGAAGCATACGCTGCAGCGCCGCCGCGACGTTTTCGAGGTACTCCAGTGGCCAGTCTTGCCAGACCGGACGCAGGACTCCGGGGACCCCTTGGGCGACAGCCTGAAAAAAGTCCAAGAGCTTGATCTTGAGCGGGTCCATGCTGGCAATATCGTCTTGCATGATCTGGCGCAAGCTCCTCTGTCGCTCGGAGGGATCCCGGAGGAACTGGTAGGTCCAGCGGATCTGCCCCGAGGTGCACGAGATCATCGCCGGCCTGACTCCCTCGTCGGTCGCGGCCTGCAGAAATCCCGCACCATGGGCATTGTTGCCGGCCAACCCGCCCAGGGCGAAGGCCAGCTCGTGATGAGAGAAGTTCATGAGCGTTGTCTCCCGCAGCTTCAATCATAAGTCCCAAGAGGTCATAGACCTTCCCGGCTCGAGCACCTTTGACACGGAGCCGCTCCCTTTCCCTCCATTATCGCACGTCCCAAGGTGGGCACCAGCCCCTTCCTATTTTCGCAAATCCATGTCGAACCGGTGTTTAGACGTTGAGTGGCCCGGTTTGTCGCGATTCGCAAATCCATGTCGAGCCGGTGTTTAGACGTTGAGTGGCCCGGTTTGTCGCGATTCGTTGCCATACCCCATGGTGCGCACCATCTGCGAGACATTGTGTGGGTTCCAGAACTCTGCGACAGAACCCCTGGGAGTGCCTGACGGTGCAATCCCGTTGGGCTACTCACCCGATTTATGCAACAAAGCCCAACAGAACTCTCAATTCTGCCAGTCCACGTTGACAAAACCCGTTCCGCTCGTGGGGACGGTGAAGGAGTGATTCTGGCCGCCCTCCCAGGTGACCGTATTGTCCGCGGCAATCTTGATGAACTTGAACTGAATGGTCCGCCCGGCCGGTACGCTGACGTTCAGAAACCAGTTCGGGAAATTCGGCGCTAGCATCGGGCCTACCGCTCCATCATACGTCGTGCTCCAATTGCCGAGCTCCACCGTGTCCCCGGTAAGGAAGATGTAATCGCCGATATTTGTTGGCGCGGCGTTGTTCACCGTGAACGTCACAGGGATGAGTTTCGCGGCCAAGACCGTGAACGGCACGCCGTTCGAAACGCGCCCGTCGGAACCGGTCACCGTCACAGCGTAGTTGCCGTTCGAAACGTCAGGAACGGTCACCACGATGTGGTTCTTGTCTGAGCTGACAGCCTCCGCCACGGTCGTGCCAAACTTCACCGTATTCGTTCCCGAGAAGGAGCCGGCGAGGGTGACCTGCACTCCTGGCTGGGCAATGTCCGGTCCAACAGATGCCAGGACCGGCGTGGTGGCCGTGGCCGGGCTGAAAGTCCATACGGCGACGGTGTGCGCTGGCAAAGTGAAATCATTGACCGGATTGTTACCACCACCATTCTTCACGGTAATCGACAAGCCGCCGAGGTCACCACCCAGGAAGTCACTGTAATCGCCTGTGGGAAGCGCTGTGAACAGGCCGCTGATCGGGGTGGCCGCGCTGTCGTTCTTATTGATCGCCACCAGGACCACGCTGCCGGCGAATACCCTCTCATAGATATATACGTCGTTGTTTATCCAGCGCTGGGTCATGGTCCCGTAAGATATGGCTGGGTTGCTCTTGCGCAGGGCTGTCAGCTTGCTGATGAGCTTGTAAGCCTTCGTGGTCGTGTCGAACTTGCTCATCATGGGGCGATTGTAGGGATCGTTACCGGAGTTGGTATCATTGTGGAGGTATTGCTCGGTGCCATAGTAAATCACGGGCACGCCGCGGCAGGTTAGCAGGAACGCGAGCGCTTCGTGAAGGCGGTTCTGGTTGTTGTTGATAGAGAGGAAGCGCTGGCGGTCGTGGTTGTCGAGAAAGGTCACCAAGTCATTGACCTGCTGGAAGTTCGAGGCCTCCTGTGAAAGCACAGCGTCGATCTCGCTGAAGCTCTTGTCGCGGGCGAATACATCAACGATGGCGCGTTGGAGCGGGAAGTCGATGACCGAGAAGCCGGAGCGGTTCGCGAATTTGTAGAGATCGTGATATAGAGGATCTGATGTGTCCGCAATCCATTCGCCGAAAGTAAATGTGTTCGCGTTGGTGTAAATGCTATTGATAAAACTGTAGAGCCAGCCCCAGGTGGCGTGTTTGATGGCATCCACGCGGAAGCCGTCGACGTGGTGCTGCTGGAAAACCTGCACGGCATTCTTCAGGTAGGCATCGACGGTGGGGTTTTCCTGGTTGAAGTCGGCGAGGTTGGAAAGCGTGTAGTACTGGTCCTGGTAGCGGTCGTTGAAGTCGCTGATGCCGGGGTTGTGATGGAAATAACCGTTGATATCATTGGTGAAATTTCCCACTAGCGTCCCATTATCGAAGAACGCTCCAAACTCGCCGTTGTTATTGTTGTTGGAATGATTGGGGGCAAAATCGACAATGACTTTGATGCCTTTGCTGTGCGCAGCTGTGACTAGACCCAAAACAAGCGTAATATAATAATCAACCTATATTCAAATGAAGCAAACATATGTTTTGTCTGATAACGTACCTTCTACCACCCGGGGTTGCCGCCCCCGACAGCCGCCGCCAAACTCTCTGCTCCATATCCTGTTCCC
>DATGZX010000367.1:0-58923 GCA_035296965.1 Gemmataceae bacterium
TGAAACCCAGCGCGGCAAAACTAGTGTCGCGATTGTGCGGCAAAACCGGTGTCGGAATTAACCGGCAAAACTCCTTGTCGACATTATGCGGCAAAACTGGATGTCGGGATTAGTCGGCAAAACCTTATGTCGGGTGACACCAGCAGAAGCCCCATCGCCGGCCATCGCGGCCGCGGCCGGCCCAGCAGGTAGGCCAACCCCACGATCCCGAGCAGAAAAGCGGTGAGGTGAATTATGGGGAAGCTCCGCAGCGAGAATTCGCGATGATGTTCATAGCCGATCCACCAGACGAGGACCCCAACGCCGGCCACGACGAAAAGCGTTCCGCCGATCCAGGGCCAGCGGACGGCCATCAGCGCGAGGGCTGTAAGGATGGCCGCGGGCGACAGATAGTGCAAGGTGATCCATAAGTTTCCGGATAGAGACGAGGCCCACCAGCCCTCATGGAAGTTCTCCAGCGTGCCAAACCATGCCCAGAAACAACTCGCCACCAGGCTAACAACGACCGCGCACCAGCCGATCACCACCCTGGTTGTGCTCACCGCCACAGGAGCATTCATGCCCTCTCCTCCAACTGCACGACATCAAAAATCGGCGTCGGTTCATTCTTTCCCTGCCTTGGGCGGGAAAAATGAACTGACGCCGTGACACCGATTTCCTTGAGGATATTCCTTTCTCCGGCCAACCTCCGAAAGCAGCGTTGGAGTTTCCCTCGTCCAGTTCACATGCGCGAGACCTGCTACTTGCTCTTGCGGCTAACCGGTGGCAAGCGCTTGATGAGAAGAGGAGTGATGTCGACCGTCTCGACCGATTTGTCCTGGAACAGAGGCTCCTCAACAATCAAGGATACGCTCGCCTCTTTGGCGATGGCCGGTAATTCTGCCTTCAACTGACTTAGCACATTAGTAAGCGGGGCTTTCCCCAGCAGTTGCCTGTGGGCCTCTTCCTGTAAAGCGGCGCCGGCCGCTTCCAGCTCCGCGACCTTCTTTTGGTCGCCCAGGGACTTGGCCTTGTCCCGCTGGGCCATCAGGTCTTTCAGCTGAGTATCCCAGTATTTCGAGTGGTAAAAGGCAACTAACAACTCCCTGCGCTTGAACGTGCCGACACGACAACACCCTTTGCTCGAATCTTCGGCCTTCGTCTGCGCCCACGCGACGTGCCCCAAGGAAAGAGTGCAGCCAAGCAATGCCGGCAATAACCAGTGACGTGTCATGATTGTTCTCCATGTGCTCTGGGAGATGCGCTGAGTTTCCTGTCGCACGCGGACAGAGAAGATTCTATTACCCTACTTGTGGGGCGTGCTCCGCCGGCGGATATAACGTGGCTATCCGGCATCGGCGGCACTGTCTTGGCGCCGAATGGGCGAAATACCACATGAAGTGGGAGTGGGAAACAAGGGGAACAAACAAGGACTATTAGTTCGCCACTTTCAGGATAACCTGGAAGCCGAACTCCTTTTTAACAGCCCCGTGGAATGGCTCCAGGTAGCTGATCCAGAGCGGGTCCAGGGCCGGGTCAGGTGCGAATTCCGCCGAGGCTGCTTTGCAGGGCAACAAGTTCTTGGCGTGGCTGACCCCAACGTGGAAGCCTTGATGTAAGGTGTAATTGCCCGGAACAACGACGACAGTCACCGGCCCATTGTGGTCGTTGATGGACAGATTATCCCCGCCGCCGACAGCGTGGGGAGGCGAGCACACCGTGACCAGCTCCGCCGATCCGCAGGCCACCGCCGCGCAGGCTCCGGACTCCTCGGCGACGCCACTCTTGTGATGGCTCCGGAGCAAACCGATCACGCGGGCTTCCAGTGTGAGATTCAGCTTCCTTGCCTCCGGCTTCGCCGGCCCAATCTCGATGCATTGCGTCAGATCGAAGTCTAGTGCGGTCATCGAGTCCTTGCACGGATGTGCGCCGGCGACGGCCACGCCGGTCATGGTGACGACCACGACGTCGGGAGTGGGCTGGGCCACGTCGATGTTACCACCAGCCGTGTGCTGGAAGCCAGTTCGTTGTGGGATGGCCTGTCCGCGCCGCTCGTGCAGGGTAATGGCCGGAGGCGGAAGGGGTCCAGGCGATTGCGCCGGTCCTTGCGCCTGGAGCGTTGCAGCCACAACCGATGGCACCGTCTTACGCGCGGACCCCGCGCAGCCCTCGGCCTTTTCCGTTCCCGGGACAGCTCCTCCCGCCCAGAGTGCAGCCGGCAGCAAGAACGCGACCATTCCCAGCGAGATTGTCTTCATCCCTGCAGAACCTCCTGTGCTTGCAAACTTCCCATCGTTCGGTCGCTACCACCGCAAGATCACATCGGTCGCGGCGGTGAAGAGCCCGTGCTTGTTTTCGAAGGGGCGCGTCTCGTCGTTGTCATCGCAGCGCAGCTCGGGACGGATGATGATGCCAGGGAGTAGGCGAAACGACAGCCCGGCCGTCAGCGCGCTGTAGAGACCGCGGAACCCCGTGCGCTGCCCTTGAGCATCGTCGAAGAATTCAAGCCGTGCGGTCCCGCTTAGCCTGGGCGCAAAGTTGTACGTCAGGTAGTTGACGACGCCGAACCAGTTGGCATCGCCAATGTTCGGCACATTGGTCTCGAAGCCGAAAAGCCCTTCCAGGCTGTAGCTGAGTTGCGCACCGAATTTGTGGGTATATACGAGGTCGAAGATTTCAGGATTATTGAAGTTCTGAGCCTGGTTGAAATTGCCAGAGCCGATGATCACGGAATATTGCACGCTGTCGCGGTTGCTGGGAGGAGCCCACTTGATGCTGCCAATAAAGGTCGGCTCGTCCACCGGATCGATGAAGACATCGCAGCCAAGTACAAGGCCGGCTTGAACCGACCACGCGTCCGTGAGCTTTAGGGTTGCCAACAGCCCTGTGTGGGTGAACGGGTCGTAGATGAACGTGTAGGCGTGGGAGAAAAGTGCGTTGCTGGGGGCGTCATTCGCCTCCACTCCGTATTGGGCAAAAAACCGACCGAGTTTGATGTCAAGGCCGTTCCCCACCGTGGGAAGGTATGCTTCGGCGTAGAACTGAATCGGGTCGATTCCGTAGAGGCGTGGCTGGCCACGATCGGCCGTCAATTGATCGTCGAAGATTCCGCGCGCTAAGGTAAAGCGGTAATCGCTTCCGGGAAGAATCGTGTCGCTCCGGAAGCCAAATGTAGGATCGGTGGTGCCGGTGGTGACGACCGTCCTCTCAATCCGCAACCAGTTTTGTTGCAAGAGGAACTCATTCGCGCGGTAGTTAAAACCCATGGGAAGGTTGCTATGTTCGTCGGAGCTGCCGGTATAGGAGAGGTCCGTCCAGCCAGAGACCTGGAGGCGATTACTGTCCAAGAGGGAACCTTCCCAGGTACCTTGCAACAACTTCATCAGCAGCCAGCGGTCTGGAAGGGGAGGAGGAACGGAGCTAGTAGGCTCAGTTGTGGAAGCGTCCGAAGGGGGAACAGCGGGTGTCGAATCGGTTTCGCCGAGAGCCAAGGACATGCCCAGGAAGATGCAGAACAGCATGTGGAAGTCCTAGCCGGGGTGCCGAGGCTCTGTGTCCCACTGCGCGGCATCCCGCTTTTCTCTGCTCCCCATGTCTCTTGAAAGCCCTGGATCAAAATCGCGCCAAATCGACAAAAAAAGCCGCCGTGCTTTCTTGGTAAGCACAGAGCGGCATGGAAAGTGACGAAGGGTAACCCAACCACTTGTCACCAGAGGAATTATCGGTTTGTTAACCCAAGCAGCTTGAGGCGAACAGACAAAAACTGTCCAAATGGTCCGGCACAAGACTCCCTTGCGAATCGCGTGCGATGAATCGCGCTTGGTACCCGGCCGTATTAGCGGTTCGAACCGGAGCGCCATGAACTACGAGTGCGCAGCACTCGGGACGAATATCGAAGCCCCGAGCGAAGGGTCGGGACGCAAAGGTGCCGCTCAACGCAGCCCTTGCGGACCGACTCTGCGGTGACAGGGAGCGTGGCCAGACGGAAGCATTTCACACCGCAAAGGGCGCGAGCGGCCACGCGTAATAAATTCACTTGGCACTTTGGGCTAGTCCGGCGGAATGGCCACAGCTCGCAGCTGTTTCGGAAGATTGTTACAGGCCGAACAGAGCCATTTCCACGAAACTGGAGCCATCATTTCGCTTGCATTGCGGCGCAGGTGAGCTAGCGCATTAATGGGTGCACGCAACGACGCGGAGCGGCCGGAGCGGCGATCCAACGCGGGGGCGTCGGATCGAGGGAAACTCCCTGAAGCGCAAGCCTTTCGATGGGGGGCGAGGATACGAACCGGGTTCTCGCGGAGCTTCCGAGGACACCCGGATGGATCGCCAGAAGCGCGGCGTGGGCAGATTCTCTTTGGGCCAACCTGCATGCTTGACAGGGCGCTGCCCTCGATATCGTTCTGCTATATTAGCGGCCAGAGAGTCTGTGTATATCGCTGTACCTGGACTAGAGCGCATGAGCCGCACGCAGACCCGCCGCCGACCGCCTGCCTTCAATCCGGCACTCCTCATTGGACTGACTCTCGTCCTCCTGACGCTCGTGGTCTACTATCCCGTCGTCAATAATCAATTTGTGAACCTGGACGACAACCTCTACGTCACGGGCAATCCTAATGTTCAGGCCGGCCTGACCAGGGAAAACATCGCCTGGGCTTTTACTTCGCTCACCTCTGCCAACTGGCATCCCCTGACCATGCTTTCCCTGCTGGCTGATAGCGAGCTTTCGAAAAAGGACCTGCGAACGGGAAGTCGGGGCCCGACGCTCTTCCACCTTACCAACCTGATTCTCCATTGCGCCTCGACCTTTGTGTTGTTTTGGGTCCTTCAGCGCATGACTGGCTGCCTGTGGAGATGCGCCTGGGTCGCGGCACTTTTCTCCCTCCATCCTCTCCATGTCGAATCTGTGGCTTGGGTAGCCGAACGAAAAGACGTGCTCAGTGGGCTGTTCTGGATGCTTTCGCTCCTGGCCTACCTGCGGTACGTCGAAGCTCCGAGCTGGCAGCGCTCGCTGATTGTGGCCCTGATGATGGCGTTTGGGCTGCTGGCCAAATCCATGCTCGTGTCGCTGCCGGTGGTGTTCCTGCTTCTGGATTGCTGGCCTCTGGGCAGGTTGTCTTTTGCGGGGACTTCCCCCGAAGCCTTCACGACCCGGAAGCCCCAGAGAGCGACCGAGAGTTTCTGGGTCCTCCTCCGCCAGAAGATACCGTATCTGGCTCTCAGCGGATTGTTTTGTGTGATCGCGTTGGTTGCCCAATGGCAAGGGGAGTCTTTGACGCCGTTCACAGTTAGCCCGATTGTGTCCCGGCTTCAACTCGTCCCTGTGGCCTACGTTGTCTATCTACGCAAGATGCTTTGGCCCTTCGATCTCGTTCCCTTCTATCCCTATCCCAGAGATGGTTTACCAGCCTGGCAAGTGGCCTGTGCGGCACTCCTGCTGATCGGCATCACTGTGCTTGCCTGGAGGGAAAGGCTGCGCCGGCCGTACCTCTTGATGGGTTGGCTCTGGTACCTGGTGACCCTGGTACCTGTGATCGGTCTCGTACAGGTGGGTCATCAGGCGTACGCGGATCGTTACACGTATCTTCCACTCGTCGGCATCTTTATCATGCTCGCATGGGGGTTTGCGGATCTAATAACGGGCTGGAGCAACCGCAGGGTCGTCTCGGCTGCCTTGGCCGTCTGCACACTCGTTGCGTGCTTGACGATCACGCGCACCCAGATCGGCTACTGGAAGGACAACTTTCATCTTTGGGAACACACCCTGAAGGTATCGCCCGAGAATTACCTGGCGCACAATAATCTTGGGAGCGCCCTGCTGGAAGCTAAAAAGCTTGACGAAGCGGTCGATCATTTCACGACTGCCGTCGCTCTCAATCCAAAGTACGACCGCCTTCGGTACAACCTTGCCATGGGATTGTTTCAGCAAGGGAAGATAGCACAGGCTTTGCAATGCATGCAGACTGCGCTCCAATTCAATCCCGACAATGACCGTGCCCACGTGGTGCTAGGCCGTCTATGCATGCTCCAGGGCCAGATGGAAGAGGCAGTGAGCCATTTTCAACAGGCGCTTCGCCTCAATCCGGACAATCCTGGAAGAGTGGACGTGTATTTGCTTCTGGGCCAGGCCCTCATGACCCAGGGTAACCCGGAAGAAGCGGCACAACAGTTCGCCCAAGTGACCCGGCTCGCTCCCGACAGCCCGGATGGTCACCAGCTGCTTGGCATCGCCTTGGGGAGGTTGCAGCGCTGGCCGGAAGCGGCAGCCAGTCTGGAGCGCGCGGTCGAGCTTTCTCCCAAGAATCCAACCTATCGGTGCGACCTTGCTCTAGCGCTCTTCGAGATGGGCGAACCCCAGAGGTCGGCTGGACAATACAAAAAAGCCTCGGAATTGCAGCCTGACTGGATGGCCAAGTTCCATGCGCTGGCCGGCAAACTGCTTGAAGCAAAGGGCGTAAGGCTGCCTGAAGGCCAACGAGCACTCGAGCTTGCCACCGAGCTCTGCCAGGCCAGCGCGTATCGAAATCCACAATTCCTGGAGACGCTGGCCGCCGCCTATGCCGCGACCGGCCAAAGAGAAAAAGCGTGGCAGACATCACAAAAAGCGATCGAGCTGGCTACAGCGAGTGGACAAAAGGCGCTGGCGGAGCAAATCCGGGAGCGCGGAAAATCCTACCAGGACAGCCGTGCGAAATAACTTCAGGCAGAGAGCACTCACGCCTGCCGCCTTAGAGCCTACCGTTTCTCCTCTGACTGAATCTGGCGGGGCAGGTCCTCGACGAGCCTCATTTCACGCACCACTTTTCTTTCTCGTTCTGTTAGCACTTGTATTTACCAGGAATCAGGCGTGAGGATGCGGGTTGAACGTCGATAACGGCTCGACAGCAACTGTCAGCAACACGACCTTCATCTGGAACGTAGCCCCTGGCGGGGCCGGCGGCCCGGGTGACACCGGCGCGGCGGGCGGCACCGGTGCCACCGGCGAGGGAGGCGCTCTCTCAAGCACAGATTCGACCACCGGCGTGATCAAGAATGCTGGAGGCGCCCTTGAGGACATGCAAATCTGCGGAGGGAAAGGAATCCCTCAAGCACTCCTCTCCGCTCGCGCTGCTGCGAGACCTCCCTTACTCTGCTTGGCGTTTGACATGGGTGTGGTACCGTTGCTAGTCTTCAGGGTACCGTTACCATATCTCGAGGAGAACGCCTATGAACCGCCGCGAATTCTTGAAAGCTAGCGCTGTGGGGTTGACTGTGTGTGCCGCAGGCAGTCATGCTGCAGAGCTGGCAGAGCGTAAGCGGGCTCGTGTCGGCCTCATCGGTGCCGGCTGGTATGGCAAGTGCGACCTATTGCGCTTGATCCAGGTCGCGCCCGTTGAAGTGGTGTCGCTGTGCGATGTCGATAAGCGTATGCTCGCAGACGCCGCGGAGATCGTCGCGTCCCGCCAGTCGTCCCGCAAGAAGCCGCGGACCTATGGCGACTATCGCGAGTTGCTCAAAGAAAAAGATCTGGACATCGTCATCATCGGCACACCCGACCACTGGCACGCACTGCCCATGATCGCGGCCTGCGAGGCGGGTGCCGACGTGTACGTCCAGAAGCCGGTCAGCGTGGACGTGGTCGAGGGTCAGGCCATGGTCGCGGCAGCGCGCAAGCACAAGCGCGTGGTCCAGGTCGGCACGCAGCGACGCAGCACGCCGCACCTGATCGACGCACGCGACGCCATCATCAAGGAAGGGAAGCTCGGCAAGATTGGTCTGGTCGAGGTCTACTGCTACTACCACATGCGTCCCCGCGAGAACCCGCCGGACACGGCTCCGCCCGATTACCTCGACTACGAGATGTGGACGGGACCCGCGCCCATGCGTCCCTACAACGAGCTGGTGCATCCACGGCGCTGGCGTGCGTTCACGGAATACGGCAACGGCATCATGGGCGACATGTGCGTCCACATGTTGGACATGGTGCGTTGGATGCTCGACCTGGGTTGGCCCAAGCGTATCGCCTCGGCGGGTGGCATTTTCGTTGAAAAGGACAGCAAAGCCAATATCCCCGACACACAGACGGCCACGTTTGACTTCGGCAACCTGCCGGTCGTTTGGGAACACCGCACCTGGGGACACCCGGATGATCCCAAGTATCCCTGGGGTGCCACTTTCTACGGCGACAAAGGTACATTGAAGGCGAGTGTTGATAGTTACGACTTCACGCCGTTGGGCGAAGGCAAGCCGGTGCACAAGAACGCAGTTTTCGAATTGGAGAAGTATCCGGAGGACCGCACGGAGAAGGACCTGGATCAAAAGGTTGCGCCCGCAATCCGCATCCACATGCAGGATTTCTTGCAAGCGATCGAGCGGCGCAGTAAACCCGTGGCGGATATCGAGCAGGGGCACATTTCCACGGCGAGCTGCATTCTGGCAAACCTCGCACTGCAGCTGGGGCGAACACTGTCGTGGGATGCGGAGAAACAGGAGGTCGGCGGCGACGAAGAAGCAAACAAGCTGCTGCGCCGAACGTATCGCGCCCCCTGGGTCCATCCCGAGGCTTGAGGGACCGGGTGAAAACCTTACGGCCCTGTGCGCAGGCGAGGAGGGATCCGCTTCACCCGCGAGGACGAAGCGTTTGAAGCAGCGCAATAGGGAGTTCGAGTGCATAAGCATGAACGCGTCGCAGCCGGGCCCTCTTTGCTCGGCGCTGACACAAATATTCACGGATTCCGGATGACTCATTGGCGTCACGCAGGCCACCGCGCCAGCCGAAACACGGAAATGGCCACGATCAGTCAAATCGAATTGCGGTCACGCTTTGCAAAGGGGCAAACCGCCTCCCGTCGTGCAAACGAGGATGTCGAGTTCAGGGCGACCTGGTAGTTGTTTGCGCGTGGGTGAACGACAGAAATCTTCTTCGTTCCGCTAACAGCCATGCGAATCCGCTCCAGCCTGGTTCCTCACCAGGCTGGTTTTCATTTCCTGTCTCTCTCGATATACCTTTCTCCTGAGGGCGTGTTGAAAAAGGGGTCAGACTCCTTGAGTTCGGCAGAGCCTGGTGTCTCAGAAATGGGCGGAGTGCCTCGATTCTCCAGGGGGTCTGACCCCTTTTTCAACACGCCCTGAGAACCGACCGCTCATTTTTACCAGGGAGAGCATCGCATGGGCTTCTTCACCGGCCGGGTCAGCTTCCTGCGCTACCGCATTGAGCGCGCAGCCCCCAAGCTGTTCGGCCCCGAGCATCTGGAGAAGCTGGAGGCCCACGCTCCCGGCAAGCAGCGACTTCAGAGCAAGGATAGCACCGAGGCGGGTTGGACTGCGGGCGACGATATCCTCGACACGGACTTCGATCTCGCTAAAAACATCGTCAACGACACGCTGCACTTCGCGCTGCGTCTGGACACGCAACGATTGCCCGGCGACCTGCTGCGCGCCTATACACGTATCGAACTGCAGGCCTTAGCCGCCGACAACCCGAGCGGCCGGCCCAGCCTCAAGCAAAAGAAACAAGCACGGGAGGCGGCCCGCGAGAGGCTGGAGGCCGAAGCCAAGGACGGCCGGTACCTGCGGCGGAAGGTATATCCCCTGCTTTACGATCGCCTCTCAAATGCCCTCCTCGTCGGTGCAACGTCGGGCGCCGTGCTGGATCACGTTCAAAAACTGTTCAAAGAGACTTTTGGCGCTAACCTCACGCTTATCGATGCCGGCCAACGTGCCATCGACAGCGGTCCGGCCCGTGCCGTGGCGGATGCCCGACCCTCCGAGTTTGTTGCCGGCAGCGGCGGAGGGGACGTCGCCTGGGCTCCCGACCCCGCCAACCCGCGCTACCTGGGCAATGAATTCCTCTTGTGGCTCTGGTTTGTCCTGGAAGTGGAAGAGGACTTCGTCGCCCTCCCGGACAAGTCGGACGTGTCGGTCATGCTCGCCCGCACGCTGGTGCTGGATTGTCCTCGTGCCCAGTCTGGCCGCGCTAGCATCCGCAGTGACGCCCCAACCCGCTTACCTGAAGCTGCGCGGGCCATTCAGGCCGGCAAGCTGCCCCGCCAGGCCGGTCTGATCGTGGTACGCCATGGCCAGCAGTTCGAACTTACGCTGCAAGCCGAAACCTTGGCTGTGAGTGCCGCCAAATTGCCGGCTCTCGAGGAAGAGGACGACCGGGCTCTGCTCGAAGAGCGCGTCGGGCAAATCCGCCATTTGATCGAGACCTTGGACCTGCTCTATGAGGCGTTCCTGCAGAGGCGGCTGTCGGTCAATTGGCCCAAAGAGCTGAAGCGCGTGCAGCGCTGGTTGAAGCGCGACGACGGGAATCGTTTGGCGACGACGGCGTGAAGATAAATCCGCATCGTGAGTTGACGACACTTTGTTCTCTCCTATTTCCTCCTGGAAGGAGGCAGTTCA
The DNA here is from genome assembly GCA_035296965.1 of Gemmataceae bacterium. GTDB lineage: Bacteria > Planctomycetota > Planctomycetia > Gemmatales > Gemmataceae > DATGZX01. The sequence goes on from DATGZX010000367.1 coordinate 10,363, forward strand.
TTTTACGTTCGGCTTCCAAGCAGGTCGGCCGCCGTTCGTCGGGCCCTCCTCCTTCAGAATCTCCGTTGGGTTTTTGCCGTCGGCATCCATGATGTAGAGGGAGCTGCCGCGCCCGCCTCTTTCCAAATGCTGAAAGGCAATCTTCTTACCGTCGCTGGACCAGGCGCATTGCGTGTTGAGGGCGCCCTGCTTGGTCAATTGCCGTCGGTTCGTGCCGTCCGCGTTGCATATGTGGAGTTCCGCCCCATTTCCTGTTCCTTCGGCAAAAAGTATTTTCTTCCCGTCGGGCGACCAGGCGGGGCACATGAAAGGGAGCGTGCTATCAACTTTGGTGATTTCCTGAACATTGCGACCGTCTGCGTCCATGGTGTAGAGGTGAGATCCCTGACCGGAGCGATTCGAGGAGAAAGCAATCTTCTTGCCGTCAGGCGACCAATCCGGGCAGGCGTCCATCGACGGGTTGTTCGTGAGATTGGTGGGATTGCTGCCATCCGCGTCCATTATGAATATGTCTTGATCTTGCTGACTCAACTCCCGGGAGAAGGCGATTTTCTTGTCGTCGGGCGACCAGGCGGGATAGTAGTCGGCCACCGATTCACTCGTCAGTTGCGTGGCATTTGCGCCGTCGGCATCCATCACATAGATATGAAAGGCGCCCTCCCGATTGGAGGCGAATGCAATCTTCTTGCCGTCGTGCGACCAGGATGGATAACTGTCCTTCCAGGAGTTGACTGCCACACTTTGAGGATCGGAGCCATCCATCATCATCAGAAAGAGTCCCACGGAGCCGCTACGGTTGGATGGGCAGAGGATTCTGCGCTCCGCGGGACCATCGAAGGCTGCCGCAAAGGAGAATGCAGATCCGACCGCGATGATCGCCAGGAATAATCTCATGGTGACGGCCTCCTGGGAAAGTGAGGGCCTAACAACCAGGACACAACCCGATGCTAAAATGCCACTCGAGGTGGGGCAAGCATTTTCGCGGAACGACAGAAGATGGGGTGGAGGGACATAGGTGGGCGAAGAGAGAACGCACTTCCTCTGTTCGGATGGTATATAACCGCTCCTGGTCGCGCGCCGTAAGCGGGGATAGGCGCGGCTCCGGCATCATGAATCCGAAATTGGGGCTTGCACGTCTAATTCAATGGTCCTGTCCCGTTATTCGGATAGGCGCTTAGCCAGGGTCATGGGGACCATCGATCAGCAGCGCGTCGCCTTGGAGACTGTCAAACACATAGGCGGTTACAGGCGTGCTCGCTCCGCGGCACGTCTGTAACCGCCTATGTGTTTATGATCGAGCCCGTGATGGGCCACTCCTTGCCTGCTTATTTCTGGGGAGCCGTGTCCTTCTTTTCCGGCACGGCGTCCGCGTTCGAGGGCCGGATCAATTCGAAATACTTCTTGACCATCTGGCGATGGCCGAGCGGGATCGGCTCGCTTTCCAAAACGGTCTCGGATTCCTTCTTGAATTTCTGGTACTTTTCCTTGTACTCGCGGCTTGCTTGTTGCCTGGCTTCCGGTGTGGCCGTGGTTTCCACTTCGGAATCGCCCTCGGCGCCTGGCGTGCCTGAGATTTGTTGATCGGTGCGCTTGCTGTTGAGTTTTGTTTTTTCGCCGTCGATATTGCCGCTCGCTGTCCGACCCCAGTTGCTCGAGGGGTTGTTCGACTTCTGGGGCATCCGCAGCTTGGCGCCGCCGTTCATCTGGCAGTTGCACTTGCAATCTTTTAACTCCTCAATTTGCGAGAGGAGCAGATCATTCACCTTCCTGCGTTTGATTGCGTTGTTGACTTTCTTGGCGAGGTTACGAGAGGCTTTACCCACCTTGCCCTTGCCGCCCTTCAGGCTATCGGCCAGGTCGCCCACCGCTTCGCTCAGCGAGCCCTGGCCTGCTTCGCCCATCTGCTTGGCAAGCTGTTTGAGCTTTTCTTCCAAGGCCTTTGCTTCCTTGGGGGTCAGTTTCACCTCATCCAGTTTTTCAAGTTCCTTGGTAGCCTTCTCCAATTTGCCATCTTGAAGAGCCTTGCCGGCGCCTTCGAAGGCGGTGGAGGCAGCCAGGGCAGTCCCCAGCGACGAAAGCTGGCCGTCCAGGGCGGCGACGTTGAGTTCATTGGCGAGAGCCTGCACGTCCGCCTGCATTTCGGACAATTTGGCCAGGGCTTCCTTCTCGTCGGTCCCCGGTTGAGTTAATTCTTCGACCTTTTGCAGAAGCTTTTCCAACAGCTCCTTGATACCCTTCTTCTCTTCGTCCGCCTTCTCGTCTTCCAGGTCCTGGGCCATTTCAGAGAGCTTCTTGTCCAGTGCTGCTAGCTTTTCTTTCTGCTCCAACACCATGGTGGCAATATGCTCAGGAGTTGGTGCAGGCCCGGCCTCGACTTGCTGTTGGGCCAGGGGCCAAGTGAGCAGAACGACGGCGGCCACAACTGCAGCCAGGGCGAGTTTCCACGACCGCGGTGTGCGTAGCGGTGCAACCTCGTGCGATTCGACCGTTCGCAGCTGGCTCAGAGCATCCGACATTTGTAAAGTGTGGAGGTCCGATGGCGCATGTTGTTCCGAGAACGCCAGCGCCGTGACCGTGCGATCCTTGAGCAGGTAATGCTGGTCGACGGCGCTTGCTGCTCCGTGCCAACTCCGGCGCAGGACGAATCCTACGGCCAGCCCGCAGACGGGCCCTGCAAGCAGCACGCCAATGCGCATGACAAGGGACAGGTCGATTCCCGCGGACAGCCGGCCGATCCCCAAAACCACGCCCGCGCCGGCTGAGACGATCAAGCCGATCATCGCACAGCGCAGGGCAAAGAGCCACTGCTGCCTGAACCGGGTCGGCTTCAGAGCGGCGTAAACGGCCTGTTTCATCACCAGCCCTCCGTTCATAGGTTCGTCTAGCGCTTCGTCCACATCATCTTGAGCGGCGGTTTGTTGCGCCCAAGCAGCAAGTCGAAATCGATGCGTCGCAACGCCACATCGGCCACGAAAATCAATGCAGCGGCAATCAAGAAGTAAGGCCACAAGGGTATGGCCTGCGAAGCCGTGCGCTCATCGGGAGCAAACACCGCTTCCGGCGCCGGCCGATAGATCCCGCCCGACGCCTGGGCAATCGATTGCAACAGTATCTCATTTGTCGGACGAATACGCAACTCCTCGTCATAGTTTACAACTAAACCGCGCGATTGCTGGGTGACAGGCTGCCCTTTCGCCTGCTGCGTAATGTGAACGTGATAGGCCCCTTGCTTGTCGGCAGGAAACTCCGCCACGTACCGGCCGGGAGCCGTCTGCGTCATTGGCAGCTTTTTCTCGTCACCATGAGGCTCGATCACAGTCAACTCGGCCGGCGCTTCATTCAAGAACCGGCCGTCGGTTTGCACGGCGTCGAGCACCACCGTGGCCTTGCCGTCCTTTTGGTTGGTTTGCACGAACACGCCTTTGGCGTCCGATTTGCGCATGGCGTGTCGGACCACTTGTGCCCAGAACTTGCTGTAGCCGGGCCAGCTAAGCCATTCCGCAGCCCAACGACTCTTGGCATCCGACGTGAACGCAACCGACATGCCCAGCCCGTAGCGCCACCACGACAGGAGGGGATCCCCTTTTTCCGTGGACAGGATCAGTTCGCTCGTCGGCTTGGGTCGGGTCGTCACGTAACCAAGCAAGAAGGGTGCTTCATCGAACTTGATATTGGCAATGGCCTGCGACGGCCTGACGACGATGGGCGTGAACGGCTGCTCGTTGATGGCCGATTTGCTGGCGGTCACCGTTTCCTTGGCGAAGATTTGCGGGATATTGGTGGGATCCTCCGCCTGGTAGTAGCGGCCGTTGCCGATGCGAGCGATTTCCTGAAGCAGATCAAAGTCGCAATCGTCGCCGACGGCCACCGTGGTGCACGTCATTTTCGACTGGATCATGCTTTGGGCGATGCCCGCGAAATCGGCCGGCTCGGAGACGCCGTCGGTAAGAACGATCACGTGCTTGAGCGTGGCCGGCGTATTCAGGAGGGCATCATAGGCGGCTTCCATGGGCGGACCCATGATAGTTCCACCTCCCGCTTCAATGGTGCTGATCTTGTCGATGACCTGGCCCTTGTTCGAAGCCGGCTGCAAATCGGCCACCCAATACAGCTCCGCATCGAAGGCAATGACGCCGACTTTGTCCTTGGGACCAAGCAGCTCTACCGCGGCCCGGGCCGCATCCTTGGCCATCTCGATTTTGACGCCGCCCATCGACCCGGACTTGTCAATGACGAGCACCATGGCCAGGCTTGGCCTTTCCTTCTCCTTTTCGAAATCGCTACGGACGGGCAAAATCTCTTCGATCGTCGTCTTGTAGTACCCGCCGAGTCCAAAAGCCTGGTCGCCGCCGATCATGATGAGCCCGCCGCCCAGATCCTGCACGTACGAGCGAATGGTGTTCATTTGGCGGGTGCTCATTGCCGTGGCCGGCACGTTGGACAGTACGAGCAATTCGTAATTCTGCAGATCGGAAAGGGCATCCGGAATTCCCTGCGGAGGCCGGACATCGACCTTGATCCCCTCTTGCTCCAAGGCGGAGGCAAAATGCCGAGCCTGCTTGACATCGCTGTCCGCGACCAAAACACGCGGCTTGCCGTTACTGAAGACAAGGCCCCGGGCAACATTATTGTCGAGAAGCGTGTCCTTGAAACCAGTGACCCGAGCCGTGTACTCGGCCATGCGTTCCGCGGTAATTTGCTGGCGAAAACGGAAGCGATTTTCCCCGACCTTGACTTTGACCTTTTCGCTGACGACTTTGTGTGCGCCTCGATAAACCTCGACTTCGCCTTCATCATCGTGGTTGGAATCGACGACGACCTCGACGTAGAAGGGTTCTCCTTCGCGGACCTGAGCGGGAACCTCGACCGCGGAGGCCTGCACCTCGGGTTCGCCACGCACCGGCAAGGGAAGCGTAGAGACGGGGATACCGCCCCGAAGAGCGGCGCGAACGGCGTCACCTTGGGTCTGGTTGCCATCGCTCAGCAGCACAATGCGCGGAACATACGAAGGAGGAATGGCGGCGGCAGCGACGTCCAGAGCGGCGGCAATGTTGGTGCCGCGCCGGTTCAGCGTGAAAGGCGCGGCCCAGTCGCCCATGACCGGGCCAGGCTCTGCCCCGAAGCGCACGTAGGCGCAGCGATTATTCTGAGCTAAGGCAGCCGACTTGTTCAGAAAGCTATCGATTTCCGACTTGGCTTCGTCGGCAACGCTCAGGCTGTCGTCAATTGCGAAGATAACGTACAGATCGCGGGAAGACTTGAGCCAGGTCAGGCCGCACAGGGCGGCGACCAGCAAGACCACAATGACGCCGCGCAGCACCAGCGAAGCCACGCGCTGCCACTTTGAGAAATCGGTGAGTCCGCGATAAAAATACCATGCCAAAACGGGCAACACGCAGAGCAGGAGCAGGAGTTTGGGGTTGGTCAATTCCAGGGGCATTCGTTGTCCCTCATTATCTCAGCTGATCCAGCGCCGCTGATAGAGATACCATTCGCAGGCGAGCAAGACCAATGCGGCCAGGGCCAGGTACCACCAGGCAGGCCCGCCCAGAAAACCGCCGGCCAGACCAACCTCGGCAGCAGTCGCCGGCGCGGGGAGCGCCTCTGGCGGCCGCAGGTCGCTCTCGGCTTTGTTCATCAAGTTTACCGCGAATTCGTCGAGGGCTGCCGCGCCGGGCGCGTCCGGCACCACCGCCCAGACGCCGCAGTGGTCGAAGGGGCCGACGGTCGTCTTGACACCGCCAGGAGGAAGCTTCCGCGTTGTGCCGTCCGGTGCGCGCAGCGAAAAAGTGGTGACGCCTGCCGTGCTGGCCGGCAGCGTGACCTCGGCCGTGGCGCCGGTTGGCAGAGCTTCGCGGAGTTCGCCCGAGTTGCTCGTAAAAAATCCAAATAAGTTCATGGCCATGATTGGGAAGGCGGTCCGGAAAGGGAGATCGCCCTTGTCGAGATTGACAGTCAAGACAGCCACCTTCCCCTCGGGCCGCTCAATCAGCGCAAAGAGCGGATCGCCGCTGACGGCGCCTGCCAACACCTGGGGCTTGCAGGAGGGGACGAATGTCAGCTTGCGCGCCTCGGGCAGGATGACATTATCAAGTCGAACGTGGGCCATGAGTGGCGAGTCCCGATCTTGCTGCGTCACGATGGGGTTTTGCAAATTGTTGCCGACTTTCCACAGGTCGCAGTCACCCGTCGGATCGATGACAAGCACGGAACCGGCGGGGAGTTGGGCAGGGGTCTCCCGATGGAACACGGTGACCGTGCCGGATGCAAATTGCTTGGGCAACTCCTTGGAAGTGGTCAAGCGAACGAGCGGGTTCGCTTCGAGTACTTTCTGCAGGAATAGATTGCCGTGGGGGCTATGCATGTGGACCGGGACCGGCTCGCGCTTCGGCAACACCGCGGACGCGCGATTATCGGCAGCCAGGGAATCGACCAGGGGCTGGAAGTCCTTGTCTGCTTTGATGACCAACTCAGCCGTCAATAGGCCGCCGTCGGCAGTTGTGCTCTCGATCACTTCACTCCAGCGGCCGTTCGGACCGAGCTTGAGAGGTTTGATGTCTATCGTTCTCCCTTCCAGCGCGATGGCCAGGCGGACGTCTTCCGCCGGTTCGTCGGAGAGATTGGCAACCTCGGCCAAGATCTCATAGCCAATGGGGTCGATCGTGCTGCGTCGGGCCTGGAAACGGGTGATGGCTATGTTGGGGGACCTGTGGCCGACCGTGATCAGGGCGACGTCAGCCGCACGCGCCAGCTCGGCTGTGCCTTCGCCGCAGCCGTCACTGATGACGACAATGCGGTTGTGTTTCGCGCCTTCCTCCGTTGCGACGGCCAGGTTGCGCGCGAGCGCGACGGCAGCGGTCAGCTGCGTTGGGCTGTCCGTCGCGCCCATATTTTCCACGGCGCTACGCAGTGTTCTCTGGTGGCCGGTCAGGCCGCAAACGACTTGGGGTGGAGCGCTGCCCGTCACGATGGCCATCTCGTCCTGGAAGTGAAGGCCGGCGATGATGCGCAGCGCCTCCTCCTTTGCCCGAGCTAGCCGCGACGGTGTCACCTCTGTGGCATTCATACTCGCCGAGTTGTCCAGGATGAGCAAGATGCGGCGGGCCTCGAGCACTTCCGATGAGAAGAACGGCTTGGCCAGAGCGGCAACCAGGAGAAGAAGGAGAGCCAACTGCATAAGGAGCGAAACCAGATGCCGAAGCTTCTGCCACAGGGACCGTGGCTTCTTCTCGTCAAAGATTTGCCGCCAAAAGATGACCGTGGATACGGGAACGCGCTTCAAGCGGATCTTCAAGATGTAGAAGATCACGATGGGGACAATCAAGAGGCCCCATAGAAGGGCCAGCGGATTGGCGAGACTCATGGTTCTCAGCGCACCGAACCGGCCTGGCGCATCATGCGCAGGATCAGTTGATCAAAGGGAATCTCCGTCGACGTCCGCGTGCAGCCCAGCCCGTAACGATTGCAATAGCGCTGCACACTCGTTTGAAAGTCATCGAAGAGCAAACGATACTGCCGCAAATTCTTTTCCGTCACGGTCACCTTGCGCGCGGCGCCGGACTCGACGTCCCACATTTCGAGGTCGCCAAGCATGCCGTCCGGCTCTTTCTCGTATTTGTCGTAGATCTGCACCAGGTGCGGTTCATAGCGCCGGTGCCGCAGGATATCGAGACCGCGTTCGAAGCCGGCTGTGTCGTAAAGATCGCTGAGCACGACGACGAGTCCGCGGCGTTGCTCGCGATGAACGAAGCCGGTCGCCACGCGCTCCAGGCTGGTATCCTCGCCGGAAGGGATCAGCCCTTCCAGGAACTTGAGTAGGGCCAAAATGCGGCCTTTGCCCCGGGTGAGCGGGAAGTCGGCCATGATGTCGTTTGCAAAGGCAACCACGGCGATGCGGTCCAGGTCGGCCAGGGCGATGTAGGCAAGGGCGGCTGCCACCTGCCGGGCAAAGTCGAACTTGGGCGGGTCGCCAAACGCCATGCTGCGCGACGCATCGAGAAGGAAGTACACGTGCAGGTCCTCTTCCTCCTGAAAACGCTTGAGCAGCAGCTCGTCGAGCCGGGCGAAGAGATTCCAGTCGAGATAGCGGAAGTCATCGCCCGGAGTGTATTCGCGATGATCGGCAAACTCGATGCCGGCGCCCTTCTGCATCGTCCGCCGCTGGGCCATGAGCGAACCGCGAAAGACTCGCTTCGAGATCAGAGACAGATACTCGAGCTTTTTAAGGAAGTCGGAATCAAATAACGGCATGAGATAGTGCCATTCTTGGTCAGTATGAATCCGCGCCCGGCCAGGGCGATTTGCGGTTGCCTGCGTCTACACGGCTACCTGCTCTGCCGTCGTTTTGAGGATATTCGCGACGACGGCATCGGGAGGCACGCCATCGGCCTGGCCTTCGAAGTTCAGGATCAGCCGATGGCGTAGGGCCATGGGAGCGACCGCACGGATGTCATCGCGGGCCACGTGATACCGGCCGTCGAGAATGGCCCGCAGCTTGGCCGCCAGGATGATCGCCTGGGCGCCGCGCGGGCTGCTGCCATAGCGCACGAATTGCTTGGCCATGGGCGCCGTCAACTCGTGTTCGGGATGCGTGGCCATCACGACGGAAATAGCGTAGCGCCGGACCTCGGGTGCTACCGGAATTTGCCGCACTAACCGCGAGAGGGCCAGAATCCGCTCGCCATCGAAGACTGGTTCGGCCTTGGGGTTGGCGGCTTCGGTGGTGCGATCGAGGATAGTCTCCAGATCTTCGATCCGAGGAAACTGCACAAGAAGTTTGAAGAAGAAGCGGTCGAGCTGAGCCTCCGGCAGCGGGTAGGTGCCTTCCATCTCCAGCGGGTTCTGCGTGGCCAGCACGAAAAACGGTTCCGGCAGCCGATGGGTCTGCCCTGCGATCGTGACGTTGTGTTCCTGCATCGCTTCCAGCAATGCGGATTGCGTCTTGGGAGTGGCGCGGTTGATTTCGTCGGCCAGAACGATATTGGCGAAGACCGGGCCTTTCTGAAACTCGAAGCGCCGTCCGCCGTCCGCCGCTTGCATGACCACATTGGTGCCGATCAAATCGGCCGGCATCAGATCCGGCGTGAACTGAATGCGGGCAAACTTGAGGTGCAATGCGTCGGCAATGGTGCGCACGAGCAGCGTTTTGCCAAGGCCGGGGACTCCTTCGAGCAGTACGTGGCCGCCGGCAATCAGCGCGGACAAAGCGCCCTCGACGATTTCATCCTGACCGACGATCACCTTGGCGATTTCCTGGCGCAGCCGCGTGAAATCCGCCCGGAATTGTTCGAGTTCTTGTTTGATGGCTTCCGCGCTCATAAGAGCAACGCTCCTTCATCTATGAGAGGAAGGTCTAAGGCAATCTGATGAGTCAGTTGCTTCACACTAAGGCCTGGCGTAATCTAAATGACCGTGTGCAAATAGGCTGATACTAGCCCGACGCGTTAGCGAGGTCCTCGCTGACCCTTCGGGCTAGTGTCAGCGGAATCCTGCACGGTGATGTAGTTGACGTTATCGTCCGGCCCAGCGGAAGTCAAACCGGTGCCGGCGGAATCTTTGCGTGCAGGCCTACAAAACGAGGGCCCTCCCATGCGGCACGGACGGTTCGAGTGGTATCTCCTCTCCTTTTTCCTCCTTTTCGGAGGGAGTTGGTCTGCTGCGCAATCACCCCGACCGCCAGTCCAGACGCCCGCGCGGACCGAGGAGGCCGACGACAAGAACAAGGCGGACGCCGAGGAAGAAAAGGAACGCGCCATCGCGGAACGCTTTCGGCGCGTGCTGGAAAGCAATCCGCGCCGCGGCACAGCCTTCGACCGTCTCTACGGCTATCACGTCGAACGAGGCACACTCGATCATCTGGTGGGCGAATACACCGCCCGCACCAAGAAGGACGCCAAGGACGGAATCGCCTGGATGATCGTCGGCCTGCTCGAAAGCCAGCGCGGCCGCGATGCCGCCGCCGTCTCCGCCTTCAAGCAAGCCGAAGCCGATCTGACCGACAGCGCCATTCCCTCGTACTATCTGGGCCAATCGTTGATCCTTGTCGGCCAGCCGGAAGCGGCGGCGGAGGCCTTCGAGAGGGCCATCACGCGCAAACCCAACCGCAACGATCTGCTCGACGCCTTTCAGGCATTGGGACGCGTCTATCAACGCTCCCAGCGGACCGAAAAAGCGCTCGAGGTGTGGGCCCGGCTGGAAAAGCTCTACCCCGATGATGCGCGCGTGCAGGAGCAGATCGCCACGACGTTGGTCGAAGAAGGACAGTTCGAGCAAGCGCTGCCCCGGCTCACCAAGCTCGCCGATCAGGCGGATGACAAGTACCGGCAAACGTCGCTACGCATGGACGCGGCTGATTTGAAGGTAAAGCTCAAGAAGACGCCCGCGGCGCTGACGGACTTCGAGAAGCTTTTGAGTGAGTTGAATCCAGATAGCTGGCTGTACCGCGATGTCCGCCGGCGCATCGAGGAAATCTTCCTGCGCAATGACGACCTTGCCGGGCTGGCCAAGTACTACGAGAAATGGCTTGAAAAGAACAAGACCGACGTGGACGCCATCAGCCGGCTTGCCAAGACGCTGGCCTCGCAAGGACGTGCGCCCGAGGCGCGCGACTGGCTCAGCAAGGGTGTCGCCGTCGCGCCCAACAGCCGGGCCCTGCGCCAGGCTCTCATCGATCAGTACGTGTTCGAGCAAAACTTCACGGCCGCGGCCCAGCAATACGAGGCCATGGACAAGGCGGATCCTAACAATCCCGATACCCTGCGCGAGTGGGGCAAACTTATCATGCGCGACTCCGCCAGGCCCGAGGCGGAACGCCGGACCGCAGCCAGCGCCATCTGGCGGCGCCTGCTGGAGAAAAAGCCCAACGACCCGGTTGTCGCTTCCCAAACGGCGGATTTGCTGCGCACAGCCGGCGCCGTGGACGACGCCGTCGCGCTCTACAAGAAAGCGATCGCGGTTGCGCCCAACGCTGCCCAGTATCGCGAGTACCTGGGCGAGTACTACCACAGCTTGAAGCGTAGTGAAGAAGCACTGGCTACCTGGCGGCCGATCGCCGAGGGCCCGAACCGCACATCCAAGAACCTGGCCCGGCTTGCCGAAGTCTTCGCCGGCTTCGGCTATCGCAGGGAAGCCGCCGCCGCCATGGCAGATGCAATCAGCCTGGAAAAGGACGACTTCGGCATGCTCATGACGTATGCCGAGCTGCTGCACCAGGAGGGCCAACATAACGAAGCCTTGAAGCAAATCGAGACCGCCAGCAAGCTGGCCAGCAATGTTGAGGAAACAGAGCAAATCCTCAGCGCGCAGATAAAGATCTGGCAGGCGACGGAAACCTTAGGCGCGCAGATCGATCAACTGCAGGCGGAACTCGACGCTAACCAGGAAGCGACCGCCGAGCGCTGGCTGCGCCTGGCCCGCTGTTACGAGGCCAATCGGCAAATCGACAAAGCCAGCGAAGCGATCAGCAAAGCGCAGGCCAAGGATGCCAAGTCGGTGGCCGCGCTCATCGCCGCGGCGCGCATCTACGAATCGGTCGGCAACCTTTTGGCCGCCGCGGAAACCAACCGCAAGCTGGCCGCCGGGGATCGCCGTTATCGGACGGAATACCTGACCACTGTCACCAAGCTGGAACAGCGGCTCGGCCGGCGCGAGCATGCCCTGCAAGCCGCTCGCGATCTCCTGGCGGCGTCGCCCGGCAATCCGGACGTCTACAAGTTCTTCGCCGATCTTTGCTTCCAGTTCGGGGACCAGGAGGAAGGACTGGAAGCCTTGCGCCGCTCGGTTCGCGCCAACCCGTCCGAACCCCAGGGGCTCATCACTCTGGCCAATGCGCTGGGCGAACGCATGCGGCAGGGAGAGGCCGTCGAGCTGCTCTGGCGCGCCCTGGAAAAGACCCCGGAACTGGACGCCAAGCTCGGCGTCGTCGAGCGAATTACGCAGCTTTACCTGGAGAACAACCAGTTCGATCGGCTGCTGGAGCGGCTGGAGCGCGAACGTCGCGAGGCGGAGAAGGCGCGCGAGGCCACGCTTTGCATCGCTCAGGCATATACGACTGCCGGCGACCTCGGGGCCGCTCGGCAGCAGCTCGAACACATGCTCACCGAAAATACGCGCGACACGCACTTGCTCGCCCAGCTCTCGTCGCTTTGCGAGCAAGAGGGCGACTTGCCGGCCGCGGTCAAGTATCAGCGTCAGCTCAATGCCGCCGCGCCCAGCAACTATGACCATCAACTGCGGCTGGCACAGTTACTGACTCGGACCGGCGAGCCGGACGAGGCCGCGGACATCTGGGTGCGGCTCGTCAGCAAGGATACGGAAACGCACCGCAACCTTTCGGCAATCGACAGCCTGCTCACGGCCGGTAAATTGGAAGGAGCGCTCGCCATCATTTCCCGGCTGCTGCTGCAAAAGCCAGGCAACTGGGAACTGCTTTACCGCGAAGGCGCCGCCCTGGCAGCTCTGGAAAGAAGAGAGGAGGCCAGCGCGCGCTTCCGCGCGATCATGGCCCTGAAGCTGCCCGACGACGAGCTCGGCGAGATCACCAAGCACCAGATCGAACTATCCAAGAAAAAGACGACAAAACCGACGCAGCAACAAGGGCAGCTGCCTCCGAGCCGGCCGGGCGTCATGGCCAACCCTTTCGACGAATGGGCCAATCCCCCTCTCACGCGACGCGTCGGCAAGATTTGGAACGTCCGCCGGGCCACTGGGATGGATCCGCAGTACTACAACTACAATCAAGGCGGCGGCACCCAACCCATTTACGTCCCTGCGGACTATGGCGAGGCGCGCATGGCCTGCCTGGGTTGGCTCTATGAAGAAGCGCGGGCGAAGGGAACGGCCGATGGATTCATCAAGCAATTGCGCACGGCCAAGGAGAAACCTGGCGCGAATCGAGAATCGCTATGGGAGTGGTATTACTTCAATTTGCTCCGGTACGAAGGCAAGCAGGTATTCCCGGCGGCCCTGGTACTTGCCAAGAGAAACGACCCTGCCGGGATGTTGGCTCTGGTCAACGCGGTGGGGTCGCGGACCAATACGAACTTGGTGCGCCGTCGATCGCCCCGTGGCGGCAAAGATTTGACGCCCGCCCTGCCGTCCGACCAACTCGAGCAGCTGCTCTCGGCTTATCGCGGCTTGACACAGCTCAAGCCTGAATGGGCGCCCAGCGCCGTGCAAACCGTGATCACCGAGTTGAAACGGGCTGGCCGAGAGAGCGACGAGAAGGCCCTCTACCAGCAGATGCTCAAGGAAGCAAACGTAATCACCAAGGTGCAAGCCGCCTTGAGCGTGGCTGCCGAGCGCGACGACCTCGAGGCCTCCTTCGAGTTATTAAACAGACTCGAAAAGCTCCAACCTCCCGCAAAGACGACCGCCATGCTGGCGCAACTGCCGACGCGCCAGGCAGCGTGGCCATTGACAACGCTCATGGGCAAACGCGCGGATGAAAAGCATTTCGACGATGTACGCAAAGTACTCGATTTCTACCTCTCCGTCACGCGCCGGCAAAACCTGACAGCGGTACGGTCAGCTTCGACCAGCCGCCGGCCGCAAAACGGCGGCTTCTCGGTCAGCACGTACTCGCGCAATCAAAGCTACAACAACACGCAGATTGCTTACCCCTCCCCGAACGAGTACTACGACGCCGGGACCCTGTCATTTCTGTACAACGGATACGATTTGCACAAAAGGGCGGACCTTGCTTCCGATCTCTTCGCGCATTTGGAGAAACGCCGCGACGCGGCGCGTGGCGCGGAGCGCATCTACTTGCACCTCGCGCTCGGCTATTGTCATTGGTGGGCCGGCGAGAAGGATGAGGCGATTGCCGAGCTGAGCCAGGCCGTACAAGCCGCGCCCAATGACCAGATTCTAATCCTGGAGGTGGCTGCTCTGCACGAGTTGAACAACGATTTTCAAGCGGCCATGGCCTTGCTCGACTCCTTCACCCCCATGGAAATGCAGGTCATGCAGCAGCGCGAGGAGGCTGCCCTGCGCTTGGCCGAGCGGACCGGCGGCGTGGAGCGAGCCCGGCAAGCTGCAGACCGTCTCTTCGGCCTACGGCTCGACTCCGACAAGCAACTGGAGCTGGCAGGCAATATGCACCGGCTCGGCATGCATCAGTTGGCCGAGATGGTTTTGGGTCGGGCCCAAAGGCAGGCGGGCAGCAAAACGGGCACGTTGGTCCGGCTCATGACGCAATATCAGAGCCAGAACCAGATCGACCTGGCCGTGCAGATCGCTCGCCAAATCCTGCGCAAAGGGCCCTCCATCCAGACCAACTTCCGCGGCGGGTACAACGAAAACGAAAATGCACGCCAGCAAGCCATCAGCGTTCTGGCACGCTCCGGACAACTCAAGGAAATCATCGAACGAGCGGAAGCTCAGCTCAAGGCGTCGCCCAGGTCTTTGCAGATTTATCAAGCCCTGGTCGGCTACTACCAGGCCGCTTCCGAGAAGAAGAAGCTGAAAGACGCCTTGCTCAAGATGGCCGACCTGAAGCCAAAAGACGGTAAGCTTCGCATGCAGGCCGCCCAGCAACTTCAGCAGATGGGCGAGCGCGACGCGGCCATGCAGCAATACAAGCTGGCCATCAAGCTCGAACCGGTGCTCTTCAGCAACAGCTACTGGCAAATCCAAAACCTCTTCACCCAGGCCAACAAGTTCGAAGAACTCGTTCAGTTGTTCGATGAAATCGACCTCCACAAGGTGGGCAATTACTGGGCGGTAACCGAGCCCATCGCCACGCTCTTGCAGCAGGACAAAGGCAGAGAACTGGGCCTGAAGCTGTTCCGCAAGGCCTGGGAGGCGTTCCCGCAGTATCGCAGTTACATCCTCGGCAACCTTTACAATGAGGAGATTTGGCGGCTGCCGGAGATCTACACGTTCGCCAAGGAAGCCGTCATCCCACGCCAAGATTCGGAAGCGGATCCCTGGCAAGCGGTCACCGAAATCTCCAACTACGGGCAAGAGGGCCGCGTGGAGAGCATTGTCACGCGGATGCTGTCCATTGCCCGCAAGCAGCAGCGGCTGCCTGAACTGCGTGGCCAAGTGCAGGCTGCGCTCGCCAAGCGGCCGGACTGGATCGGCGGCAAGGCTCTGCTTGCCGTTATCGATGTTCAGCTGGGCAACAAGGAACAGGCCAAGAAAGCCTGGCGGGAGGTGTTCGATGATCCCAAGGCGGACGTTCCCGTCTTGGCTCGATTCATCCTCAGTCAGGAGCTCGAGTTCTACTCCGGGGTCGAAGATCTGGCGATCAAGACCCTCGAAGACGGCATCGATGAGCTGATTCGTGATCCAAATTACCAATACAGTTACTCCCCTGCGCATCGGCTCGTCTGGTGGTACGAACAGATGGGACGCAAGGAAGACGCGAAGAAGCTCACGCTGCGGTTTTGCAGTGACGAGGTAACCAACCCTGGCTATGGCGGCGGCTGGTGGGAGTATCAACGTGCGCAAACTCGCGTGAGCGTCGCTCAGGAATTGGTCCGCTCCGGAGACTGTGTCGAGGCGGTTCGGGTTTACAATAGCTTGCTCGCCGATCCCGATCTGCTCGACGCGGCGAACCAAGTCAGTGGTGGCGAGCGCTTCGATGTGCAGGTCGAACAAGGGCTAAAAGCTGCCGTCAAAGCATTGAAACCCAGCGCCTTGCCGGCGGCGGTCAGCGCTCTCTTGACACCGCTCGAGACCAAATCCACGGATAAGCCCGCGCTTGACATGGTGCTGATTGTCGACTCTCGCGACATCAGCAAGGCAACGCTGAATAGCTTGCTTGCCGCGGCCATCAAATCGACGGCCAAAGTTCCCGAGGTTCGACACAGCGCCCTGGCCAAGCTTGCCGAGCTGACCAAGAAGCATCCCACCGATCATGGAGTCCAGGTTGCGAACGCGCTGGTGGCAATGGCGGACGGTAAACCCAAAGAGATTCAGGACGCGATCGAGCGGTTGGTCAAGCTAATGGATGCCACGCAGTTGGAGAAATTGCCGGCCAACGGAAAGCTCAACGCGCGCCATCGGGCCGCGGCCCAGCTGCAAGTGCCGCTTTGGCTCGCCGCCCGGGAATGCCTCGACAAGGATCGGCCGCAGCTCTGGCCCGCAGGCGAGAAACTGGCCGCACGTGCTGCCGAGGCCGCCAAACGTCAACAAGATGCACTGGTCACGGTCGCTGTTTTCCATGAATGGGGCCAACTGGAGTTGGACAAGGGCGATAAAGCGAAAGCCCAAGCCATCTGGGCGGAGCTGATGGAATGGACTCTGCCCAAGCAGCCGGCAGCCAAGGCGGCGGCAGGACCGAAGCCAGCGACATCGGTCCCAGCCACTCCGGCGGCACCTGCACTTGTGCCCTCTCCCAAGTCGCCCCTGGCATTACGCGGCGTGGCCGCGGCCCTTCTTGTCCTCGTGCAAGCCCCCGTGCCGCCTGCGGGAGCGCCTAACCCGCAACCTGCACGCACACCGTCACGCTCCAGCGCTCCGGCCCCCACGGAAGACGAATTCAAGCGATCCTATGAGATCGCTCAGTTGGCCATCGACAAGCAAATGCCGGACCTGTCATTGCGTACGATGCAGGCGGCGGTACGTGGCGGTCCGCCTATCGCGGTGACGGAGAATCGGAATTTTGGCGGCATGTATCGATCGCGCATGATTAACGGGACGCAATACCTTGTCAGCGGAGGCAATTCGCGACGTGTCACGGTTGACCAGGCTCTACTGGCTCTGATCCCCAAATGGCGTGCCCAGAGTGTGGCCGCCGCGAGAATCTATGAGCTGCTCGTGGCCGCTGTCTTGCCGGACGCGCGCCCGGCGGAGGTCTTTCTTTATCCTCCTTTACAAAACTTCGGCCAGGTCTATACGCTCGTCGGAGGAATGTGGACGCCCGCACAGGGAATCATCGACGACGTGGAAGATCGCGGGCTCGGCCAAGCGTTGATCCAGGCAGCTCTCGAGGCCGGCAAGACGGGCGACCTTCGCCAGCGGCTCGAAACGCGCGCCAAGCAGCCGCTGGGTGAGCTGCCCGCCAAAATCATGCTGGCCATGCTCGGCATGCGGGCCAAGGACCAGGCTCTCGCCACGTTGACCTTTCGCTCCCTGGGTGATCGGCTCAAGAAGGATTCATCGCAAACCACCAACGCCACCATCGCCGCCGTTCTCGTTGTCGCTTTGAACGATCCCAAGTATGCCGAGTTGGTCGTTCCGTTCATCGACAAGACAGCACAGAACTACCTGACCGCCGGCAATGCGCAAGCTGCGGCCGAAGTTCGTTTCCGGTTGGCGGAATACTATGTGCACCGCCAAGACGAAGCGGCCGCCAGAGCCCAGTTCAAGTTGGTGGAAAGCTCCGACAAAAAGGCCGGGGCAGGCAACTTTGACATGCATCAGACCGTGGCTAGAGAATTCCTGAAGCTCGGCTGGGTGGAAGATGCTCTGCGCGAGTTTGGCTATCAAGCTGACAATCCGAACGATTCGGCCACCAATACCAACAATGAGAATATGGCAGGTCAGCCGCGCATGGAACCAATGCTGCCGGGTAGTTTTGAACGCCTGGCGGTTCTGCTGCTGCAGATGCCAGCCGCCAAGCGCTATGAGGTGCTCAAGACGTGGACCCTACCGACCAAGAGCCGCAAGTCGATCCGCTACTACGTGGGCGCGTCGCCAAAAGAGATTCCCCCGGAGATCTTTGGCAAGCCTCCTTCGTTCCCTGCACATCGCAGCTTGAGCACCATGCTGATTCTGGCAGATGCAGCCAAGGAGGCTGGGAAAGGTGAGGAGTTGATTGCCGAAGTAGAGCGCCTGGCCAATGACAAGGTGGAAAACGCCGAGACGTTCAAGGTACTCGTCTATCTTGCCCAGGGAAAAGGGAAGGACATTGAGCCGGCGGTGAAAGCTTTCGCCGAATCGGCACACAAGCGCCTCACGGAAAAACGCGAACAGCCGCTGGGCTTCAACCGGTACTACTATAACGGCGGCGATAATCAGCAGCCCGCGCCACCATACCCGAGTGAGTTTATTTTCGCAGCGCTATGCCACAACGATCCCGCCCTGGCTGCATCGGGTGAAGACGTACTGTCGGCAATGCTCGGCAGCCGCTGGGCGGGCAACGATCCCGACCTGAACGCCCGGGTCCAGCACACGCGCGATCAATGGGATGCCAAGCGCGCGGGCGCTCCGGACGTGTTTGCCGGCGCCTTGCCGCCTCTCTGGCACGCCAGCACTCCCGATTCGAGCTGGATCGCTCACGACGGTTATCTCGCGCAAATGCCGGGAGATCAGGCTTCTTCCCTACTGGTCGATTATCCGTTCACTGGAACGTTTGAGTTTTCCGTCGACGTTAGTCCGATGGGCGGCGCCGCGGGATACGGCGGCATCACGTTCACGCCCTCTTCAATGCAGGTTGCCTCCACGGTGCCGGGTGATACGATCCAGCAGCAAATCCCGACCAATCAGCAAGGCGACTTTGCTCGTCTTACTGTCCAGGTCTCTCCGCAGAAGATTCGCTGCCTCGTCAACGGCGTGCTTTTCTACGAGGACATCAATCCGGCTCCGACAAGCCCCTGGCTGACCTTGGGAAGCGCGCCGGCCAATGGTTCTACATTCCAACGGTCAGTCTATCGGAACTTCCATTTGTCCGGCAAAGCTGAGGTTCCTGGTGAGGTCAAGCTTGCCGCGGGCGACTATCTCGAAGGCTGGCGGAGCCAGGTTTACAATTCGACCCTTCCCCAGCGGCTCATCGCGCGTCAAAAGGCAGAGGGCGGACCGGCCAACTACGATCAATGGGGCAGGCGCTTTTACAACAGCAACGAGGATCAGCCGGAGGCGGGCGATCCTGTTTACGACTGGTTGTCCAAGGACGGCGAGATCCTCGGCCGGAAGCTCGATTGGCCGGGCGAAAAGCCTTCTCCCAGTTGCCTGGCCTATTCTCGCCCTTTACGGCCGGGGGAGACGTTGCGCTATGAGTTTTACTATGAGCCTGGCAAGACGCATGTTCACCCCAGCCTGGGCCGAGTCGCCTTTATTCTCGAACCGGAAGGCCTCAAGCTGCACTGGATGACCCAAGGGGAAGATTGGACCGGGCTGAAATCCGACAACGCGATCCCCAATCGGAGCAGCCCAACCGCGGACAAGCTGCCGCTCAAGCCAGGCGCGTGGAACAAGGTTGCCCTGGCCGTCACCAAAGACGGCGCGCGTATCGAGCTGAACGGTGTCGCCGTGTTTGACTCGAAGCTAGACCCGCACGTCGAACGCGTTTTCGGCCTGTTTCACTATCGCGACCGGGCCGCTGCTCGCGTGCGCAACGTTCTGCTGACGGGGAACTGGCCCAAGACCCTGCAGCCGTCCCGCGAAGTTTCCTTTGCTACCAAGCCTGCCGCGCCGGCAGAAGTCAAAGTGCTTCGCTCCCTCATCGGTGAAAAACAGTTCGCCTCCGAGTCGGCCGACCTGGTCGAGTGCGCCAACAAACTGCCCGCCGGCGAACGGTATGCACTGCTGGCCGACTGGGTGTTGCCCAGCGAGCGTCGGCCGACCTATCAGCTTGCCGGCGTGATCAAGCCGCTCGACGTTCTCGGCGTGGTCGACCAACCGCAACAACCGCCCGGCCGGCGCATTTTCTTGGGCGGACACATGATCCTTCCCTGTCTCGAAATGATTGCGGCAGCCAGCGAAGCGGGCAAGCTGGACGATTTGTGCGCGCGGCTTGGGAAAGCAGCTTTCGGCTCTGAAGACGAGCTGGATAGGCGCGCACGCCTTGCTCTGCGGGCAGCCGCGCTCGCCACGAAGGGCGACGACGGCGCCGCTGCCGCTGACCTCGACGACTTGCTTCCCCATGTGACCCGCATGAAGGTTGACGCCCTGGGGCGTGAGCGTTGGCCCGTCCTGGTGGCGGCATGGGGCTCCCTGGAGCGTCCCGCGCTGCTGGCCAAAGTTGCGCCTCTTGTGGAAGCTATGAACAAGAACCTGGAGGAAGCCATTATCCAGGAGAAAGTCTTCGACGAACGCGAATGGTGGATGCTCGTGTTCCGCGATGTGCTGGCCAACCTGGAACTCAAACGCTTGCCGGACGGCAGTCGTTGGACGACGGCGGATAGTCGATTTGTGCATTGGGCGCCGGCACCTGGCGCCGACATAAGCGTTCGATCTTCCGGAGGGGGTGTTGCTCGCTGGGTGCTTCGCGATGGCGTGCTGGTGCATTTGCCCGGCTGCGATCAGGACTGCCTGATCTTGGACGCACCTCTGCGGGGCAATTTCGAAGTCACCTGCGACCTGACGACGCAGCGTTGGCATGATATACACGTGCGTTACGGTTCACGTCAGTTTGACCTGCAGCCGGATCGGAAACACTACAAACTGATCGCCAGCATGCGTGGCGACGCGCGCGAAAGCTCCATCATCCCGCCACTGCCCGCCGCCAAGGGAGACGCCTATCAGTTTCGCATTGCAGTGAAGGACGGCTGGTTCCGAGCCTACGTGGATGGCAGGGAGCTGGCAGCGGAAAGGATTGGGTCCAACCCGGAGCCGTGGCTCATGCTGCATGGTTCGTCACTCAATGTGGGCGAGATGCGCAATTTCAAGATCACCGGGAAGCCGTCGGTTCCCGACCATATCGATTTGCTCGCCGACGCCGAGCTGGGGATGTGGTTGCCGAGCCAGGGCCAGCCGTGGACCAAGCGTGGCGAGGAAATGTACAGTCAAGGCCAGAGACCCGAGCCGCCCGAAGAAGGAAAGCCCGTTCCGCCACGCGGCTTTCCCGAGGCCGCGGCTTTTTACCAACGCCCCATGCTGGAAGACGGCGCCATCGAGTATGAGTTCTATTATGAGCCGGAAAAGGCGCACGTACACCCCGCTCTCGATCGCTTGACCTTCCTCCTGGAGCCCGAAGGCGTCAAGCTTCATTGGCTCACGGATGGAGGGCTCGAGAAGAGCAAGACGCCAATCGATAACACCGTCGATGAGCCATCGTCTCGGCGCGGCCCAGCACGGCCGCCGCTCAAACCAAAAGCCTGGAACACGGTTCGTATGGTGGTTGCGGGAGATGTCGTCAAAGTGTCGTTGAACGGTGTGGATATTTACGAGCGCCCCATCGAGTCGACCAATCAACGCCTTTTCGGCTTGTTCCACTACACGGATCGCACCGAGGCGCGCGTGCGCAACATGATCTACAAGGGCGCCTGGCCGAAGAAAATCCCGACCGAAGCTGAGCTGTTCGAACTAAAGAAGTAACAGGAGACTCACCCGTGGTCGGCGCTCGCTGGTATTACCCATTGACAGCTTGCCTTGCCTTGGCCACCGTCCTTATTCCCTCGGCCATCGGCCAAGTTGGCAAGCCCGTCCTAGCCAAGCCCGCAGTATTTCCCGAGCCGATCCAGTTCGAACCCAAGCCGCAAACCGCTCGTCAAGACGACGAGGCGCTGGCGGTCGCTTATTCTCCGGACGGCAATTTGCTCGCCTCGGCCGGCGCGGACGGTGTAACGCGTCTCTGGGAGCCATCGACCGCCAAACTCCTGGCCAAGTTACCCGGCCATCGCGATGCGGTTGCCGCGCTTGCTTTCTCGCGGGACGGGCGCATGCTGGCCACGGCTTCCTACGACAAAACGATCAAGGTCTGGGACGTCGCCGCGCGCAAGGAGACCTGCACAATCACAGGGCATAGTAACGCTGTCCTGGCCGTGGCATTTCTGTCTGGCGGCGCGCGGCTGGTTTCGGGAGGGGCAGATCGCCTTGTTAAGCTCTGGGATGTGCCGGCCAAGAAGGAGCTTGCCTCGTATGGGGAACACAAGGGGGCAGTTCGTGGTATCGCCGTCTCGCCGGACGGCAAAACCATCGCTTCGGCCGGGAGTGACCGCCGGGTGATCCTCTGGAACGTGGACGGTTGGACCTCTGCCGGAACTCTCAGCAGCCATAAGGGGCCGGTTCGTGCGATCGCTTTTTCGCCGGACGGCCGCTTGCTCGCCAGCGCGGCTGAGGACAAGACCATCATCATCTGGGACGTTGCAACTCGCAAGGAAAAGCACAGCATGGAAGGGCATACCGAAGCCGTCACTGCGCTCGCGTTTTCACCGCGCGGACAGCTGCTGGCAAGCGCGAGTGTCGACAAGACCCTGCGGCTCTGGGAGACGGCGACGGGCGGTGAGTTGGCCAATCTGGAAGAGGGTCACACCGAGGCTATCCAAGGGGTTGCCTTTGCCCCCTCCGGCCGGCAAATCGCCACCGCCTCGGCGGACAAGACCATCGGCCTATGGTCCTCCGCCTTGCCGCGCGTCTTCGCTGCGCGGACCTACCAAAACCGGACCGGACCGACCGGCGTTACTGCTATTTCCCCCGACG
The DNA here is from genome assembly GCA_035296965.1 of Gemmataceae bacterium. GTDB lineage: Bacteria > Planctomycetota > Planctomycetia > Gemmatales > Gemmataceae > DATGZX01. The sequence continues at coordinate 32,671 of DATGZX010000367.1, forward strand.
GCAAGCGCCTGGCCGTTCTTGGAGACAAACACGCGATTCTCGTGCTCGACGCCCAAAGCGGCCAGACCCTGGCGGTCTTGCAAGGCCACCGCAGTGCGATCGTGGACCTGACGTTCAGCCCCGACGGAGCCTGGCTCGTGAGCAGCGGCCGCGACCGGGTTGGCATGCTCTGGGATGTGGCCGGCGGCCGGCGGCTCGCCCTGCTCGACGGGCATCGCGGCACGGTGCGCGCCGCGGCGTTCGCCCCGAACGGCAAGCTGCTTGCCACGGGCGGGGCAGACAAGCGCATCCTGATTTACGATCTACCGCCTACAGGGTCGAGCGTGACCGAGCTGCGCGAGCGCACCGTGCTCGAAGGTCATCGGGGCGCGGTCTCGTGTTTGGCCTTTTCCCACGATAGCCGCCTGCTTGCCAGCGGTTCGGATTTGGTGACCCGCAAAGCGCCGGCCGAGGTCAAGTTGTGGGAGCTGGCCGCCGGCAAGCAGATCGCGTCTTGGATCGATCATACCGGCGACGTCGCGGCACTGGCTTTTCACCCAACTCGCCCAGTGCTGGTGTCGGGCGGGGCGGACCCCGGCTTCCGTGTCTGGGATCTCGACGCACGCAAGCCAATTCTTTTTCGCCCAACACAATCCGCAGTGATCTCGCTTGCCTTCACCGGCGGCGGCACAGAGTTACTTACCGGATCGGTGGGACGCACTCTGCTCGCCTGGGACACGGAGAGCTGGCGCGAACAACTTCGCTTCGTCGGCCACACGGGGGCAGTCACCAAGCTCTGCGTTCTTGCGGGGACACAAGGAGCACCCATACTCTCAGCTTCCGCCGACAGGTCGCTGCGTTCGTGGTCCATGACTGCGGCGGCCGTTCGCGGCACCCGCTTCGCGGGCCATGAAAGCTGGGTAACGGCGCTCGTGCTCACGCCCGACGGCAAGAAACTCATCTCCGGCAGCTGGGATGGCACAGTCCGCATATGGGACGTCGAGACCGCCAAGGCGGATACCGTGCTCGAGTCACACCAGTCGAAGATCTACGCCGTCGCTGTTAGCCGGAACGGCAAGCGCGCCGCATCCGCCGGCGGGAACGGCGAAGTCTTCCTCTGGGATCTGGAGGCAAACGCCGAGGCCGCCCGACTGGAAGGTCACGATGAAGAATCGGAAGTCAACGGCATCGCCTTCACGCCGGACGGTAAGCGGGTAGTGACCGCCGCCTCCGACGGCGATATTCGCATTTGGGATGCAGCCACCGGCAAAGAACTGGGCAAGATCAAAGGTCCCAAGGAGGGCATCCTCGCCCTGGCCCTGAGCCCAGACGGGCGCCAAGCCGTCATCTCCGGAGGCGCCGGTTTCGCATGCACGCTCTACGACCTGGAGACCAAGAAGGAAGTCCGCCGTTTTCTGGGGCACACTGCCGCCGTGCATGCCATTGCCTTTGCCCCCGACGGCAAACGCATTCTCACAGGCTCGGCGGACCGTACGCTGCGATTCTGGGACATAGCCAGCGGGAATGAACTACGCAAACTTGACGCCCACGCGGGCTACGTTCGCGGCGTTTGCTTCACCGCCGACGGAGCCGTGGTCGCTTCGGTAGGCTACGACCATGTCAATCGACTCTGGGATTCCAGTGACGGCCGGCTTCTTATTTCTTTCGAAGTGCACAATCGACCTGCGCTGTCGGTCGCGCTCTCAGCCGACGGCAAGACCGTATATTCCGGTGGTGCCGACGAGTATATCTTTCGCTGGCGGCAACCGGCGAGCGAAGAAGCGGCGAAATGACCGGAAGACGCTTGGGTGCGATGCGTTCGTGGCCTTGGCACTCGGCAGTCTCCGGCAGTAGCTCGGGACCGAAAGCATGGCACCCAACATGGATTTGCTGTATGATAGTAAATCATGTGCAGTTCCAGCTTAGTCAACGCTCTTACCGACCTGCCATTGAACTAGGTAGATAAATGCAACTTGAATTTGCGATCATGTGCGATGCCGCTGAGGTTAATAGCAGCGGCCTTATCTATATATTGAAGGGCGGGTATGACATTACAGTCGCATCAGAGTTTCCAGTAATCATACATCAAGTCATTTTAGTTGTCAGGATTTTGTGCAATCCTGAAGAAGTCAACCATCAACATATTCTAATTTCGCAAATCATTGATCCACATGGCCGCATACTGCCTTCGAAGATAACAGTTCCCTTCACGACTCCGGTTTATCCAGGCCATCCCGACCGCCCAAACAAATACACGCTAAAGTTGGAGCATCGGTCGGTCTCGTTCGATGAGCCAGGCGATTACACTTTTCGTTTTCTAGTTGATGGCCTTCAGCTCGGACAAGCCGGACTTGAAGTCAAACGAAAAGAAGGAAAGGAATAATGATGGCATTAGCAGCTTTGACTAAGAGCTCCGGCAGAGGTTCCGCATCTGCTTCTGAATACGAGGTTTCGTGCGTTGGCGGTGGGAGTTCCAATTACAGTGAAGAATGTGAAACCGATAATGTCACTGCCCTTAAGTTCGTCGAGCTCTCGGAAACATGGAAGAAGGATACGGAGTACCTGTCCAAGCTTAGCAAGAAAGTGATGCATCCGGCTTACCAAAGGATCATTGGCATGGGGCGGGATGCAATCCCGTTCATCCTGAATGATTTGAAAGAAGACCCGGCTGATTGGTTCTGGGCGTTAACGGCGATCACTGGAGAAAACCCTGTTGCCGAGGCGAGCGCCGGCAAGGTGGAAGAAATGGCGAAAGCATGGCTGCTATGGGGCCGTGAAAGAGGATATGGAGTGTGAGCAAATCGGATTTGGACAATGCGTTCCCGAACTTGGCGCTGTCCAATTATGAGATTTCTAGCCCCAAGTCGAGGAGATACAATTGCATTGCATGGGCGTGCAAGGATACGACGCGCAAGTGGGACTGCTTCGCATTTCCTGTCCCACCCGGATACCATTGGCCCAAGGGCGCTTCTCTCGGCGACGACATCGTTGCTTTGATCAGCGTTTTCGCGGCCCAGGGCTACGCGCCGTGCGCTGAAAGCTCCTTGGAAGATGGATACGAAAAGGTAGCGCTCTATGTTGATGATGCCGGCGAATGGACGCACGCAGCTCGGCAGCTTCCCAATGGAAAATGGACAAGCAAGATGGGAGATGCTGAAGACATTACTCATTCGGCCCCCGAGGATCTGACCAACTCCATCTACGGCGAGGCCCATTGTTACATGAAACGGCCAAGCATGAAGCGCCAGAACGAAGAAGAAGAGCGAGACAAGCTTTGACGCAAGGATACGCCCAGTGAAGCTGCGAAGGTCGAAGCCAAGGGCCAAGGACATTGCGGCGAGCGCGTGAACAGACGGGATCCGTTCCCCTTCTGTAGACGCGCTCCCCTTCGGGTCGCGGTTAAACGATTTATCGGGCACCGCAAGAACGGGAATGCGCTCTTGCTTGGCCGCATTTATGCGGCTACCCTGGGGTGTGCAGGATTGCCGAAGGAATCGCTCTCGGCGTCCGTCCGTTCCCTCTGAGGGCATGGCCATGCGTTGGCGCTCCGCTCTCGTTGCTGGGCTTGGTGTTTTGCTATCAGTCGGCCAAATTGCGGCAGCCGAGCGGCCGGATGCGACTTCGTTGGCGGCCGAAATCGACCGGCTCATCCTCGAAAAACTCAAGACGACCGGCGTTTCTGCCTCGCCCCTGGCTGACGACGCCACTTTTTTCCGCCGGCTAAACCTCGCGATCGCCGGCCGGATCCCCGTACCCTCGGAAGTCCGAGCATTCCTGGCCGACAAAGCGCCCGACAAACGAGCTCGGGCGGTCGACCGTCTCCTTGCGTCGCCTGCCTATGTCAATCACATGACCGTTTCCTGGAACGGCTGGCTGCTACCGGAAGCGGCGACCGATCCAGCCGTTGCTAATGCCGCGGTCGGCTTCAAGGTATGGCTGCGTAGCCGGATTCGTGAAAACGCCTCGTTTGATCGGCTCACCTCGGAGCTTCTCACCTATCCTCTCAATGGTCGTGCCCTGGCCGACCAGCCGGCAGGCGACGGCGGGACGGACGCCGCCAACGGCCCCCTGGCCTTTTACACCGCAAAAGAGGGGAAACCGGAGAATCTCGCCGCCGCAACGGCGCGAGTGTTTCTCGGCGTCCATCTCGAGTGCGCTCAATGTCACAACCATCCGTTCGCACGCTGGAGCCGGGACCAGTTTTGGGGCATGGCCGCATTCTTTGGCGGCATCGAAAAAACGGATGGCGGAACTCTGCGCGAAATCCAGGGCAAACGCGAGCTGCTCATTCCCAACTCTTTCCGCGCCGTTCCCGCCACCATGCTGGACGACCGCGAGCCGGAATGGCAATACAAGAAAAGCCCTCGGGCCACCCTCGCTGCCTGGGTGACTGCGCCCGACAACCCGTTTTTCTCCAAGGCGATCGTCAATCGGCTTTGGTGGATGCTCTTCGGCGTCGGTCTCGTCGATCCTGTCGATGATTTCCACGATCAGAACCCGGCCAGCCATCCCGAGCTGCTCGACACTCTGGCCCGGGCATTTGTCCAGTCTGGCTTTGATACCAAGTTCATCCTCAGGGCCATCTGTCAGAGCCAGGCTTTTGGCCGCTCCAGTGCCATTGCTGACTCCGCCGCGGCAAATGTTCGCCTCTACGCCCACTTCCCGATGCAGGGGCTGTCCCCCGAGCAGATCTACGATAGTCTCATGGTCCTATTCGGCGAGCGAACCGAAACTCGCGGCGACGACGGACAGCGCCGTCAGTTTCTCGAGGCCTTCGCCGTTTCTGGGCGACAAACAGAAAGCCCGACGACGATCTTGCAAGCCCTCACGCTCATGAATAGCAAACAAGTGGGCGCGGCTACGGATGGGCAATCCAGCCGGTTGCTTGGGGGTGTGCTCAAGCTGCCTGGTTTGACGCCGACGGAGCGGATCGAAGCAATCTACTTCGCTGTGTTGAGTCGGCCTCCGCGCAAAGCCGAATTGGACCAAACGCTAGCCCATGTCAAGGGCTGCACAGACGGCACCGATAAAGCGCATGCCGACGTGCTCTGGGCTTTGCTCAACGGCATCGAATTCAGGACGAATCATTAAGGGGTTTTCAGGAGGCTTTCCCATGCAATGGGGTCACGACGCGTCTTGGACTCGACGACATTTCTTACGCTCAGGCGCGGCCGCTTGCACAGTGAGTCTCTCCGGCTGGCTGAGCCGTCTCGCCTACGCCGCAAGTGGCGACCCGAAGCGGACCCGAAGTTGCATCCTCCTGTGGATGAATGGCGGCCCTGCGACGATTGACCTGTGGGATCTCAAGCCCGGTCATGCCAACGGCGGCCCGTACAAGGCGATTGCTACCAAGGCCCCTGGTCTGAAGATTGGCGAACATCTTCCCAAACTGGCGAGCTGGGGCGACCGTCTCGCCGTCATTCGTTCCATGACGACGAAGGAGGGCGATCATGGCCGCGCTGCCTATCTCCTCCGCACCGGCAACTTGCCCCTGGGCGGCATTGACTTCCCCACTCTGGGATCGCTCGTCGCCAAAGAGCTGCATCGCGAAGGAGCCGATCTGCCGCCTTTTGTCAGCATCGCTCCACAGCGCTTCCTGGCACAGAATGCCTTCGGACCGGGCTTCCTCGGACCGCTATACGCACCCTTGCTGGTCGCCGACGGCCAGCGGGCAGCGCTGGGCGGCGCTAATAACCAGGGCGTCGATCAGCAGCTTAAAGTCGAAAACCTGCAACGCATCTCCGGTGTCGGCGCCGACCAGGCCGACCGCCGGCTTGCTCTCATGCGCAACCTGGAGACCGATTTCCTGGCATCCCATCCCGGCGCGATTGCGGATAGCCACCGGTCGGCTTATGGGGCCGCCGTCCGGCTGATGCATCCCGAAACGGCCCGGGTTTTCGAATTTGCGAGCGAGAAAGCCGAATTACGCGACCGCTATGGCCGCAACCTCTTTGGCCAAGGATGTCTCCTTGCCCGGCGACTCGTTGAACGAGGCGTCCCGTTCGTCGAAGTCACGCTCGATGGCTGGGATACGCATGCGAATAATTTTGACGGCGTCAAGAACCTGTGCGGCGTGCTCGACCCGGCCTGGTCCACCCTCATGGCGGATCTGAAGGATCGCGGCCTGCTCGAATCAACGCTGGTGGTTTGCATGGGCGAGTTCGGCCGGACGCCGAAGATCAATCCGCAAAAGGGCCGCGACCACTTCCCCAATGCCTGGAGCGCTGTCCTGGCCGGGGGCGGCATCAAGGGCGGCCAAGCCGTCGGCCGAAGCAGCAAGGACGGCATGCAAGTCGAGGAGCGGCCGTGCGGCGTCCCCGACCTCCTAGCCACGATTTGTCGAGCAATAGGTATCGATTCTGAAAAACAGAACATGTCGAATGTGGGCCGACCCATCCGTATCGTGGACAAGGCTGCCCGGCCAATCTCTGAAGTGCTGGTATGACGCTTCGCTCCATCTTGATTCCCTCTGCGCTGCTGGGCTGCCTGGCAACTGCCCTGGCGCCAGCCGAGCCGCCGGCAAAAGCTCAATCTCCTGAGAGCGTTCGCGATTTGGTCTACTGGGGCGTGGGTGGCCCGACACGCATCCGCTTGCGCATTAGGATCGCTGGCCGTCCAGCAGACCTCCTCTGGTCAGATGCAGTCGAGGCGCTTTTTGCCTTCTGCGATCGCAACGGCGACGGCGTACTCGACCCGGCCGAATATGCACCGTTCGTCGAGCAGCGCCGCGGGAGAGTCATGCAAATCGCGCTGGACGAAGCCGCAGGCTTGCCGGCTCTACGCCTGGACTTTGACCGGCGAAATGCAAAAGTCACCCGTGCCATCTTTGATTCCGCATTGCGCGAAGCCGGGTTTGGGCCGGTTGTGCTCTCCGTGCGGCGGGCACAGCCCGATTCTCAACGGCTCAGCAGTATTCTTTTTCGACGGCTGGACCGCGACGGCGACGGCAAGCTCTCGACCGCTGAGCTGCGCGATGCCCGCGACCGATTGGCATTCTTCGACGCGAACGAAGACGAATTCATTTCCGTGACGGAGTTGCTAGGCAATGTCGACGCGAGCCCGATTGCACCTGCGGCTTTGCAGCGCAGCGACTCCTCGGATGCAACCGACTCGACGTCCGACTTGGTGTTATTGCCCCCGGACCGCGAGGCGGCCGTGCAACAAATTGTGGCTTCCCGTGGCGATGCCAAGCGCAAGGCGATTCGTCGCGCCGAGTTTGGGGGCGACGAGAGGACGTTCGCTGCGCTTGACAAGAACAGTGACGGCAAGCTCGACGCCGCGGAGTTGGAAGGTTGGCTGAAGCAGCCTCCCGACCTGGAAATAGTGGTATCCGCGGGCACGCCCTTGGCGCCAGGCCAATCGACGCACCGCCTCTATACTTTGGTCTCCGAGCCAGGAAGTAGCAAGTTGCGGGTGCAAACCGCCCCTGGCATTGAAGCCTCTTCGGAACGATTTTACTTCCGTTTCGACCAGCCCGTCGCTGTCGATCGCCGGGGCACGCTCCCCAGCAGGGAGATCGACGTGATCCGCGCGGAGATGAAGCGCCTCGCCGACGGCAAGGGCATTGTCCAGCGCAAGCAAGTGGAAGCTAGCCCGCGGCAACCAGGCTCATTCGCTGCGCTCGCATTTTTTGATTTTGCCGACCTCAATGCCGACGGCAAACTTGAAACCGCGGAAGTGGAGGCGGCGCTCAAGGTTCTTGCTCCCCTGTTTGCCGGCTGCCGCATGAGGATAACAGTTCAAGATCAAGGCACTGGCCTTTTCGAGTTGCTGGATCGAAACGGCGACAGCCGATTGTCGCCGCGTGAATTGGTAAACGCTATCGAGGTCCTGAAGCCCTTCGCGGATTCGACCGGCAAGGTGAGCCCCGCTGCCTTGCCCCGGCGTTTCTTCGTCCAAATCGCGGTTGAACCTCTCCCCATATTCTCGTTCCCGGCGCCTATCGCGCTTGCGAAACCGAGCGCGCCTCCTGAGCGCACCCCCGCCTGGTTTTACGACATGGACCGCAACGGCGACGGCGAGGTGTCGCTCCGCGAGTTCCTTGGGCCCATCGAATTGTTTCGCAAGCTGGACAAAAACGGCGACGGCCTCATCAGCCTCGACGAAGCGAGGGCCACCCAGATCGAAAAATCAGGGCGTTGACGCCGAACAGCCGTACTGGTGGAGCTTGGCAGGATGCCCTCGCGTCGTCCTTAACTTGAAGCTGCGCTGGGCGGCGCATCAGGCGCCGCGACGTCTGGGACGGTCGTGGCGCCGTTCGGAGTGGTCGTCTCGGGCTTGAGCCGGGCCAGGTAGTCCGGCATCTCCACGCCGCCGATGTCCTTGAGCACTTGCATCATCGGCGGCATCGAGCGCACCAGCCCCTGCAGGAAATGGGAGGTGTTGCCGCCCGTGCCGTTGCTGCCGCCGTTTTCCCAGACAACCACCTTGTCGAACTTGATGTTGGAAATCGCCTTGGCGGACGTTTCCGCGAGCCGGTCCACGTGCTCCAGCATCAGCAGTTGATAAGCCTGCGTGGCGCCGCCGCAGGCTTCGACGATGCGGCGCAAGCCTTCTGCTTTCTGCGACAGGATTTCGTATTGTCCCTTGGCTTCCGCTTCCAGCTTGGCGAAGATCGCCTTCGCCTGTCCCTCGGCTTCGAGCCGAATGCGTTCAGCGGCGGCCTCAGCCTCGACGATGATGCGGGCCTTCTCGGCCTTGGCCGGTGCTTCCACAGCGGCGCGGCGCTCGGCTTCCACGCGCTCGGCGTCGGCCAGTGCAGCCTTAGCCTGGGCGCGGTTTTGCGCTTCCTGGACGGCCGCTTCGGCCTGGCGCTTCTTGGTTTCGCCGAGTTGGAAAGCCTCGGCCTGCTTGACCTGCAGGTTGGCCTGGGCCAGGGCGATCTCGGCCTGGGCCACAGCCTCGCCGGAGACTGCCTTGGCATTGGCGTCGGCCAAGGCGATGCGCATCGTGCGCTCCGCGTCTTTCACCTGGGCATCGCGCTCGAAGCCCGCCCTCTGTTCGCCGATTTTCTGCTCCTTGTCCAACTCGGCCAGGCGGACGGCTTGCTCGCGGCTCGCCTCGCGGGTGCCGATCTCCCGCAGCTTATGGGCGTTGGCGACCTGGACCGCGGTGGTTTGCTGGGCCGCGGCCACACCGATGGCCCCGACCTTTTCCTGCTCGGCCACGTCGATGAGCGCCTGTTGCACCGCCTGCGACGCCGCCTTCTTGCCAATGGCCTGAATGTACCCGGATTCATCCGTAATATCCGTGATGTTGACGTTGATCAGCACCAACCCGATTTTGCGCAGCTCCGGCTCCAGAGAAGCCTGGATTCTTTGCAGGAACTGCTCGCGGTGGCGATTGATGTCCTCGATCCGCATCGAGGCGATGACCTGGCGGAGCTGACCGAAAATGATGTGCTCGGCCTGCTTCTTGATCTCCTCGGTATTGAGACCAAGCAGGCGGATGGCGGCGTTTTGCATGACCTCCGGCTCGGTGCCGATCGCCACCGTAAAAACGCTCGGCACATTGACGCGGATGTTCTCAATGGACAGGGCGCCGCGGAGCGGCACCTCGATCTGGATCGGCTCCAGGTTCAGGTAGCCGTAGTCCTGGATGAGCGGCATGACCAGGGCCGCTCCGCCATGGATACAGTGGGCCGTGTTGCCCCCGCCCACCTTGCCGTAGATGACGAGCACGCGGTTGCTGGGGCAACGCCGGTAACGGCTGGCGAACAGCGAGGCCAGGCTGAGGAACGCCAGGGCCGCGACGGCAGCCATGATTCCAAGCCAAAGCGAGGACGAGTTCTCGACGCCGCCGGCAGCCAGCAAGGGACTAAACATGACTGACATTCTCCGCAGTAGGGGCAAGGATGACTTCCACAGTATCGGTACCGAGGACCGCCACGACCACGACCTTCGACCCTGTCTCCAGGGTGTCTTCGGCGGTGACGGCCTGGTACTCCATGGTGCGATTCTGCACGTTGAGCAGGACTTTGCCGAGGCCGGCCTTGTGTCCGGGGATCGGCAGATATACGGTGCCGGCGCGGCCGACGGCGCGGCGAATGCGGACGGAGCCGTCCGATTGGAGACTGACCAGCACGCGCATCAGCCAGGCGACCAGGAGAAGGGCGCCGCCGCCGGCTGCCAAGGCCAGGGCCAGCGTCTGGGCCGGTTGGAAACCGGCCGCGTCGGCTGCCCGCCCACCCAGCCCGAAGAAGGCTACGGCGGCGATGAATGTGCGAACCGTCAGCAACCGAACGAAACCTGTTGCGTGGGCATCGTGATTGGGGTCGTGCACGTCCTCCGCGTGGCCCGGCTCGCCGCCGAGGTCGTGACCATCGATGCCGTCGCCATGGTGGCCCAGTCCCAGCAGGCCAAGCAGGAACTGGCAGACCAGCACTGTGCCTCCCATAACGGCGCAGACCGAGTAGAGCATCGTTAATTGATCGTTCAAGGTCTCCTCCCTGCCTCTCTGGATGAGAACTATCAGGGCGCTCACGAGAATCAGCCCGCCGCACGCGGCACACATGGACGCAACCAGGCGCCAGTGCCGCCGTGGCGGTCCCCCGGCATTCTGCGGCAGCGCCGGCTCCTCGGCGGCATTCCCGCGGGCATCGAGCGCGTGCACGACATCCGCGGGCGTCGGGTAGCGCTGTGCCGGATCCTTCGCCAGCATCCGCTCGACGATGCGAACCAGCTCCGGAGGCGCATCGAGGCGGAACTGTGTCAGGGGTGGCGGCGTTCGCTCCGCGTGGGCGATTAGCTTGTCAATCGCGTCGCCCGTGGGAAACGGCGGCTGGCCGGTAACCAGGTAGTACAGCGTGCAACCCAGGCTGTAGATGTCGGCGCGAATATCGGCGCTTTGTGGGCTGGCCGCTTGTTCGGGGGCCATGTAGTCTGGCGTCCCGAGCATAGCGCCGGCTTGCGTCAACCCTGGGGCGGGCGTGGCGAAACCTCCGGCGGCCGGCGCGCCTGCGGCCGGAGCAGAATCCCGAGCCAAGCGGGCCAGCCCGAAATCCAGGATCTTGATCTGGCCTTCGGGGGTGCGGATCAGGTTGGCCGGCTTGATGTCACGATGGACCATGCCATGTTGGAACGCGTACTGGAGTCCGAGGGCCGCCTGGCGAACGCAGTCGCAGGCCAGCGGAATCGGCAGCGGCCCCTGGCGCTTGACGAGTCGATCCAGGCTGTCGCCCTCGACATATTCCATGACGAGGAAATGAATATCGCCGGCTTGTTCCGCATCGTAAGCCGTGACGATGTGCGGGTGCACCAACTGGGCGGCGCTGCGGACCTCGCGGCGGAAGCGCTCAATCGCGGCCGGGTCGCCGGTCAGGGCGCGGTTAATGACCTTCAGGGCTACCAGCCGGCCCATCAACAGATGCTCGGCCTTGTAGACCACGCCCATGCCGCCGATCCCCAGCAATTCCAGGACGCGATAGCGCGGGTGCTGGGCCAGTTCCGGTGGCACGCCAGGGTCGCCGGCCAGCGGCAGGATGGCGTTGGTCAACGTTGGCGCCTCCTGTGGAACCACGCTCTCGGTGCTGGCATTCGCTTGCAGCTTGGCAACGAAGGAATCCGCCGGCAGATTCTCCAGAATGGTCCGGCACAGTGTGCAATCTTCCAGGTGCTCCTGGACGGTCGCCGCCGCAGTCTCGTCGAGCCTGCCCAGGCCGAACGCGGCCAACTGCTCGCGATCGGGATGTGAAAGGCCTACGCCGTTCATCGGACGAACTCCTTGCCGCACCAAGCGGTGGGGAACGATGCTTGACGCCCTCCATAAAGGAAAGTGCGCCGGCGACGCCATCCTGTACGAAAACCCCAATTAGTCGATCAACCCGCGCGACTCTTGCCGTAAGCGCCTGAGCACGCGTGACTTGGCGAGTAAGACCGCGTTGACGGTCATGCCCAGGTCGGCGGCAACGGCGGCGGCGCGCTCGCCTTTCAAGGCCGTGCGCGTGAATGATTGCCAGCTCTTTGCGTTGAACTCCGGCTCGATCAGCTCCCGCAGCCGCTGAAGCACGTACTGATCATGTTCCTGGTCCCACAGCGTGCTCAGGTCACTTTCTGGATCTTCGAGCTGCGCCAGTTCTTCGTCGATCGAGTTGTCTCCGTACGTCATAGGCCGCGATTTCTGCGCGCGGCGAAAAGCCAGCAGGCGATGGACCGCGATGGTCCGCAACCAGCACCGGAACGCGCCCGCTCGGTGGCTGTGCTGAAACGTCGGCAAGCCGCGAATCACCTGACCCAGCACGTCTTGCACGAGATCGTCCAGGTCGTGGGACTGCAACGCCCCGCCGAAGCGGCGCAGCCAGCCTTGGATCAACGGCGTGTATAGATCCACAAGCCGCTTCCACGACGGGCCGTCAGGATGCAGGCGTATCCGGTCCAGAAGACTGGCGGAAGTGTCCGGCATTTGGCGTTTCCGGATGTCTCTTCAGCGATAGGCTGATTATCAGTGTACCGGGCAGTATCCGCAAGCGCTTTCCTGCCGCTTCCGGTTTCACCGATGAGGCAAGGGGTTCCAGTTGCGTCGAGTTTGCGGGCGGCGCCACACCAGGGAGGATAGCCAGTCCATCATCCAAGCCCAAGCCAGCCATCGAGCCCCGAATTCTTTACTTCCGCGTGCCGACCCAGTATTCCTCAGCTTTGGCACAAAGATCAAGAGGGAGAATAACCCGGCCGCCAACGGCCGCGTTCGGTCCTGTCTCTGTGCGCGCCCTGCCCTGCCTCTATAATAATAATCGTGAGGCATGTCCCAGAGTCGAAGGCCAGGAGTGCAATGTCTGCGTCCCGTTCAGTACCATTGCTGCCATTGACCCTGAACAAGGAGGGAGCGGATCGTCTTGTCATTCAATGGAATGACGGCCACCGCAGTGTCTATGCCTGGCAACACCTGCGAAATTGCTGTCCGTGTGCGGCCTGCCGAGAGGAACATCTGAAACCGGTCGATCCTTTCCGCATCCTGAAAGCCACCGAGCTGGTGCCGCTGGCGCCGGTCGCCATGGCGCCGGTCGGGCACTATGCCTATAAGATCACCTGGAGCGACGGCCATGACTCGGGGATCTACACGCTTGAGAGCCTCCGGGAGTTATGCCAGTGCCCGGCATGTGCCGGCAAAGCAAAATAACGATTCTAAGATGGGAGCCTGAAGCATGCAGCCCACTCACGGAGCGGGACAGCCAAAGATCACCTTGCCTGGCGTCAAGTCGATTGTAGCCGTGGCCAGCGGCAAGGGAGGCGTCGGGAAATCGACGGTGGCTGCGAATCTTGCCCTGGCTCTGCGCATGCAAGGTCAGCGGGTCGGTCTTCTGGACGCCGACATCTATGGACCCAGCGTCCCTTTGATGATGGGCGTGCCGCTCGTTGATCCCCAGAACACCGCATTTCCGCTCGAACGCTATGGCCTCAAGCTCATGTCGATGGGATTTCTGGTTGAGCCGCAAAAGGCCGTCATCTGGCGCGGGCCAATGGTGGATCGCTATCTTCGCCAATTCTTGATGGCCATTCCATGGGGCGACCTCGATACCATGATCATTGACTTGCCGCCCGGCACAGGGGATGCGCAGCTCACGCTGACACAGGCCGTGCCCCTGTCGGGCGCAATCATCGTTACCACTCCTCAAGAAGTGAGCCTGATCGATGCCCGCAAGGGGCTACAGATGTTTCGCGAAGTGCGTGTGCCGATACTCGGCATCGTTGAGAATATGAGCTATTTCGTTGGAGATGACGGCAAACGCTACCACATCTTCCGTCACGGCGGTGGGGAAAAACTTGCCAAGGAATCAGGTGTGCCCTTGCTTGGAGAGATTCCCATCGACGAACGGGTGGCCGAGTGCGGGGACAACGGCGATCCCATCGTACACAAGTACCCTGATTCACCCATCGCCAAATCCTATCAGGGCCTGGCAACCACGGTGATCAAACAGCTTGCGGAGATGACCAAGCCGCCGGAGCTGCCGGGACTGCAGCTCTAGCGCGGGCTGCACATTCTAATGGTGGCGGACCGTAGCAGCGGGCCGAGCAGGGACGCGGCCCGGAAGTCCTCCGCGCACGGGTCGAACATTTGAATGGGCCGCGTTTGCGCTTTTTCTGACAGGAGAAGAAGGCGCGGTCGGCGGTCCAATCACGGGCCCTGAGAACATGGTCCAGAGCGCAATGCCGGCAACCCAGCGAAAGTTCATGGTAGTATGCCGCTGCTCCCGGAGGCACGGAGCAGGACGTTCCCCATCGGTGCGAGTCTTTGGGGCGAATTCGCCAGTGAATGATTAGCAAGCTCTGTGCCAACTGGCTGGGCCGTCTCCGTTCTTCAGGTTCGGATGGTCGTAAGAATCGCAGCAGACTGGAGATAAAGGAGGTATGTCGTATTCGGGATGCCGCTGTGCATGGCCACGAGTGTATCGATACCTGAACAGTTTGTTTCGCCGAAGGTTAAAACCTGGTTACGGGCGAGCCTCCGGGCCAGCGGCCGATGAAGCTAAATGGACAGTGACACTTGTCGATTTGGGCAAGTAATTGTGATGTATGGCTTCATTGGATCCTGCCAAACTTTACGCATGTTGAAGAGCATCTCGGGATACCTCTCTCTTACGCCAAAGGCGTTACAGCGCAAAGCCCGGAGTCGCGACAGCGCACTCCGGGAATATCGCCGAGCTCGGTTGCATCTTACACCGAAGGTGTTGCAGCGCAGAATTTCCACGAAGCCCCACACCCTCCGGGGTGGCGTCGCGTCCTCCGCAATCCCACATGCGCTGCAACGCCTACGGCGTAGGGATTCCTAGAATTGGCCCAGCTTGCCAGGTGCCGCCGGTCTTGCGGCCTGGCGCTCACGCAATGCCCCGCAGGCCGCGAAGCCGGGTCGTGATGCAAAGTGCAACAAGATGGCCAGACGGGCATTTTCAATTCAGCTCTTACAAGCTTAGTTGGATAGCGCCTCCTTTCTCCTATCCCAGGCAGGCCCAACTATCTGCCCGCAACGCACTTCCTTCATACGTTTCATCAAAAGCTGCCCAACTAAGATCTATTCGATTGCATCCTCGTTCCCGGTGACAGTCCGGGCAATCGTGATGCCTAGTTCGCGGAGCTTGGTTCGTAAGCTTCCGCGGGTTATTCCCAAGATCTTGGCCGCTTGCAACTGGTTGCCACCAGTGTGCTGCAGGACGCGCGTAAGCAGGATCCGTTCCACGCGGCGCAACAGTTCATCATAGAGATTGGCCGTCCCGCTTTGGAGTCGATCCTCGACGAGTTGTGCCAGGGCCGGAAATCCTTCGCTGCCGTTAAGTTGCTTTCCCTTCGCTAAGAGGATGGCGCTCTCGAGCAGGTGATCTTTATCGCGCAGCGAATCGGGTAGAAAATCTGGCAACAAGGTCGGGCCCACGGCCTGTAGGAGCGCCTGTTTGAGCGCACTCTGCAATTCGCGGACATTTCCCGGCCAGGAGTATTGCCGCAGGAGGTCGAGCGTTTCCGGCGCGACAGTCTGTACTTCTTTGAGCATTTCCAGGTTGAAGCGGTGAAGGTAGTGCTGTACCAATGCAATAAGATCGTCGCCGCGCTCGCGCAGCGGCGGTAGCCGGATCGTGAATACGCTCAATCGGTAGTACAAATCCTGACGGAATTTTCCGCTCGCGACCAGCGGTTCGAGGTCTTGATTCGTGGCTGCCAGCACGCGCACGTCCGTTTGAATGGTCTCGTTGCCGCCCAGTCTCTCGAACCGCTGTTCTTGCATGAGGCGCAGCATCTTGCTCTGAGTCAACGGCGACATGTCCGCAACTTCGTCGAGAAACAAAGTGCCGCCGGAACATTGTTCGAATTTGCCGATGCGCCGGCGGTCCGCCCCGGTGAACGCGCCCTTCTCGTGGCCGAACAGCTCGCTTTCGAGGAGATGTTCCGGGATCGCGGCGCAATTGATTGCCAGGAATGGTCCGGCCGCACGGCGGCTGTGCTGGTAAATCGCCCGCGCCACCAATTCTTTACCCGTACCGCTCTCTCCGCCGATCAGGACCGTGACGTCCTGCTCGGCCACGCGGCCGATGTCCTTGTAGACCTTTTGCATCGCTGGGCAGCGGCCGATGATCGCATCAGCGCGATCGTCCACCACCTCGGCCTCCGCGACGACCGCGGGAACGTGCATTTTCCTGCTAATGGCCAAAGCCTGGTCGACCACCTGCCTGAGCTGCGCTAATTCCAAAGGTTTCAGAAGGTATTCATAGGCCCCTAACTTGGTTGCCTCGATGGCCGTATCCGTCGTGCTCTTGCCGGTAATGAAAATCACTGGGCTGCGGGCATCTAATTCGTGAAGCTTGCGCAACACTTCCAGTCCATTCATGTCCGGCAGATGGATATCCAGGATAATGACATCGGGGTGGTATTCTTGAGCAAGGGCCAATCCCTCGGTCGCGGTTTCTGCTGTACGAATCTGCAGAGCGCTATCGCGGTAGGCCCGCCGGAAGGCCGCCAGAATCGACGGCTCATCATCAACGACCAAAAGTGTCGGCATAGCGTATTCTCGCCTTACTTCCTCACGAGCCTGCTGAAAAAGGGGTCTGACCCCCTACGAAGCTTCACTGATTTCCTACCATCTCGGGGGTCTATCGCACTTCGTGGAAGGGGTCTGACCCCTTTTTCAGCAGGCTCCTCACACGGGCAGGGTAAACGTGAACACGGCCCCGCCCGCCGGCAGATTATCGCCTCGGATCGTGCCGCCGTGCGCTTCGATCAGCCGTTTGCAAATACTTAGCCCTAGTCCAACGCCTGTCTCCTTGCTGCTGACAAACGGCTCGAACAACCGCTCGCGAATCCGCGGTGCAATACCAGAGCCAGTGTCGCACACGCGGATCTCAAGGGAGCGCTCCGGAGATTTGGCAGGCGTTCCATTGCCCGATGGAACGAACTCGCGGACATTCACTTGAATCGTGCCGCCGCGCGGCAGCGCATCGAGCGCGTTGAGGAGCAGATTCACCATCACCTGATGAATCTGCTCAGGGTCAATCAAGACGGGGATTGGCTCGGCGGGCAAATCGGCGGCGAGCGTAACCCTCTGCCGGCGCGCTCGCCCCTCGACTAGCGACAGTGAGCGGCGCAAAACCGCAAGCAAGTCTGTCTGGCGACGTTCGGAACGCGGCGGCTTGGCGAAATCGAGGAACATCTGGATGCACTGTTCCATGCGCCGGACCTCGTGCTCGATGATACGCAAGTCTTCTTGCGGCAGGCCCACAGAGGCGCCCCCTTCCAGCCCGGTTTGCACCAGCATTTTGACGGAGGTGAGCGGATTGCGCAGCTCGTGCGCCACACCTGCAGCCACTTGGCCGACCGCGGCCAATTGTTCCGAGCGGAGCACCTCGCGTTCCCGCTGCTGGAGTTGGTCGACGATACGTTCGATCTCGGCCAGGACTCCTTGCAACTGGCGATGCAAATCCGGCAGGTCCCCATCCTCTTGCAGAGTGACGGAGCCGAGTTCTCGGTTGAGCCGGCCGGCTGCATCGCGGATGCCCACACTCAACTGATAAATGGAATGGCGCAAGCTCTGCGCGACGGCATATCCCAACAACAACCCGCTTAGTGGCGCACCTAGGCCGACGGCCAGCAGGCCCCACTTCAGTTGTTTGACGATCCTCTCGTTCTCGTTGTCGGATCTCTCGATCTGCCCAGCGTTATAAGCCCTTAGCTCCGTGCATGGGACGAGGACATCCTCCTTAACCTGGCGGGCAAGATCCTTGTCAAAATTTGCCTGGTCGACTTCAGTGAGTTCTTTACCGCGCTCCGCCCACCGATCCAGGTATCTTTGGAATCCCGCTTCGATCTTGTTGACGTAGTCCTTTTCTGGATCATGATTAGCTAGGCGATTGGCATCTGCCAAGAATCCACGAGCTTCATCGTTCCGACCATTGATATCCTGCACCAGTCGATTGGGATGGTCGCGATTCGGCTGTTCAAGCTTGCTGATAATTTCTTTGGCTACCTTTTCGAGACTGTGTGCCGCACTGGTGCTCTGCACATTCTCAGTCAGTTCCTCGGAGACCTTGACGTGCAGGCGGTTGAGGTACAAGACGGCCAGAATACAGACCCCTACCAATGCCAAGCTGACGAGTACGGTCGGGGCCAACAACTTCAGCGCTAAGGGTCTGCTGAGCACGAGCTGCCTCGGGAGAGTGCGGCAAGGAACGGGAAATTTGCTTCCTTCATTATAGGCGAGCCGGAGTGTGATTGGGGCCAAACGAGGGAAGGTTGAATCACCCGCGATATGGGAGCACGATTCGCTCTTGCCATCAGCGCAAAGAAAAACCCGCGCCAATGGCGCGGGTGGGAATGGCCGGGCTCCTGTTCCGGTGAGCCCGACCAGCTATTTTCGAGCAAAGGGGGACACCCGGGCCTGGGTCGGAAGGCCCGGGTGAGCCAAAGGCCGGGGGCAAACAAGCAGGAATGACGCGACTTCCTGCTTCTTCACCCCCCTTGCCTCTTTTTGACCAAACATCTGCGATCTAGGCTTCATAACCCTTTGTGGTCCCTGTTCCCGGATCCTCGACTGACCCCCGTTCCATTGGTCGCCAGCCTTCGAATCCGGGTTTGGATGCTCGCCTGACTAATCGCGAGGGCCTCTTCAGTTCCAGCCCCATCTTCTCTCAAATTCTCGCTTTTCGCCCCGCGAGCGATTGTTTATGAGAGCAAGAGCCATGCCAAACAATCGCGCTTTCTCCTTATCTTCTTCAAAGCGTTATCCTGAAAAGGTTTGTGTATCAAGCAACTTTCTCGAGATCGCCCGAGCACTAAGAAGCGTATGCAATTCCTACAAGAATCGTTCCCAGCCGCGTACTTTTTTGCATCATTTTGAAACAGCACGCCCGTTAGCGACCAGAATGACGCGCACGTCCATCACATTTGTTTGCGTGAGACCTGTTTTGAGCAAGCTTCCTGTGGCTTCAAAGAAATGGTAGGCGTCGTTGCGAGAGAGGTAGTCCTCGGGAAGGATGCCTTGATTCTCAGCCCTTGCAAACGTGTCGCTGTCAGCGAAGGCCCCCGCAGCGTCGGTCGGTCCATCCTCCCCGTCGGTGCCGCCACTCAGCAGAACGACGTCATGCATTCCTTCCTGCCGCAGCTTAACCAGGGCAGCAAGAACGAACTCCTGGTTTCGTCCACCCAGGCCATGCGAATCCGCCAGCGTTACCGTCGTCTCGCCGCCGCTCAATAAGCAAACAGGAGCAGGGGCTGGCCAGCCGTCCGCGCGAATACTTCGCACCAGGCTCGCCATGACTCCCGCTACCTGCCTTGTTTCACCCTCTATATAGGCTCCCAGGTTGACAACGCGATAACCGAGCGCTTCCGCACGGCCATGGGCCGCCGTCAATGATTTCGAATTATTGCCGATAACGAAGTTTCGAATGGACCCGGGAGGCACTTTAGGCGTCTCGGGGACCTTTCCTTCGAGTCCTTCGACCAGGTAGCGAAGAACGGCCGGCGGAACGCGCTCTTTGCCTCCTTTGCCTGGGCCTTCAATCAGTCGATATTTTTCCAGAACCGCCAGCGCATCGCGAAAGGTAGTCGGGTCGGGAGATGTCGGACCGGAGGCGATGACATCGAGGGGATCCCCGATCACATCCGAGATGATAAGACTGACCATGACCCGGCCGGTGAACGCGCGGGCGAGTTGCCCGCCTTTGCTGCGCGATAAATGTTTGCGGACCGTGTTCATTTCATTGATGGTGGCTCCACACGCGTGCAATAGCTGGGTCACACGCTGCTTTTCTTCAAGCGTCACCCCGGTCACGGGAGCGGGGAATAGGGCGGAGCCGCCGCCGGATAATAGACAGATCGCCAAATCCTCCGGCCCTGCAGCTGCGGCCAGTTTTAGGATTTCCAAGGTGCCTGCGACCCCCTCAGCCGTCGGCTGGTTCGTCCCTGCGGGCCGGGCAGCATGAAGCTTGATAGCGCGCAGCTTGCGCACGCATTCTGCAGGGACATTGACGATGCCCTCCACCCGGTCGATCGAGTCAGCGAGGACTTCTTCAACGGCGGCGCTCATGGCCGCCCCGGCCTTGCCCGCGCCGACCACCAGGATGCGCCGCGCCCTCGCGACTTCTTCTTGCAGTCGTAACGTCGGATTGCCGAAGGCCGCACGCACAAGGTCTTGCGGCCTTGCAGCTATCACTGCCGCGTCCCAGATAGCCCGAGCATGGCGATGCAACGTATCCACAGCATCCCGCACCTAGGGGTCCTCCCAGGTGATGATTTGAGCCTACATTTCGAGGAGTTTCGCGAGTCCGGCGGCAACCATTTGCGGGCCAGTGACATAGTGGCCTCCGCTAGTCCAGGATCGAACCTCATCCGGAGCAGCGCCGAACAGGCGGATCTGCAAGTTATCGATGTCCTTTTCCAGTTCTTCGAAATGCTTTGCCCAAAGGTAAGCCTCATCAGCCCCGACGCGTTTTTCGCTCTGCCAACGCATCCGGTGGAAGAGTAACGTACTATAAGGAGTGACAAATCTGCGCGTGCAGGCCGCGAATAGAAGGATAGCCGCCGAGGAGCACTCTCCCAGTACGATTGCAGTGCCTGCCAACTTCCGATGACGCATGAGCGTCAATACCGCCAGGCTACCAAAGACGCTACCCCCTGCGGAATCGATGTAGAAGATGCATTCCCCACGTGGCGGAAGTTCTAGCAGCGCCTTGACGACTTCGCTCTCCCAGTCGTCCACGTCGCCTATGACTGGGATTTCCGCAACGTTTTTCTTTGGCTTGCTCTGGCCCATTGACCGGTTAATTAAAGTGCTCCGTGGTGAATTCGCGGGCCCAACCCGGCCAGACACTGCTTGCGGAGTGAGATTGTATAGCCACAAGTATCAAGCATACTGGCCTTGCGCTGGTCAGCCAAGAAAGAATTGTACTCCGTGCGAAGAACGATCATAAACTGGACGGTATGTCCACGGAACCACAACGCGAATCCATATTGCAGGAACCAGGACCGGCGCTTTCCGGCGTGCTGCACATCTATGTCGCCTTTGACTGGGGGGACGAGGTAGACCTCGAACGCGCTCGTGGATTGGTGCCTGCAGAAGCGCGCGATTTGCCTCGGCGTCGGCGGACACCGTCATCGATGGGTTATCGTCCCCTGCCGCTCCGATTTGGCTTGCCAGCGATGGCGCTCGAGTTGCCCGAGCTGGGATGCGTCCAGGTGCCCGCGGAGGCCACCATCTTTGACTTTGGTGCGGTCAGTATCGCATTTCACGTGCATTTTGCCTTGCCCACGGCGGCTTTGATCCGACTAGCCGGCTGGCTGGCCGAGCCAACCAGTATTGTGAAGGTGGGTCGATCCGCTCTTGAGCCGGTGTACCAGCGACTCTTGCCTGCTATCCAAGCACCCATTTGGAAGGACGATCTCAGCGAAGAATACTTCGTCTTTCATTTTCAGCCGGATGCCTTTCTACTACCGCCTCCAATCCTTACCGGCTCGCAGACCGCCTGGTTCGCAAGTCTCACTCGACTCGAAGCTGGATCTCTGAGCCACGAAGAGATTGCCGAGGCCCTGAGCCTCTACCTGCGCTACAGCCCCGAGGATCTCTTCATCCCTGATTGGGCGGCTGCGGTGCTGATCGACTCCGACTGCGGCGAGACATTGCAGACTATCGAATTCGCCAACTTGCAACTCCTCGAGTTCCGCCACATCGACGCCCGATTGGATGACGTTTTGTCTGTCGCTTACGGGCTCATTCACGCCAGCACCAAATCTCGTCTTCCCTCGTGGCGCAGCCATGCGCGGTCGTTGCGATTTTTGGGAGAGTTGGAGGTCGAGGCGAACAGTTTATTCGAACGAACCGGCAACGTCCTCAAGTTGGTAGGCGATCAGTATCTCGCGCGCGTCTATCGGCTGCTAGCCCGGCGCTTTCACCTGGAACAATGGGAACAGAACATTCGACGAAAGCTGGAGGTCGCCGAGGGTGTTTACAAGGTGGTGTCCGACCAGTCCGAAACCCATCGCGCGGAATTTCTCGAAGTGACGGTGGTTTTCCTCATTTTGCTGGAGATAGTTCTTGCGCTGCTCAGGCATTGAAGCCCCACCGCTGCTCAGACGAACATGCATGCAACCATCCTGTTGCATTCCACTGTCGTTTTTGTCGGTAGATTTTTGGGCTGGTTAGGCTCGGTTTGGGTGGGCTGGCGTGATTTGCAAGGCATTTTCGCGGTTATGTGACGATAATAGGACAAAGAGGACGCATATAGTCTTTGTGAATCATGCCAATTCCGGGAGGGGGCCTAAACAGTCCCAAAAGTCTCAGAATGCGGAAGTGTTGATTTTTGCGGGGTTTGCTGATGGATAGGCAGGGCAAAGCGTGTCCAAAACCAGGGGTGCCATTCTCAAAAAGGCGCTACTTCACCATCACGATTGCCACACCGTCATCCATGATGGTGCTGAATGCCTGCTGAAGCTTAGTTTGTCGTTGCGCAAGCGTTCCAATGCACAACTTGTAATAATTGGGATCAGAGGTGGCGGTGACAGAAGATGGAAACCCTGTGCCGCCAATCGCTGAAAGCTGCTGCAGCAGCGTCATGGCGCTCGTGGCTTCCGACCCGGAGGCGGTGGGTTCAAAAATGGCCCCAAAGGCGATGCAATGCACTATCACCGGCTTGCGCGGAGTCGCGAATCCGGGGCCATTTGTGTTATCGGTTGTCAGGGCGCAAATCTTCGTGAGGACCTGAATGGCGTCCTGGCCGGGGTTGTTCGAAGAGGTTTGTACCGTATCGCTAGGAGTTATGTTGTAATACGAATTATAGGCGCCAGCGTTGGTGAAGGACTGCTGCGTCGATTGGTTCGCCATGCCATCGGTTTCGAGCACCACGAGGCGCTGCGCACCAACCCGTCCCAAACCGCCTACTGCCTGGGCTTGCAATGAGGAATTTGCACTGAATTGGTTGTAGGCCAGCATGAATCCGTAACTCGTCGCCGTGTTGGCGTCGTAATCGCCGTGGGCTCGAGGTGTCTGCATACCGTTGGGGTCCCAGGGGCGCACGTCGGTCGTGGCACTGTTCGGAGGAAACCAGAGCGAATTGATCATGCCGCTGTAGTTGCGGCTGAGGTTGTATTGAGCCTGGGGGAACTGTCCGGCTTCCGGGGGCTCATTCGCATAGTGAGGCCGGCTGAAGAGGATCATCGACACCAGATCGTTGGGATGATTGGTTTGGATGTCGGTCAGAGCGCCCTGAATGCCAAGTTTGGCGGCCACCATAGAGATGTCACTCGCCGTACCTGGAAAGAGTCCCGTGTCCGACATGTACTGAATCATCGTCATGGGCCCGAACCAAAAACGGTGACGCGGCCGTTTTGGATTATCTGTCGGCGAGATATACGGCTGGCCGCTTGGGGTCAAGTGAGTCCCGTCGGGACCCGTGATTTGCACGTATTGGCCGCTGGTCGATGTGCCGCAGGTGAACTCGTTCCCGATACTGCATGACGGGTTGTTTGGAGCCTGAATGTTGCCGAATGGGTCGCGCCAGACGCCTAGCGTGTAGTCGATGTACTCTTTCCAAAAGCGTTGATCGGGATTGGTAATGGTTCTGTTCAGCTGGGTATGGTCGTAAGCAGTGGCGGGAACATCGCTCGGTATCTGCGAGTAGTAAAGGATGTTTCCGGCTCGAAGGGTCGGTGGAAAGGGATTCGGGCCACTCTGGATCCACTTGAGAATGGCCTTGTAGTTAATGACGTAGTTGCCGGAAGGGGTCAGCATGATGCCGTTGGAGCCGAACAGCTTCGTACTATCGTTCAACGGGCCGCCAAAGGTGGGATAGCTGCCGCCCGACGCGAAGAAATAGAGTTGTCGCCAGTCGTTGCTCACGCCGTTAGTTGTTGTCGGGTCGGGAGGCCAAATGAAGAACGTCTTGCCCCAATAGCCCGGGCCCTGCGTGTAGCCATAAAACTGTCCGTTGTAGTGGGCGTAGCCTTCGAAGGTCTTGCTGGTATTGCCGCCGCGAATTTCGGACCAATTCTTTGCCGGAGTCGTGGTGTTCATGACAGGCAGGGGAACATCCCCGCCGGGACTCGTGTTGGTGATACTTCCGGGAGCCGGGACGAAAGCAGGAGAAGCGCTCGAACCCCGGGCATTCTGGTAATAGTTGGTCACCATCGCCGGAACGCCCAGGACGGATTGCGTCACATTGCACTTGCCGACCCGAGGGTCGGTGCTGGTGCACTGCATGTTTGCCAATGGCGAGTAGCTTGGGGCATAAGGCCCATACTGCGGGAAGACAGGATCGGTGTTATTGGATGTTCCCTGAAGGCTGCCAAGGTAGGTTTCGCAGTTCCAAAGATCGCTTTCGTTGTTCATCGAGCCCGAGTAGTCGAGGACGATCGACACGTCTCGAGGCCGATGCGCCGCGATCGCCGTTGCGGAAACGTTGAGAGAATTCAGGTTGAAGACCTTGGCAAAAGCATATGCCACATTGTGCGTCACTGTGACCTGCGTGAGGTTGTAGTTGTCCGGTGACACGGGCGGGAATTGCGGGTAAAACGTTTGGCTGCTTGGATCGTAATGGTAAGCACCGTGCTGAATAGTTAGGTCAGTTGTCTGGATTGGCTGAGAGAGCACGCTGTTGTTCGTGGCCGCATTTTGGGCATTTGCGGTGGCGGCCGTGAGGTTGCTGCTCGGACTCCCGTCGAGAGTGCGCGCACCGGTCATTGCAGCAGAATCGGCAGCGTTCTGACATTGCGTCCTAGCCACCACGATCATGCCTACGTCGATCGCCATCGCTACGAAGCCACAAATGGCGACGAGACCGATGACGAGCAACGGCAGAATCGTGCCGCGTCGTTGCTCACGCAGGGACTTGGCTATCATGGCATTCTCCCGTTCGTCCATTTCTCAGCCACCGCTCGGCCCCACAAAACAAAGGAGGCCTGGGACGGCAAGCTAATTTGCCTCGCTCAGCATGATCACCTTGGAATGCATCACGACCGGATTGGGAAGGAATCCGAAACTCGGCAGCATGGGCGTATAACTTGCTTGCAGATCCACGGCGATGCCTTGGCCAAACGCCGCATTTGTCCAGGGGCCGAGGTTGGCTCCTGAGCTTGGGTCCGCCTGGTATACGTTGAAGGAGGTCAATGTGAGTGGCTGGCTCGCCAAACAGCCGAGAACGCAGTTTTGAATATCGGACGTGGCGAGAGATTCTGTGTTGGCGACAGCCAGCCGGGCACCCTCGCGCGCGGAGTTATCCAGGAGGTGACGCAGCATCACAAACCTGCCGTACTCGAACAGCGCGAAGAGAACTACCAGGCAGGCGCCAATGGCAATAGCAGTTTCTACCGCAGCCACGCCGCTCCGCCGCGTAATTCGCGAGCTACTGGACATTGGATTGGCTCCTCAATAACCTGCGGGCTCCGTGACCGAAGTAGGATAATTCTGGTCTTTCAAGGAGTACCAGGTAGCCTGCGCACTAAGTTGCGATGAGTTGTTCGTGATCAGATGCAGCCCGATCCAACGAACGTCAGCAAAGGGGATTGTGAGGGACACCTGCAATTGATCCAGCTGGGCCGCATTCTCAACGTCGGTGCCCGTATTCGTGATATCCGACACAGTTACCACGACGTGCGTCGTCGGGATGCTGGCGTTCTGCAGGTAATTGAGTACGACCTGCTGGACCTGGGCGCTGCTGATCTGTCCGGTAGATGCCTGGCGGGCGCCCTCGCGTGCTGCGTTACTCAACATCTGTTTCACATTGATCAGCCGTCCAACTTCCCAGGTCCCGAGGAGCAACGGAGGTAAAATGAAGCTCATCACCAAGGCCAATTCAACGGCGGCGATTCCGCGCCTGGCGCGTTTGCCGTTAACTAGTCGAGCCATGACCTTCCTCCATCGTAGGGCGATCCGTTGGGCTTGCTGCCCATTGGTTGGCAGAGCATGGCGTTTCACTCGCTGTAGCGGGGGGGGGCCGCGGAGATTCCGGATCGGGCTATGGACGCAGAATTCAGGTCTCACGGAATCATTAAGCAGATCCGCGTACATGGACGGGTCGAGTCGCCTTCTTAAGCGCCTGATCACTCGCGTATTATTGTTCAATGGAATCTAGGTCATGGCTGCGAAAGAGCAAGTAAGCGACCATTTTCTTTCGTCTCGACTTCCCATGGGTCAGCGTTTCGTGAAAATAAATCCTGCTGCTGGCTAGGGATAGCGCCAGGGCGAACGCATCAAACTTTCTCTAGGTTTCGTGCCCCAGCCAAGGTTTCCTCGAGAAAACCCGTGTCCAAGGCAGCCGCCTTGCGTTTCCGTGCGATGCTCGTTTTGGCCGGATTCCGCTTGAGCAGGCTTAAC
>DATGZX010000368.1:0-3097 GCA_035296965.1 Gemmataceae bacterium
GATGACATGGAGGCCTTCCTTGACCACAAACGACAGCAACGGACAAGGAAGGCCTCGCGAGAGAGATTCTAGGCAAGGAAGGCTTGGCGTCCAGCTGCACAATACGTCGCGTCGACGAATCCAGTGCTGGGACACTGCGAAACACCGTCGGCCAGGGCGTTCGTGTTGCGCGCCGGGCAAAACGACGACCTGCGAACTCGTCTATTATCCACAAGTAGAGATGCTCAATGTCGTTAGAGACGGGTCACACGTGCGACAGTGCCATTCGAGATGCGTCCCCTTTTGCTTCCCAACCCTCACTTTAGAGTATGGATCAGCCGGTCCGGCTTTGAAAAACGTCCGCGCCCCGACCTTCACGATACGGCATAGGCGGCCAGGAAGTCAGCCCGCGAAATTCCCACTTGGCTGCATACCGCGCGCAGCGTCGATCCTTTGATCCGCTTGTGATTGGGCATCGTTAGCGGCGTCTGCGTGCCGTCGGAATTGTCACGTACCATCGAAATATGTTCGTGTACACGCACCAAGCGGAAACCGAGCCGCTCCAGGGTCTTGACGACGCGCCGCTTGGGGGCGTCGACAGGAAACCTGGCCATCAGGTGGCGACCTCCGCCTCGGCGACGAAGGCCTCCAGCACGGGAGACTCCGACTCTAGTACGTCGCTTCCAAACGATTTGATGTGAAAGCGGATCGCCGACTTCACGTCGGCCAGCGCCTCTTCATAGGTGTCGCCCTCGGCGATCACCGCCCCCTTCAAGCCAAGGGGATAGGCGACATAACCGTCCGGATGTTTTTCCACGATGATCTTGAATGGTTTGGTCGCTTTAGGCGCCATCCGTTTTTTCGCGTTCGGTTTTTTCATGATCGCTTCTCATCAGACTCGACTTCTTCCACCGTCAACCATGGGGGGATTGTACACGATGAACCGACCCACCGGCGGGGCAGATTATTTGTGCAGAAACGCTCTGTGCCATGCCCAGCTGATTAGCGACAATTACTTTTCCCTAAATCTTTCGCCTCCCTGCGTTCGGCCGGAGATAAGGCTGTCCCACAATCCTGCCGGTCCAGTTAATCCTGCAAGCGTGCGTTGACGGCCGCCGGCAAGCGAAACTTCGACAACTCGTCGGGTATTTGCAACCCAATGGTAACCGTTCGCGACATGGCTCCTCCTCTTGCGTATGGTCATCATAATGCACTCACGCACAGGCGCAAAGGCACCAAGAAGAACGCACGAGGACCGGCGCTCTGCTCAGGAATTCAGCCAGTGGACCCGTACGTAAAGCATCCGCGCCGCTAGGCGCGCGTTTCCGACCCCGACGCTCTCCCCGAGCATCCCCATTCGCTTATTTGTGGCACGGTCTGCAAGACCTGCGCCAAGCGAGAACTGTGCTTCGCCTCAGCCGCTGGACTGGTAACATAATGACGACTGGAGCCAGCCTGAAGAGCTTTCCGGGCCGCGCTGGGCACCATGTATGGCAGCCAGCGTGGAATGCCCTGGTTAGAAACGAGAGACGAAAGGATGAGAAGTAGGAGGGCCAAGCCGCCTACGCTGTACGTCCTTGCCGGACCCAATGGGGCCGGGAAGACGACGTTTGCTTCGGAATTCCTGCCAGACTTCGTGCAGTGCCGGGAGTTTCTGAATGCAGACTTGATCGCTGCAGGATTGTCGCCTTTCGCACCCGAAACGCAGAACGTGCGTGCGGGCCGGCTGTTATTGGAGCGCATCGGGCAACTGGCCGAGGAGCGGGCCGACTTTGGCTTTGAGACGACTCTTGCGGGTCGTCGCTACCTCAAGCGATTGAGCGCAATGAAAGCGATCGGCTACCGGCTGGTGCTCCTGTTCTTGTGGTTGCCGAGCGCTGAGGCCGCGGTGGTCCGTGTCGAGAATCGCGTCAAGCAAGGCGGCCACGCAGTTCCACCGGATGACGTTCGGCGGCGTTACGCGGCCGGGCTGGCAAACTTCCTAAGGATGTACCGCCCCATCGCCGACGATTGGTGGCTATATGATGCATCCCACCTGCCTCCCGCGTTGGTCGCCGCAAAGCGGCTTGGACGGCTTATAATCAAGCAGAAGGGGTTGTTTCGGCTGATTGAAAAGCAGACGTTGAACGATCATGAAAAAGAACATTAAGCGATCCCTAGGGCAACTTGTGGAGGCCGCGTTTCGTCAGGCGGCTCGGGCGGTCATCGAGCGCGCTAAACAGACCGGTACGCCCGTTATCATTTGGAAAGACGGCGAGATGAAACGCGTTGATCCGCGAAAAATACGGTTGCCACCAGACAAGAAGAAAAGGCGTTCTGCTGGGAAGTGACCAGTTCAGCATTGGCCTCTGTCAACTGCCCCGGTGTCTGCCCATCGTTGCGGAACTGCCTTCCTACTGCGAAGCAGTTGCACAACGCAGCCCAGGGTCGCCGCCGCGACGCATGTCGCAACGGCGCACCCTGGGATAGAAGGTCCTCTATTTTTCCAAACCCTGAAAGGGTTTCACACGGACGCGGGAAGCGCTCCCATGTCGCAGAATTCGACGCAAGGGTTGGGGATTTGTGCAACCCTTGCAGGGTTGGCGGTTGTTGGGTTGGACCGTATCCCAAGGTGCGCTGCCACGACCTTGGGCTAGGTTGTGTGACGCTTACAGCGTGGGCCGCCGACCGGCAGTCGACGATGTGCAGAGACCAATGGTCAAGTGAGAGTGACACAGGCCAAGCACCAGGAACTGACGACTCCAGCGGGCGCCTCCGTTTCCAGCCGCAATGGGCCAGTATGCATTCCGGTGTAGTTGGCAGCGCTCTACCAGTGCCAAGGAGAGGTCAGGGAAGGCGTTCTGAGTTCAGGGCCTGGACATTGCGCCCTATCGAAGGACAAATCGCAACCGGGCTCAAAGTAGCTTGCATGGCCACGCAAAAGCCGCGGGCATGGCACGCGGCGCCGTCTTGTCGTAGCCCTCCCTGATAGCCGACGTTAGCCTATGTTTAACACCAGTCGCCGTAAGTCCTTATTGTGCAAGGGTTGAATTTCGTGTTAGTCATCAGGTCACGGTTTCTTCTCCTGCAGGTGGGGTTGGTGGGCGGACGTCGGTGATCTTCAAGGCCTTCAGAACTT
>DATGZX010000369.1:0-60745 GCA_035296965.1 Gemmataceae bacterium
GGTCAGCGTGATTGTACCATCGGAGCTGAACAGGCCGGCGCCCTGGTTGGCGGAGTTGCCGCTGACGGTGCAGTTGGTCAGCGTGGTCGTGCCTTCGGAGAACAGGCCACCGCCGTTCCCGGAGCTGGAATTGCCGCTGACAGTGGAGTTGGTCAGCGAGACCGTGCCCCCGTCGTTGAACAGACCGCCGCCCTCGCTGGCGTTGCCGCCGCTGATCGTCAGGCTCGAGATTGACGCCGTGACACTCCCGTCGATCTGGAACACGCGGCTCAGCCCGCCGCCGCTGACCGTCACACCCGCCGCCGGGCCGGTGATCGTCTCCGTCCCGCTCGTGTTGCTCAGCTCGAGCTCGCTTGAGGTCAACGTAATCGTCTGGGCGCTGGCGAAGACGGTCGGGTCAAAGGTGATCGTTTGCGCGCCGGTCAGAACATCGGCCAGGTCAACCGCCCCGCGCAGGTCTAGCATGCCGAGCTGAACGCCGATGGTGTTGACCACCAGCGGGCCGGGGGCCTGGGCCTCGAAGGCGCCGATGTCGACAATGCCGTTGACGACGCGGGTGAAGCCGCGCTGGTCGGTGGTGACACCGGGGGGAATGAGGGCGTTATTTCCCGCGTCGATGGCTGGGCTGCCGGGTAGAAGGGCCATGGTCTGCATGGGCCCGCCGTAATAATTCAAGGGTGCCAGCAGCGGGTCGAGCGGCAGGGCGCTCGTGCCGGTCAGGTCGGTGCTGACCCAGCCGGAGCTGCCGTCGGTCGCACCGATCAGGTTGTTACCCTGAGAAGTGAAAACGCCAAAGACGTCCGGGCCTGTGACGGCCGTGTTCACGGCGACGATCGTGTTGCCCAGCGTGACCGTGCCGGCGGCGTATAGGCCGCCGCCCTGGTTGGCGGAGTTGCCGCTGACGGTGCAGTTGGTCAGCGTAATCGTGCCTGTGAGGTACTGGTTCACGGCGCCGCCGTCGTTGGTGGCGGAGTTGCCGCTGACGGTGCAGTTGATCAGCGTAATCGTGGCGTTGTTGCTGGTCAGGCCGCCGCCTGCTAGCGCCGAGTTGCCCGAGACGGTGCAGTCATCGGCCATCAGCGAGGCACCGCCATAGATGGCCAGGCCGCCGCCGCCGTTGCTGGCGGAGTTGCCGCTGACGGTGGAGTCGGTCAACGAGATCGTGCCGCCGTTGCTGGCCAGGCCGCCGCCGCTGTTAATAGCGTGGTTGCCGCTGATGGTGCAGTTGGTCAGCGTGGTCGTGCCGCCGTTGTTGTCCAGTCCTCCGCCAAATGTGCCGGCGGAGTCGCCGTTGACGGTGGAGTTGGTCAGCGTGGTCGTGCCGTTGTTGTACAGGCCGCCACCCGAGGTCCCTGCGGAGTTGCCGCTAACCGTGCAGTTGGTCAGCGTGCTCGTGCCGCCGCCGGTGGTGGCCACGCCCCCGCCGGTCCCGGAGGCGGTGTTGTGGCTGACGGTAGAGTTGGTCAGCGTGGTTGTGCCGCCGGAGCTGAACAGGCCCGCGCCCTGGTTGGCGGAGTTGCCGCTGACGGCGCAGTTGGTCAGCGTGCTCGTGCCAGAGGCGCTGATGTACAGGCCACCGCCGTCGGAGCTGGCGGAGTTGCCGCTGACGGTGCAGTTGGTCAGCGTGCTCGTGCCTTTGGAGAACAGGCCGCCGCCGTTCCCAGAGGCGGAGTTGCCGCTGACGGTGCAGTTGGTCAGCGTGCTCGTGCCGCCATCGTTGTACAGGCCGCCGCCGTTGCCGGAGCTGGAGTTGCCGCTGATGGTGACGTTGGTAAGTGTGGTCGTGCCGCCATCGTTGTACAGGCCGCCGCCGTTGCTGGCCGTATTGCCGCCGGTGATCGTCAGTCGCGAGAGTGACGCCCTGACACCAGAATTGACCTCGAACACTTGGCTCACCCCGCGGCCGTTGACCGTCACGTGACCAAAGGTCGGGCCCACAATACTCTCTACCCCCCCCGTGTGGCTCAGCACGAGCGGGCCGTTGAGCAGGTTGATCGTCCGGGGCGCGTTGAAGAAGGTGCTAAAATCGATCGTGTTGTTCCCCGGGGTCGTATTCGCCCTGGCGATCTCATAGCGCAGGGAGCCGATGCTGCCGTTGTCAAGCGTATTGGTGACTAAAAATGTGGAGAGTACCATGCGGTCCTCCAGCAGCTCCAACGTCGGACGAAACCGCCGCCGCTGCAGGCCCTTGACGGTCCCCCGCACGCCGCTCCGCCGATCTTTCGCTCGCTGGTGACTCATGGTTCCCTCGATCTTCTCGTTATGAACAACCTTTGGTGGTAATCGCTCTCACGCCGGCCCCAGCGGCTCAGTCCCACTACCGGCCGACCCCGCCGCGCCAGGGGTCGGCTGGGCCGGTACCCGCAACGGCGCCGGCACATCGGCCAGTGCCACGTCGGGCACAACGAACGAGTGCTCCAGCAACTTGTCGTCGTTGTTGATCAGGTCCGGGTAGCGCCGGCCCGGCAGCACGGTCACGGCAAAAATTTCCTGGACGGCGGTCTCGAACCGCAGCAGCGCGACCACCTGCCCGGACCTTAGGTCGATCGCGCAGATGCCACAGGTCCGCTCGTGCTCGGCCAGCCGCTCGGTGATCGGGATGCCGCTGAAGACGGCGCTCTCGCGCACCTGAGAAAGGCCGACGAAGGCGAGGTTGCCGGCGAAATCGAGCCCGCGCGTGAAGCCCGGCACTTCGGCGATTGGCTCGTACTTGCCGGTGTTCGCGTCGATGAAGCCGAGCGTTCCCGCGCCCGACTCGCAGACCCAAAGCCGGCCTGCGTACCACCGCGGCGAGTGGGGCATCGACAACCCGCGGGCGATCACCGCGCCCGAGTCCACATCCATCAGGACGCCGCCCTTGGCCTTGTTCGCCCGCCAGCCGGCCGGCTCGTCGCTCTCGCCCAGGGCCGTGACGTAACGCGGGCGGCCATCGACCATCCCCAGGCCGTTGAGATGGCAGCGGTCGGTGGGCTCCAGCGCCGAGACGAACGGCGGCCGCCAGCGCGGCGTGAAGCTGGCCGAGCGGTCGAGTGTGCAGAGGCAGGAGAACCGAGTGTTGACGACCCAGAGCGCGCCGCCGGCATCCCAGGCCATCTCATGGATCTGGATGTTGCCCGTGACGTGGCTGGCGCGGGGCAGGAAGCAGGCGTCGTGCCGGCCGGGCGGATCGAGCTTGGCGGTGACGGCCGGAACGTTGACGTACTCCCAGACCTGAAGCGTGGTGCCGACGGCCAGCCGGTCGCCGTCGAGGGCCATGCCCATCGGGGCCTGGAAGACGCGGAAGTGAGTGTTGAGGTGGTCCCCCTCCTCGCGGACCAGCACGAGCTTGCCGGCCTGGTAGGTGGTGACCAACAGCGACGCGCCGAGCTGCCGCAACAGCGCGGGGAAGTTCGGCGTGTGGACGGCCCGCAGCGGCGCCGGATCCTCCGTCTTGGGGCGGCCCGGGTCCGGCATCGGGCCGGCTGGTGCACCTTGCATGCTAAAGAGAAGATCGTGAGCGCTCTGCTTGGTCTGGTCCGGCGTCAGGCGTGCGGGGGCAGTTTGCGTAGCCATATTTTTCCCACTTGTGCCCAAGGGACCGGAGCAGGGCGGGCCGGCTTCATCGACCGCAACGGCTCCAAGATCGATCCTTGGCGTAGAGATCAGGTCACAGTCATTCCGGCGTGATCCTGCGTGAAGCGGCACGATCCCAAAGCTGGAGATAAGGGCTCGGAACAATCGTTAAAACGTCTGATCTAATTCTCGTGGTTCCATTCCGAGATCGATTCGGGTGCACCAAACGCTGTTGTGTCGGATGGAACTTCGGATGCGGTCAACTGCTTTAGTGGAGGTAGTTCCTGACCAGACAAGGAAGAAGTTCACTCCTTGTTACGCATTCGCAAAGTGCACCGAACCTACCAGGGTTCGTCATGCGGCAAAAGGAAGTATCCTGGGCGACACCGCGGTCAGGCTTAAAGGGCGACGTTCGCCGTGGTGATCCGCATCAAAAAGGCACGTACGCCACGACCAATCGGGTTAACTAGAACACGTACGAATGGTCGCGTCAATTAAAAAAGAAATTCTTGATCAAACGATCAAACGATTACCCGGCTCTCCCAGTAAGGCGCTCGCGTTTACCGTCCCCCCGATGTCCCTTCCCATCATCCAGGGCGATGAAGCCAGTCGCCAGAAGGTCCTGGAGAGGATGGCCCATTACCTGGTCCCCGGCATGAGCATCGCTGTGATCCAGGACGACCGGATTCTCTTGACGCGCGAATATGGCGTCATGAATGCAGCGAGCAGGCAGGCCGTCACCAGGCAGACGCGCTTCCAGGCGGCCTCGGTCAGCAAGCCGCTTGCGACCCTCGCGGCTCTTCGCCTGGTCCAGCGGGGCAAGCTGGCCTTGGATGGCGACCTGGACAAGTTCCTAGTCTCCTGGAAGATCCCCGACAACGACTTCACGCGACAGAAACCCGTGACGCTGCGCCAGATCTTCACCCACAGCGCTGCCTTCACCGTCAGTGGGTTCGGCGGGTATGCCCCCGAGGCGAAACTCCCCTCGCTGCACCTGGTGTTGGACGGTGAGAAACCCGCCAACTCAGCGCCGATTCGAGTCAATTTCGTGCCGGGCAGCAAAACTCGCTATTCCGGAGGCGGCTTCACTGTGCTGCAGCAGACGCTTATCGACGTTTACGGCCGTCCCTTTCCTGCGATGATGGATGACCTTGTCCTCATCCCGTTGAAAATGGCACACAGTTCGTTCCAGCAGCCGCCTGCCAGCGCCCTCGCGAAAGAGGCAGCCAGCGGGCATACAAATGGGAAGCCGATAACAGGCCGCTGGCATGTTTATCCGGAAATGGCGGCCGCGGGACTGTGGACAACGCCTTCGGATCTCGCCCTCTTCGTGCTCGGCATAGAGCATGCTCGGCGCGGCAACTCCGACGCCATCCTATCGGCCGATCTAGCGAACCAGATGCTAACGAGGCAGATCGATAATTGGGGCCTCGGCATCGACCTTGGCGGAAGAGGCCCGTCTTTGTCCTTTACACACAACGGTGCTACCTGCCCTCCAAACAGTCTTCAATGAAAACCCGGAGCTGATTGCGAAATCTGGCGACATGGTCCAGCACGCCGAGTGCGCCTTGCTGCAGTTGGCAGCCAACTCCAATCTGCTCGGCAAGGAGGCGATCCATCGGCACATGCTCGGCCTGAAGGCGCGCCTGAAAGGGACGGCAAACTCCGAATTGGAATACTTGTTGATCGACAGAATTGCCATCTGCTGGTTGGGCGTCAATTACTATGAACAGGATGCCGCTAGTCAACTCCTCAGCGAAAAGGGCCAGCCTTCAGAGCATAGGCCGACCGTCTTGGGACGCGGCAAGAAGCGTTCGATCGCCGGCCAGTATCACGAACTGCCTGGCTTGGGACGCCGGCCAAAAACAAGACGCGTGGTAAGAAGGTCGGTATTTGCTTCGTCGTCATCAAATGGCTCGAAATAGATTTCGACCACTACTTCTCGCTTGCCTTTCTTGCCCACTCCGTTCCGATTATGATGGGAAGCTGCTTCTGGTCGAGAGCGTGATCCCTACCGACAAGACTTTCAGCGGCTGGTCTGGAACTTGTGCGGCAGGGTATGCGTGGCTGTGCGGCTGAAGAAGGTGACAATTGTTCTACCAATCACGGCTGCACCAGATCCGGGTGCGAAACAAAGATTGACATGTGATTGGCGGTATCGTACTCAATCCAAGGTCTAACGTATACGACAGCTTTGCCAGGAGCCGTAACCCGACCTTCTGTTACATAGATCTTGAGTGGTATGGCGCCCTTGGAAAAGTTTGCCGTTCTGTGGGCCGTTAAGTAGTGATAGCCCTGGATATTCCAAGCAGGGTGAAGATAACCATTTCCGGTGATGCTCTGAAGCACTCCAAACTTTTCAACAATGGCATTTCTGTTAGAAGTAACCTCCTTGTTATACTTGACAGGTGCTCCTTGGTTATCATCCGCTTCCTGCTTTTCTTCACGGAAGATCTTCTCAACGGCTGCTTGTGCTTCATCAACCATGCGAGTCTCTTCTCGAATTCGAGTCTCTTCGAGTCGATAGTGGCGTTGCAAAACGAACCAAAGGACGGCGAAACCAACACCTGAGAGTATCAGGATACTTGCCCAGACGGCCTTGCCTTTTTTCATAATCTACTCCACATCCCCGGCAGCTGCCGAACCACGCTCGCACAGGCCACGTTTGTTTTACTTCCCTGCCGCACCTGTCGCAGCGAGTATAACTTGCCAGGGCAATCGCATCAAGAAACCCGTCGCCGCTAATGACTTGCGTGATCCCGACCGGCAGCGAGCCGTCTTTTGACAAGCTCCTTGATCTGACGATAATGGTCATCCCTGGCGGGCAAGAAAGTACAGAGGACGAGTACCGAAAGCTACACGAGTCTGCCGGGTTTCGGTTGAGCAAGATCCTTTCGACAGAAGCCGAGGTCAGCAAAAGCGCAGCCAAGATGGAAGCCTTTGGCGAAGGCCGGGGTCGCATTGCCTGATGACACGTCAATGAAGCGGAAGTACGAGGCCCCGGTCTCGTTGGCGTGGTAGTTGTCCCGAACATACTCGAAGCGGTAGAGACGATCCTTGAAGACAACCGGCGTCGTCTCCACCATGAGGAGGTCAATGGTACCCAGGGTTCGCCCCTCCTCCTTGCCGACTACCCTGACCGCCGGGAGCATGCCGTTCATTGGTGCCGTGCGTCGATACGAATGGGGTTAATGCAAACAGAGCCCGGCGGGCCGTTGGGAAAGTTGGTCTCGTAAAAAGTGGGCGGCTCGTAGGTCCATCCTTGGTTCAAGCGTTGCTCTTCCTGCACGAGATTCTTGTAGAGCCGTTGCCCCACAATCGGTGCCGCGCGTCGGGCTCGCTCACCACATTCCGCATACAACTCATCCAAGAGATCCGTGATATTCTTCGCCTGCCGGGTATCATTGCGATACCACTCGCGCGTCGCCCATAGAACACCTGCGTAGCGATCGTTCAGATTCGCGGCTTCGTAGGCAAAGCGTGCTCGCACACGCTGGTCCGAATGATGGCGAAAACGCTTCCAGGCGCGGAGTGTCGTCCGCACAATCCGCACCACGCTGGGACCATTCACCTCGAAATCGCGCTGGAACGCCCGCAGCAGCAGCTCCGTTTCCTGACCCTGGGGAATGTGCGAGTGGCGGTAGTTGAACCGCAACTGTCCGTGGATGTCCGCAATCGAGTAATCGGTGAAATCGAGCAACCTGCCTTGTGTCTGAAGCTCCCTAAAGAGTGGCGTCCCGGGGATTGGTGTGTAGAGCATGAACTGATGGAATTCCGTCGCATGGCGCACGGCATGCTCAATCACCTCGTCGATATTGTCGAGTGTGTGCTCTTCCAGGCCAATGATGCTGGAGCCGAGGACGCGGACCCCGTGCTCGCGGAGCTGCTGCGCGAAAGCGATGGTGTCGGTGCCGGCAAGCTTCTGATAGCGCGAGTTCTTCCCCTCCAGGCCCATCCACACCCAGGAAACCCCCAGTCGCACAAGCTGGTCGAAGGTGTATTTCTGCAACGCGTTGGCCGAACCGAAAACATAGAGCGCCCAAGGCTTGCCGTGCTTTTCCATCAGTTCCAGTAGCTGCAAGCTCCGCTTGGCATTCAGTAGGAAGTTCTCGTCCATGACAAAGAACGATTGCATGCGGAGGTTCTTCTCCAACTGACACATGATCTCGAATAGCTCGGAGCCCGTGCGATAGAATTCGATCGATTTGCCTTTGCCGCCGAACATGGCGGATGTCGAACAGAAATTGCACCCCATTGGACAGCCGACGGATGGAATGAGCGTGGCGCAGGCGTCGCCGGGGTGATTAATCAGGTTGGTTCCCATAATCCGCGAGCCGATGTTTCCGGGAACCTGCGGATGACGAATCGGATTGTTGGTGTCCTCTCCAAGATACTCTCTCATCCAGCACACGCCATCCGCCCGCACCACGTGATCGCAAGCGCAATAGCGATCCAGATTCGGGAGATTGGCCAAGTGCCCGCCAATGAGGATCTGCGCGTGCGGCAGGTGCTTGCGGATAAAGCGGCACATCCAGCGGACTTTGGACAAATTGGTTTGAATCGCACTAATTCCGACAATATCGTATTCCTGCGTCTGAATCTCCTGCATGAAGCGCGCTTGCGAAGGGAAATCCAGCAACGTCACGGGCGCGTGCAGATTGGCCTGAATTATCATCAAGCCCCACGAACGATTAAATGTCCGCAACGAGAACGCATGTTGCACGCGCGTGACCTGGTTGTGATACAACTCCATCGGATTGATGATTCGACTGCCGTAGCCATCATCTTGGGCGTAGGGACCAAACACACTGGTCAGCAGCACCCGCGCCCTGGATCCCAAGGGATGATGCGGCGTCTTATCGGGGAGTGCCGTGGTTTGCGAAAGAGGTACCAAATCAGGTGCGGACATAAAAAACCGCCTCTCAATGTGAGCAACGTTTCGCTTGTTTGCGCGACGCACCAACAACCGCAGCCACGGAGAATTCCCAAGAGAAACATGGAAACGCGACAGAGCTTTCGGCAAACGTTTGGTGGTCGAAATTCCGCAGTCCGTTCGTGCGGCAAACGCTCCTGCTGGTTCGCGCCCAGCGCGGGCGCAGAAGACATGCCGCAAAAACATCGAATCCCTGTTCAGCGCCAATCGGTACCAGGCCGTCCGTGTCCGGCATGCGGGCATCGAGCAGCACCAGCGGGTACGGCCGGCCCAGTGCGGCAGCGTCCCAGCACACCGAGCGGTCCATCTTGCTCATCTTGGGGATTCCAAGAGATCCTTTCATTGCGGCAGCCATCCGTTCGATCTCTCGCGATCGATTTGTCCGGGTAGTTCGTAAAAAAGGGAGACCGTTTTCTGTTTCATCTGGATGCCGCCGAGCTTCGGCTCCCATAGCCATGTCCAACGGTGCAGATCCTTACGCGGCAGCAAAATTCGGTCGAATATCTTGGTCTTTTTGTCCTTGACCCAGCCGCCATATTGATTCGAATATTGCCAGACTTCGTGCCGCACCGTCGCCACCGGCATGCCATATTCGGCGTCGTAACTCGTGGATTGATCCCGCACCAACTGCATGAGAATGCGGACTTGTTTTTCATCGCCGGCCAGATAGAGCGGAGCGACTTTGTTTTCATAGTGTTGTGATTTTGCGATATCCTTGACAATCTGCTCGCGGATGTCATCGGGCACGGTCGCGTCGGCCGGAAGAAAGGGATCGAACTCGGCAACGGGCGGGTAGTGAAAGCCTTCCACGCGCACCCGGTCGTTCGCCAGGATCACCAAGTCATAGCGGCCGGGCGGTAGCTTCTGGAATAACCAGCGATTGCCTGACTGCGGCTTCGCCGTAGCTGCAACTTCCGGCGCGCCGATCTTTGCCTTACGATCGATTGGCTTGCGCGGATTACCATCTTCATCCCAGCGGAGCAGCGCGCCCACAAATGTCACGCCCTTGGACTTGCCTAGGTCGATGATCAAGTCCCCCGCCCGTAATGGGGTGGAGGAACAGATCGACAAACCCAGGATCAAACTCCTTACCATTGGTTTGGCTCTCATGTTGGTCTCTTCATTGCTGCTTTGCCTTGCTGGATGCCGCGGCCTTCTGAGATTGCAACTGCGTTACCTTCGCCCTGACTTCCTGGACCAGCGGACTGCCGGGGTAATCGTGGAGCAGATCCTGATAACTCGTCACGGCTTGTTCGAAGCGACCTCGTTTTTCTTCGCATTCGGCCGCGAGGAACACCAACTGGTCGGCGTAAGGAGAATCCGGGTTTACGACGAGGAGATCACGGGCCACGGCGCACGCATTCTGCCATTTGCCGCGGCCGGCGTGAAAGCGGGCCTGAAGAAGCGGCAGATAGCCTTCGAGTTTGTCGGCCGGGAATTCGTCCTGCCAGCGCCGCAGTTCGGATCGTGCCCGGTCCCAGTCCTTGTCGCGGAGAAATGCCTCCGTGGAACGGCTGAAGGCACCACGCCGGGCGTCCTGTTCGGCCGTGCTGTGCGTCAAGCCTCTTGCAGACCCAGCTTCCAGGTAGGACTTCCGAGCAGGCTCCTTTTCGCCGTTGCGCGCGTACCAATCTCCCCAGACGCGAAGCACGTGACTATGTAGCGCCGAGTGTTCCATGTTTGCCAGGTCCGCCGTGGCTCTTTCGAGAAGTTCCTTGGCTTCGCGTCTTTGAAGCAGATCGTTGAGGAAGATGTCGGCTGCTGAAACTGTGCATTCCACTTTTAGCTGTTTGCGCCGGACGGCCGAGCCGGCCGCCTGCCAGACCGCGGCAGCCGCATTCGGGTCATCAAGGCTATCGCGCAGCAGTGGGCCGATGACTCGTGCCAGACCAAGGCACACGTTCTCGTCCTTGTCCGGCTTGTCGGTAACAAGCCACCCCTGGCCGACCTTGGCGGCCAGCGCGTGCCGGCCTGCCTGCTCCAAGGCCAGCACGAATTGCAGTACGGCAGCCGGATCGAGTGTGGCCGGCTCGTACTTCGCCAAGATCGTCGCGTACCGCGACAATTTATCGTAAATGTCACTCTGATCCGACACGATGATTGGCCGGTGAATATGGACACGATTGGCGATCTCGGCACCGCCGAACGAAGTCATCTTTACCGTATACATTCCAGGATGAAGGTAGATGTGCACCGGATCGGTTGTTTCGGACGATTGCCCGTCGCCGAAATCCCAGCGGGCTTTGTCACGCCCGCCGCCGGGAATCTCGTGAAACCGGACGCGGACCAGCGGCACAGCGCTTTCCGCCAGTGCGACCTCGCCGGCGATTTCCACGCCGTACTCGTGCAGACTTCCTTTGCGAAAGTGCTTGAGGCTGGTGGCGGGCAAGTGGGCGACGTGGTCGGCACCGAATGCGCTGGCGGGGATTATTTCCGGTTGGCCGGTCTTGGGCGATTGCCATGCCGCCACCATGCACGCATCCTTTCCGCGGGCGGCGTGGAAATACTCGAACTGATGCGACCCGGCAGTGAGCCGGACATCCCCTTTGATCCTGGCGTCCCCGACCGGACCGTGTTCTCCCGGAGCGGAAACCACTTCCCGGCCATCGACCAGGAGAAAGCTGCAATCCTGGCTTGAGGTGAAGAAGTGATAGGTCCCATCCGTGGGAATGCGAATCGTTCCTTCGAACTTGCTCAAAAACGATTCCGGGGCGGGTGAGAACGGGTTGAGACGATGGAAGACTCCAGTGACAAAATCACTACCCAGCGGATCTGCGCTTGCAAATGCTCTACGAACGGATTGCAGACTATTGAGATCACACGACTTCCACGATCGTGTTTCGAAGAGCAGTCCGCCGGAGGCTTTCCAAGAAGGCGGTTCCTTCCTCGGAGCCGGTCCGCCATAGTAGATTTTGTAGTTGCTCTGCTTCGGAACAGTTTGAAAAGCGATGCGACAGAAGTCACCGGGGCCGAACTGGAGAACTCGAACCGGCACGGCGTTATCCTGATTGTCATACACCGCCAGGTTATGGGCATCAGGGAGCAATTCGCCCTGTGTGAAGAACTCCGTGACCACGATGCGTGGCTGTGCTGGCGCCAGAGGTACTTTTACCTTCCGCAGGCAATGACAGCTCGCTCCGGGGCCCCAGAAATCCTGAGCGAATAGTGACTGCGAGGAGCTCGCCAGCAGGAGAACCCCGGACAGAACGGCACTGAGGCGGGCCAGACATGATGATTTCTGAGAATTGCCTATGCGCATAGACGGTAGCTCCCGGCGACAGCAGTGATGGTTGAAGCATGTGTGGCAACTGCCATGCCGAAGTGACCGTGGGAAACCGGACTGCGCGCACGCCGAGCAAGTTCGGCAGCTGCCAATCAGCAACTTTGCAGAGCAGGCTCATGTATCGGTAGAACTTGCTTCGTGTGCGAGAACGACAACTAAATGGCACGGTTGTGCGAAAACGCACACGGATCTCAGATTCCTGGTCCGGTCTCGCGCGCACATGATTCATAAATTGCAGTGCTGCAAATCATTTGTTGATAGTCGGGCAGAACTTTCCACGCCTGATCTCGACCTGGCCAGGTCCAATGTGGGCCTGTTCCTAGTTTTGGATCGTTCGAGGCGTTGTTTCCAAAATGTGCCTGGCCTTCGGCACACGTCTTGCTCGGACTCACGAGGACAATCGTTTCCGTAACGTCCGCGAGGAGTCAGCGCATGTCAATCCCGGCTCAGCCCGCCTCAGGCAAAATGAGTCCTGAAGAAGCCGTTGTCCGTCTTCAGCATCGGGCGGAGTCAATCAAGCACGAAGTTCACAAGGTGATAATCGGCCAGGAGCAAATGCTGGAGGAGATGCTGATCTGCCTCTTCGCACGTGGCCATTGTCTGACCATCGGCGTACCGGGTCTGGCCAAGACGTTGGCGGTAGCGACGCTCGCAAGAGCCTTGCATCTGAAATTCAGCCGGATTCAGTTCACGCCCGATTTGATGCCCAGCGACATTACGGGTACGGAGATCATCGAGGAAGATCCCGCGTCGGGGAAAAGGACGTTTCGTTTCGTCCGTGGACCTATTTTCGCCAACATCGTGCTGGCCGACGAGATCAACCGCACGCCCCCCAAAACGCAGGCGGCCTTGTTGCAGGCTATGCAGGAATACCAGGTCACGGCCGGCGGCAACACGCACGATCTTGACCAGCCGTTCTTCGTGATGGCCACGCAGAACCCTATCGAACAGGAGGGGACCTATCCGCTGCCGGAGGCGCAGCTCGACCGCTTCATGCTGTCCATCAACATCGGTTACCCCAGTCGGCAGGAAGAGCAGCAGATCGTCAAAGCCACGACGCAAGCTTCCCACAACGACGTTCAGCCTGTTCTGCGCGGACGCGATTTGCTGTGGATTCAGCAGCTCGTCCGCGAAGTTCCCGCCAGCGACCACATGATCGATTATGCAGTCGACCTGGCCCGCGCCACTCGACCGAAAGAAGCGAACGTCCTTCCATTCATCAAGGACTGGCTCGCCTGGGGAGCGGGACCGCGCGCCGCCCAGTACATGGTGCTGGGGGCCAAGGCTCGCGCAGTTCTGCACGGACGACTCGCGGTCAGTGCCGAGGACTTGCGGGCCATGGTGCGCCCTGTTCTACGCCATCGCATTTTCACCAACTTCAATGCCGATGCCGAAGGGGTCGATACCGATCAAATCCTCGACAAACTGCTGAAGGCGGTTCCAGAGCCGTCTTACGGCGAACCGACGTCAACCCGGCGGAAGCAGCAGCCGGGTTAGCCCGCGGGCTTGCCCGACGAGCCGAGGC
Organism: Gemmataceae bacterium; assembly: GCA_035296965.1. Taxonomy (GTDB): domain Bacteria; phylum Planctomycetota; class Planctomycetia; order Gemmatales; family Gemmataceae; genus DATGZX01. Next base: position 13,294 of record DATGZX010000369.1, read on the forward strand.
GGCCGCCAAGAGCATGGGCAAGCAACGATCACCCCTCGCCCCGGTACTCCGTGGAGAGGGGAGAAAGATCGCGGCCGCTACATCCTCGTCCAATCTGCTTTAGGACTCAGCCATCTTTTTGATCGTGTCTTCAATCTCTTCAATGAGAGCAGGTAGATTGGGACGCACAAAACTCATGCTCGGAGCGGGAATTCGATTATGCTTCATGTCAGGCGGAACATGCTTGTGATGGGGATAAGTGCTTTGCAGATTTGGATCATCGGAATGCGGCTGGGAGTCGTACCAGAAGAGCTTCTCCTCCCCATGCCAGACTTCGTAACCATACCAGTCCAGCACGGCCGGCAAGCGATGGTAGAGAATCCGTTCGCGCACGACCAAACGAATGCCACGAGCAAAATTCAACTCGCCTGTCACGCGCGCCAGTGAGGCGCCTCGGCGAATCAGTGCCAGCGTGGAGCGCTGCACCGAGGGGAACCTTTCCGCGAGCGTGTAAAGGAACAGCTCATAATCTTGAATTGTCCGAAACGCATCGGTCATGAGGCAACCTTGATCAGTCCTTCAAGGCTAGGTGGTTTCTGCTGCAACCTCTGCACTTCGTTACGATACACCGCCTGGCGCGCGAGCCAGGTCCGATATACACTTGCCCACTCGCCAAAGTCCAGAACCCAGTGCTCATTCTCGGGTTCCTCGCCACTAGCGTAGGCGGCATAAAACGTTTCGGAGCGGACGCCATATTTCCGCTCCATGGCCAGCAACTCCTCCTCAAGCGCGTGGATGTCGGCGAGAATATCTTGGAGCCCCATGCTTGACCCCTATCGTTGTAGCGACCGGCAACGTTCTTGTTCTTCCCACATGCGAACGCCTGCTCGACGACCATTATCGCCAGCAAGGTGCGGAACCTGAATTAACCTTATGGTACTTTTCTACCCATGAAATTCCAAGTGAAGCATGCCCGGATAGAACGTACGCTGGCATTCCTGCTTACCTTTGGCGGAGTCACTTCGTTTACCGAAGAAAGGGACGCTGCCGCGATGGCAAATCGTCGGCCTGGGCTCACTCCTTCTCAAGAAACGCCAACGGATTTTCCGTCACCGCGATTTCCGAACGTGTTCCTGATGGAGCAGGTTTCACCGGCATCGGCAGTCTCTTGCCTCCCAGACAATTGGCCAGATATGCTTCAAGCACCAATCCCGCCAGCACCGCGGCCAGGAAGAATTCCCACAGACTCTTCCCCTCGCGCAGACGGTGGATCGTGCCGGCCAGATCGTCCGGATCGTCGCAGAAGAGAAGCGGCTGACGACCAAATCTGTTCTTCAACTCCTCCTGGCTGATTTGGGCGGGGTCGGCTTCTTCGGGATCAGGGTTGACTGCGAAAATGAAAGTTTTCGGCTGCCGGGGATCGTTCTGATGGACCAGGTAGATACCGGCCTCGTGAGTGTCGCCATAGCGAAAGACGGAGGCGTCTTTTTCCGGAGTTCGCAGGCGCAAGGTATTTCCGGATGGGTGGACGACTTCAATCTCTGTCCCGCGGGCGCTGTTTCCCAGCGGCACAAGCAGCGGCGACCCTGCCTGAACCTGGGAACGCGCCGCCTCGGCCCCGGCGGCGTGAAATACCAGGCGGGCAAAGAGCGGCAGGAACAACGGCTTGAGCGGCAAGTTGGTCCAGTCGACATGAACGCCGGTTCCGAGCAGAAACACCGACCCTGCTCCAACGGCGCGCTCCGCGAGCAAGGGCTGACCATCGTCGAGTCGGGCCAGCACGCGTCCATCTGCTTCCGGGGCCAAGGGGAAATGTTTGTAGATCAAAACCGACTGATACAAGGAGGCGGGTTCCGCCAGCGGAGCCAGGGCCGGATGGTCTTTTTCCAGCGAGCCGATATGCCAACTCTCACTTCCGCCCTTGGCGGGTTGGCGTAGGGCTGCCAGTTCGGCCGGCAACAACTGTTTTCCGATGCTTTCGTTCATCCGATTGTACGCGTCGGCCTGGACATTCGGTCCGCAGATCCAGAAAAGATGGCCGCCGGCACGCACATAATCGCGCAGCCGCTCGGCCACGGAAGGATCAGGGGCCGGAAGATTGACGCAGAAAATGATCGCATAATCACCAAGCATCTCGGCTGCGAGTTCTTCGGCCAACAGGGAGCGTACGCGCACGGCCGAGTTGCCCGAACGACCCGGCCCCAGGGCACGCTCCAGGTAAAAAGAATCTTCGGCGTAGGGGATCTCGTGGCGACGGGATTTGACGATCGCCACCGCAATCTGCTGATCGAGCGTCAAGGCGAAGTAAAGCCTGTTGTCGAGCGGCGACCCGTCCTCCTCCGCCAAACGCACCTCGCCGCGGTGAACTCCCGCACGATCCAGCGTGAAGCGGAACTCATGTCTGAGCGCACAGCCGGGCGCTAGATTCAGCGTCGGACTGACCGCCTCCTTCGTGCCGTCGATATGAAGCTCCAGGTGTTTCTGGAGAGGAATTGAAGAGGTGTTCAATACTTCCAGACTTGCTTGGATGGGCACGCCGGCCACCGGCGCCGGCATCTGAATCCGGATATTCCGCAGGGCGACGTTTGGCATGGGATCGCGATTGACTTTGATCAGGACCACCGGAACTTCCGGCGTTTTCTCGGCGGGTTCCTCGTCCTGCGCGCGCAAACCTTCCCAGGAGATGGACTGGTTGTCCGTGACCACGTAGATTTCGCGATGCGTCGTGTCCGCCTGGGTCAGCAGGCTGCGCGCCTGCTGCAGCTTGCCGGCCAAATCAGCTCGTTCGTAACTCAGCTTGGCCTGGGCCAAAGCCTGCCGTACGGTTTCATGTTTGTGATAGAGGCGTCCCTGTTCGGGAGAGACAGGCCCGTCGGTCAGAAGTAGCGCCACGGAGTCGCCGTCACGCAGAACGTCGAGGACCTGCTCCGCTGACTTCCGGGCGGTCTCGAAACGCGGCTGGCCGGCGTCCATGATCGCCATGCTTGCCGAGTTATCGAGAATGACTACCACGGCTGTGGCCGCTCCTTTTCCCCAAAGAACCTGCAGGCTGGTGACGGCGGGCCGGGCCAGGCCCACGGCGACGAGGACCAGGGCGGCCACGCGAAGCAACATCAAGGCCAGATCGTCCACGTACTTTCGCCGTCTCGTACGTTCGACGCTCAGCCGGAGAAAACGCAGCGTGCTGAAATGAACCGTGACCGCCTTTTGGCGGTGGATCATGTGCAGCACCGGGGGAATGACTCCGGCCAGCGCGGCGATCAGGAACAGCGGGGCAGCGAAGGTCACAGTTGCATCCGTTTCACCAGATAGCGGGACAACATGAAATCGTAAGGAATGGAGGTATCCGTTTTCACATAATCAATCTGGCACTCGGCGCACATCCGCCGGTAGCGTTCGATGAACTCTTCCATCTGCCGGCAATAGTCGTCGCGCACATAAGCGGGATCTATCTGCATGCGCTCGCCCGTTTCCATGTCGAAGAACGTAGCAACTTCCCGGAAGGGAAATTCCACTTCGGCCTTGTCGAAAACATGAAAGACGATGACCTCATGCCGCTTGTGGCGAAAGTGGTGCAACGCCCGTTCGACCGCGTCGGCCGAGTCGTAAAGATCGCTGATCAAGACGATCAGGCAACGCCGTTTGAAACGGTTGGCCAGCCGGTTGAGCGTCGCGCCGATGTCGGTCGTCTGCCCCGGCCGGACCGCTTCCAGTCGGTGCATCATTTCGTCAAAGTGGCGCGGCGAACATCGGGCCGGCATGTCGAGCCGCACCTGCGTGTCGAAGGTCGCCAATCCGACCGCGTCCTGCTGTCGCGTCATCAGGTAGCCGAGCACGGCCGCCAAGAAACAGCCGTATTCGAGCTTGCTGATCCCGCCCTCATGGCGATAGGCCATCGAGCCGCTGGTATCGAGGAGGATCTGGGCACGCAGGTTGGTCTCTTCCTCGTATTGCTTGATGTAGAGGCGGTCGGTGCGGCCGAGGACGCGCCAGTCGAGGTGGCGTGGATTATCGCCAGCGCTGTATTTGCGATGCTCGGCAAACTCGATGCTGAAGCCCTTGTAGGGACTGGAGTGCAGGCCCGCGATGAATCCTTCCACGACACCACGGGCGGCCAGGGCCAGATTCTTTACCCGTGCCAGGGCCGCAGGTTCCAGAAATCGGTAGCCGCCGGCAACACTCATCGCAATTGATACCTCTTTCGCAGCGTCCATTCGCTGGCGAGCACGCCGACAAACAGGACCCAATAAAATGTCGGGAAATACAACGGCTGTTCCAGGGAAACGTGGCGGCGTTTTTCCTTGCGATCCAGTTCATCGATCAAGCGATCGGCGGTGCTGATGTGGTGGTAACGCCCGCCCGTGGCCGCGGCGATCTGCGATAGCATTCTCTCGTCGAGATCGAGCCGGTCGAATTCCAGGTTGGGCCGGCCGACAGCGATGCTGATCCGCTCGGCGCGTAATGTCTTCCCGCCCAGTGCGGCCTCGGCCAGAATTTCGTAGTTCCCGGCCAGCCTTGGCTCGAAGACTCCGGAATAGTGTCCGGCGGATCCGGGCACGGCCGAAAGCGGTACCGTTTCCTCTTTGCCTCGCGGATTCTTGACCAGGGCCGAGACCTGCGCCCGAGTGGTTCCCTCACCTTCCTTATCACGAACCACGGCGGTGATGGTGATCGGCGCATCGGGCGCGTAATAGGCCTTGTCGGTCTGGGTACTGATCCCGGCCTCGGTTTTGACCGATTCTGTGCGATTGGCAAGCCAGCGGACCATCTGTCCCCAGAAGCGCAGGAAGGGCGATTCCTGATCGAGCGCACGCGGCACCTGTTGCCAATTGCGCGTTGTGTCGCCAGTGAAGACGGCCGAGCGTCCCTTTCCGGAGGAATAGACGGCCAGCACGGGCATGGGCTGTTTGACGGTCCCGGTGCCGTAAACAGCCAATATGTTCGCAGCCGGCTTGGCGGCGAGGACCTTGACGCAGCCGTCCAGAGGCGGAAGGCCTTCCACCTGAGGCGGGGCGTTTTGGCCAGGGAAAAACTTGCCGATATTGGCGAAGATGCCATGACCCCGGCCGGCCGGCGTCAACACCGGCAGAAAAGGTTCCGGAATCTGACCGATTTCCCTAGCGCCAAGCAAAACGGGAAGGATCTCTTCGAGCGGCGTACCACCATACCCGCCGGGCCCCAGGCTGTGATAGCCGCCGAACATCAACAACCCGGCCCCATCGCGAATGCGCTTGACCAGAAGGGTTATCTGTTCGGGTTTCCAGTACGTGCTGTCGAGGTCGCCGAGCAGGAAAACGTCGAATTTCTCGTAAAGAGCAGGTTCGGTGGGAATGCCGCCCAGCTTCAACCCTTCCATGTTGGTGCGTTGGACGAAAACGTTACGCCGCGTCTGCACCAGGGCGCAAAACTCGATGTCCGGGTCTTTCGACAGGAAGCGGTCGACCAAAGCGCCGTACTCGGCCCGAAGTGTTCCTTCAAGGTACAACACCCGAATGCGGGCATCGACAACCTGGGCCAGCGTGGAACGCTGGTTGTTTTGTGCGATCTTCTCATCGGCCGCGACCGGAACGCGGGCCGTGTACGTATGGCGGCCCTTGACCGTCGGCACGAATTGAAAAACGACCTCCTGCGCGCCTTCCACGTCGTCGAGCACCAATTCGGCCTGATCGATCTGCTTGCCGTCCTCCTCGAGGAAAACCTTGACGACCCTGCCGCCGTAGCCGACCGCGTCAACGAAGGCGGTTACCTTGGCCCGGTTGTCCACCGGAAGCTGATCGGGACATTCCAGGCCGGTCACCTGAATGTCCTTGTAGGAAGGACTGCCGCGCAGGCTGTTGCCAACGCCGATGGCATGCACTTTCAGCCCTAGCCGGCGGGCCGTCTGCACCGGGTCGCCGGCCGCGTTGTGAATCCCGTCGGAAAGCAGCACCACGGCTTCGACATCGCGGCGCGGGACTTTTTGGGCGGCGGCGGAGAATGCCCGCGTCAAGGAAGTCGCCTCTCCCGTTGGTTGAACGCGGGCAAGATCGTCCGGTCGTTCCAGGGGCGACGCTCGGTCGGAGAATTCGAGCAAGTGCAGATCGAAATCCTTGGCCAGCCTGCTCCACCAATCCGCGACACGCAAGCGGGCCAACTCGAAGCGCGTGTTCCCGCTCGCATCGTCCGCGGTGGCCATCGAGGCCGAACTATCCACGAGAAAAATCAGCGCACGCCGCTGGACAACCTCTTTCTCCAGGCTTAGCACGGGACGAAAAAGGAGCAGTACGATGAGAACGACGGCCGTCAATCTGAGTGCGAACAAAATGCGCCAGCGCATCGGCGCCAGCAAGCGGTAAGCCTTGCCGTAGAAATAACTCGTTAGCAAAGCGGCCACGACCGTGACCACTAGCATGGTCGGCAGGCTGTGACCTTGCTCCAGTGAGAAGTGGAACACGACCGTTCCTTTACGACAGGGCTTCCAAGGGTGTGTCCTATCTCCGCGCACGCAGCCAAACTACAATTGAGGAATCGTGCATCCGCGAAGAATTGACGCACGCCGCTACTTGGAACCCGTGCTCTTGCCGGCAGGTGGCCTGGTTTTCGACGCCTTCTTCTCCCCCTCTTCGAGTGCTTTTTCGCCAAGGTAGATCGCGCGGACATGGACCAGCGATTTCAGATCGCTATCGAGTTCGCCCTTATCGCGCTTATGCAGAATGAAGCGCTGGGGCGTCTCGCCGGTGCCGGCCTGAACGTAGACAATGCCCGACAGCGGCCCCTGGATCTTGCGGCCACTGCGAAGCGTGATCGTGTGCGTGTACTCGCGAACGGGGTACTTGTGGCCGGTGTAATATTTTTCGTCATTAGCGTTTTCTTTGAAACGCCACTCCTTTTCGAGCCACTCCTTTTGAATCGTGCAGGCGACCTGCTGGATCGCTTGCAAAGGGATCTCCCGGTGTTGTTCCTGCTTTTGGTCAAAGATCTTCAAGCGGGCTGCGCGAGTCAGATAGATTTGTCCAGGGAACACCGTCCCGTCAGACAATTCTACGTATCCGGGCACGGCATCTTTGGGTTTTTGTTCCGCGCCATCGAATGGATGCAAGGCGGGAGGGTCATCGAGCCACGCGGCCGGCGGCAGAAAGAACGGCAGGTTGCCGGCCAAGACAAGAACATACGCACCAGCCAGTGCAAGCATTTTCACCTCAAAAAGCCATATGAACTCACGCCGGGCAATCTTAAGCAACGCATGTGCCATCCGCTAGGGCCGCGTACCGAATCTGACTTGGCCGCTGAACGCGGATCCGGTCCAGGGCCAGGCCACATCGCCAAGGGCTACTTTTGCGTTTCGCCATGAACATGATCGTCCCCTGGAGCCTGCGTTGTTGCTTGGCCCCTGTGCGGTTTGGCGTCAGCTCCTGTGCGAATCCGGACGGCGACCCTGACTCGGATCGGCTACTTTCGGGCTGGTGAAGCGATGCAGGTCCATGACAAACAGTGGTTTTCGTGCTTATTAGGGATGATTCGGCCTGTCCGGTTTCCGATTCCCTGCACCGACGATGTTCTGCTGCCGCGGCATAGCGATTGCAGAACAAGCAACGGAGGGGATGCGCGCGGAGCATGTGGGGACAATAGTGCCCGCGGTTTCCAAGGGGGGCGCACGATGGCAGTCAGTCGAGATTCTTCGACCAGGGAGTTGACGCGACGCCAGTTTGCACTCAATGTAGCCATGAAGGGTTGGGCGGCGCTTGGAGCTTCGGCATCCGCGGCGCTTCCTTCCCTGGCTGCAGACGATTCCGGTCCAGTGGATTGCGGTCCGCCTCCCATGGCCAAGCCCCAGAGCAGGACGGGCGGTGAATCTTTTCCGCCGTTACCGTTGCCGGTCACTCCGCTCCGCCGCACGGAGAAGAAACGCCCGCCGGCGCCACCTTCCTTGATCGGCAAGATGGCCCTGGGACCGGTCCGGTTCGTCAATCGCGGCGGCAAGCGCGTCCAGCAGCGCGATTGGATGACCGATCCCGCTGATCTCGACAGCCTGCTGGCCTGGACGAACCAGAAACTCGGCATCCACTACCGCAAAGTGGAAACCGATTTCGAGCACTTCTCCTTCGATCCGCGCGAATTGCCTGCCGTGTTGCTGGCCGGCCACAATCGATTTCAATTCGATGACCGACTCCACCAGCGCCTGGCTCGTTATGTACTTGACGGTGGGATGATCATCGGCGACGCGTGTTGCGGCTGGAAGGATTTCGACAACGCGTTTCGTCAGGAAATGGAGGCGATTTTTCCTGGGCGGCCGCTCCGCAAGCTGACGCCTGATGATCCGCTGTTTGCCTCGTACTACAAGCTCAAGTCGTTCACGTATCAGAACGCCGACGGCTCACGCTATGACGCGGCTCCCTGTCTCGAAGGCATCACCATCGGCTGCCGGGCCGGCGTCGTCTATTCGCCCGCCGATCTAACCTGCGGTTGGGACGGCCACGATCATCCGCGCGGCCTGCGCGTCGTCATTCCACAGGCTCGCCAGATTGGCGCAAACTACCTGACGTATCTCCTGGGCAGCTATCAACTCGGCCGCTTCCTGAGCACCACCAAGGTTTATCACGAAGCCGAGGCACCCACGCGTGACGATTTCGTGTTTGCCCAGATCATTCACGAAGGCGATTGGGATCCCGACCCTTCGGCGGTCCACAACTTGCTCAAGTATGTTCGCGACAGTTCCACGATGGGCGTCAAGTTCAAGCGCGTTCAGGTTCGGCTCAAAGATCCCAGGGCGATGGGCTACCCGCTCCTGTACATGACCGGACATCACGATTTCACGTGGAGTCAAGAGGAAGCCGGCTGGCTGCAACGTTACCTGAAGGCCGGTGGCATTCTGTTCGCGGACGCTTGTTGCGGCCGGCTGGCGTTCCACCTCGCCTTCCAGCGCGAATTGGCCAAGGCCCTTCCCGAACACAAGCTGCAATCTCTCCCCCTCGATCATCCCGTTTATCATGCGCACAACGACATTAACCGTGTCGCCTACACGCCGCGCGTGACGGAGGATTATGGATCGATCAATGCCCCCACGCTCATGGGAATCCTCATGGATGGCAGACTGGCGGTCGTTTACAGCCAATTCGACCTGGGGAACGGTTGGGAGCAGTTCCCGCACCCATACGCCTATGGCTACTCCGACCAAGATGCTCTGGCGCTGGGAGCCAATGTGATTGTTTCTGCCGTCACGCATTGATGACGCAACTGGAAATCCGGTGAAATGAGTTGCGTTCCCTTTTGGGGAATCAGCCAATGCCTGCTGTCGCGGAAGCCGTAACCGAACGGCTGGAGAATACCTGGCTCAAATGGTGGGGCTGCTCGCTGGCAGCCGGCATCGTCCTGGTCGCGAGCGCCAGCTTCGGGATGCTGGCAATTCTCATCCTCGCGGACGCGCTTTGCCGGTTTCCGCAACTGGTCCTTGGCGTTCTGTTTCTTCTGTGGGCCGTCACGACGATTGCCATGATCGCTGGCATGCTTGTGCATCTGCGCTGCGGGCAGCGCAGCTTAGCCGCCACGGCCCGAAGACTGGAAATGGAATTCCCCGAGCTAGGCAGCCACCTCATAAATCTGGTGCAGTTTACCCAGCGCGACGGCGTGCCCAGCGATCCTTTTCGAGAAGCAGCGCTAGCCCAGGCTGCCGCTGCCGTCAGTGACTTTCCGCTGGAATCCGCGGCCGTCAAGGAAACCAGATTCCGGCGCTTTGCCCTGTGCATGCAGACTCCGCGGGATCTCCTGGAGGCTTCTTGCGTACTCGTCGGCATCCTGGTGGCCGCTTGCTTTTTGCATTCCGCGATTCCCGCATGGTCTTCCTCGACCAGCCGGCTTCTGCAACCCTGGAAGTTCGTGCCCGCGGTCGGAAGTGTACAGATTACTCAGGTGATCCCTGGCGACACGGAGGTTCTGATCGGTTCGAGTCTGGAAATCACGGCTCAAATCAAGAACCCGGACAGCCAGGCTTTACCCGCCACGCTTTATCTGCGCCGCGACCAGCAGCCGGAGGCAGCGCAGCCGCTGATCGCCGACGAGAAGAACGAGAAGTTCACGGCCGTTCTGCCGCAGGTCCTTGGTCCCTTGCAGTATCGGCTTGAAATCGGAGATTCGCAAACGAAGGCTTACAAGGTGGCGGTGCGCGAAAAACCCACCGTAACGGACGTCGAGGTAGTCTACCAGTATCCTCCTTACCTGAATCGTCCGAACGACACGGTTGCTCAGAAGCATGGCGACCTGGAAGCCCCGCAATTTACCAGGGCCGAGCTGCGCTTCCACGCCTCGACCGCGATCGTTCGCGGATTTCTTCGCCTAGGGGGCCATGATATCCATGGCCGCGTGCTCGAAGACGGCAGCACGCTGCTGGTCAGTCTTTTCCTGGACGAGACAAATACGTACACGGTGCACCTTTTCACGGAAGCCGGCCACACCGATCCGGAACCACGAGTCAACCGGATTCGCGTTCTGCCGGATGCTCCTCCGACCGTCCAAATTGTCGAACCGGCTCGTGAGGCACGCGCGGCCGTGGGGAAGAAGATCGCCCTGGTTGTCCGCGCGACGGACGATTACGGCCTCGGCCTGGTCCGCCTGGAATGCAAACAGGGAGAAACGGGTTCGATCACGAAGGTGGCGGCCTGGGACACATTTGGCACGCCCACCCAGGCGTTGCTGCACCACGTCTTCTTCCTCGATCCGGCTCACTACAAGCCGGGACTCACTCTTTTCATCCGAGCCAGCGCACGGGATCGGCGGCATGTTGAAGTTGGCGGGGTGAGTCTCATGCCTCAAGAAACAACCAGTCCCTGGCAGCAGATCACCCTGATTGCATCGGAAGCCAAGACCGCCGAGGAGCTGGCTCAACTTGATCTTCTCCGCATTGCCATTGGCAAGATCCTCCAGGAACAGATCAAGGCACGTATTGCCGCGGCTCAGATTCCCAGGCAACCGTCTGCCGATGACGGCAACGATCTTACCGGTGGAGTCCGGTCAGCGCAAATTGGCATTCACAAGGCTACAGCCGCCGTCATTGCCAGCATCGGGCAAACCGACGACAAGGACCGGCTGACGATAAAACGCGTGCTCAACAAACTCGCCCTGGGCGACATGCTCGAAGCCGTGCGCCAGGTCGAGGCGCTCGCCAAAAGCGACACGCCCACCACCTCGACTCAGTCTGTCGCGGCTCTGAGTGCCACGCAAGACCGGATCATCGACGTATTGAGCAGGCTGCTCAACGAGATCCGCCGTGGGTCTGCCGAGCTACTGAGCGAGTTGAAAAAGAAGGGCAGTACGGAGTTGCCGCCGGACGTTCAGAGCAAGTTGCGGGAATTGAAAGACAAACTTCAGGAGTTTCTCAAACAGCAGAAAAAAGTGATCGAGGCCACGGAGAACCTTGCCAAGAAACCCGTCGAAGATTTCACGGTCAAGGAGAAGCAGCTCTTGAAGGAGCTGGCGGCCAAACAGGACGACTGGTCCCGCTTCCTGGCCGACAAGAACTCCGATCTCAGCAAGCTTCCGGAGCAGGACTTCGCAAATCCGAGTCTGCTCAAGGAACTGGTGGAGGTGCAGACGGCCCTGAAGATGGCGGAGGACGCACTCACGAAGAAGACCGCGGATATCGCCGTGCCGTTGGAGCAACTGGGTGCCGAGATGGCCAAGGAGATCACCACCAACATCGAAAAATGGCTGCCTGACACGCCGGATCGCGAGCGCTGGAGCCAGGAAGAACCGCTGACCGACGCGATGAAGGAAGCTCCGATGGCCGAGTTACCTAAAGAGCTGGAAGACCTCGTTGGCGAACTGATGGAAAAAGAAGAAGACCTGTTCGACGAAATGGAGGACAAGTCGAGCAGCTGGGCCGACTCAATCGACAAGGGCGCCGGCTGGGATGCGGCCGATGGGCCGATTTCCAACAACAGTGCCCGCGGCGTCACCGGCAACCGCCTCCCCAATACCAGCGAGATCGCGGGACGCAGCGGCGAAGGGCGGCAAGGAAAGGCCAGCGGCGAGTTCGTCTCCGACACGGCCGTGGGAAAGGGCGGACGAAAAACGCCGAGCCGGCTTACCCCCGATGCGCACGTCAAGGGTCAGGTCAAGGATGTCAGCAAGGATCCGGTCGGCGGCGCCACCGGAGGCGGCAAGGAGAGCGGGCAAGGAGGCGAAGGACTGCACGGCCCGGTGCCGAATCGGCCGGAGCGACAGCTCCAGCGCCTGGCGGACAAACAGGCTCAGTTGCGCAATAAGGCCGAAAGCGTCGATTTGCGTTTCAAGGTGCTCAGGTACCATCACACGGACCTGAAACAGTTGATCGGGATCATGGCGGCCGTCGAGCGCGATCTCCGCGGCGGCCAGTACCAAAGTGCCCTGCGCCGCCGGGAAGTTCTGCTGGAAGGTCTGGGCCAGGTGAAGATGTATCTCAAGGGTGAATTCACCATTCGCCAGGATCAGACCTCCAACCTGCCGACGGACATCCAGAAAGAAATCCTGGGAAGCATGCAGGAATCGTCTCCGCCCGGCTGGGAAGAACTCAACCGGCTTTATTATGAGCGGCTGTCGGCCGAAAAAGGTGCTGTTGCGCCATCGACACAACCTCTTCCACCTGCCGCAACCAGGCCATCCAGTCCCAAGAGCGGCAAGGAGTAACGGCCCATGCGCGCTGTCTACGTGGTCCTGAATTCGTCGGTTTGCCTGCTCGGTCTGCTGTTGTCTCAACAATGCCAGGCTGGCGATAAACCAGCGCGTGCAAGTCACGGTCAGCCGCAGCGCGTCGTGATTCCCTTTGATTTCGAGTCGAAGTTCGACAACGGCCAGTATGGACAGACCATCGGCGACATGATCTGGAAGAAACTCGAACGGCAAGGCGGCTTTGTCATTCCTGAGTCGATGCAAGACGTTCGCGACTGGTCCCAGCGGACAAAAACCGTTCCCAACGCCAATACGCCGCTCGAGAAAATGAAGAAGATCGTCCGCGACGAGCACGCCGGCGACATCGGCATCTGGGGTAAAGTTGAGCGAGTTTCCGGACACGAAATCGACATTTATGATTTGTGGATCTATGTGGCCGACTTCTCGAGCGACCCGGTGAAAATGATTTACGAAAAGAAAGTTCGCACCGAAACAGTCAGCGAAATTCCGCACACCTATGTCAAGGAGGCGCTCGACCGCCTCTATAGGCGTCTCCCGCAAGCCAGCGCGCGGGCAGACCCAGCCGTGCAGACGCGTTGGGACAAGAATCCCAATCTGGTGGCGGGCGATTTCGAAAAAGGCAAGAAGGGGCCACAAGGTTGGGATCCTCTGCCTCAAGGTGTGAGCTGGGTCATTGAGGAAGGCGCGAAGGTCCGCAACCGCATCATTCGCTTCACCATTCCTCAAGAAGTCGCGGAGACGACAGGCGTGCTGTTTTACAGCGACTACTTCCCGGTCGAAGAAGGAGCAACCTATCGCTTCGCCTGCCGCTGGCGCACGACTGGGCCGGCCGTCAAAGTCTTCATCAAGTGTTACGACGAGCTGCAAGCTCAGGAACGGACGAAATCCGGCGGGAACGTCCGCACGCAGCGCCGCGAAGTTTATCGCAGCCAGCAGAATCTGTCCGGTAAGATGGGCACCTGGAATGTTCACAAGGAGGATTTCACGCCGACCCACACCCAGTTCACACCGCGCTGGGGCCGGGTGCTGCTCTACGGCTATTACCCTGCCGGCAAGGTAGAGTGGGACGATATCGTGGTCAAGCAGATCGTGCCTGCCCCACCCAAGAAAGACGTAAGAGACCAACGGCCGTCGCTGGAGACGAAGGCGCGCACCCAGGAAATCAAGGATCCCAGATAAGGGGAATTCTTGGAACACACCGTCGCCTAGTTCTCCACGGTGTCGGCGACGTCTATCTCGCTCCGCCCACACCGTAGCGAAAACGATGCCGGCCCAATTGAGGTATCTGCCGCGAGACCCACTGCAGTCGATCAGGATGTTTTACCCAAAACCTTGCTCCTGTCGGCCGAGGCAAACAAGTGAAGCGTCTGGGTCGTGACATAGCCAAGCGAACTCAGTCCAGGCATTGCGGCAGACGCGACATCGTCGTCACCGAACTGGCGAGGGCAAACGAAGTTTGTCTAATGGCCACGCGTGATTTCGCACGCGGCCCATGTTGATGCGCTCAGGAAAGCTGTTTTCGCGAACCGGCTCTTGTTCCTCTTACGGAGAGAATAGCAATGACTGCCTTGCGTCAGACAGCCCAGCCATTCGTGCGGCCACTCGTTCGTGCCTTACTGACCATGATTCTCTTGAGCACCGGCTGCCAGAGACTCAAGACGGAGGGTACCGCCAACTCGAAGGCGTCGCCAGCGCGCGAAGGCAGCGCTCGTGAATCCAGGTCCGAGGCAAGGGAGGCGTGGAAAGCTACACCGAACGGGAACGACGACGTACTTGAGCCGCGTCGCAACGAGCAGCCAACCGCTCCCGCGACCAGAGCCCCCGGCAGTACTGTCGCAATGGAGGAAGACAAGGCCGGCAAGCCGATTGTTCGCTTGGACCTTTCCTTCAAGGGCGTCACGGATGTTGATCTGGGTTCCTTGAGCGGGCTCGAGCAGCTTCAGGAAGTGTATCTCATTCAGACCAAGGTCACCGATGCCGGCTTGACGCCGCTGGCAGCTTGTTCGCGTCTTCACACGCTGGACCTCGCAGGCACCCAAGTTACCGATGCCGTGATGCCTGTTTTGAGCAAACTGACTGAACTCAAGACCCTGGGCCTCAGCAACACAAAGGTCACTGATGCGGGCATCCTGAAATTGAAGACGTTGCGCAACCTCCAGCTCCTGGATGTGTCTTCTTGCAAGGCCGTCACCAGCGCCGGAATCCAGGAGCTTCAGAAGAGCCTGCCACAAGTGAAGATCCTGCACTGACCTGTCCGAAGACGGACAGAGCAGCGGACAATGGATTTGACAAGCCAACCGCGGTCCGCGTGCCTCGATCTTCTTACGGTTCGTTCACAAGCTCACGGCAACCAGGCGGAGGCGGACATGCGATTCGCATACGCACTTCTCTCTGCCGTGCTGGCAACTTGGCCGGCCCGCGCCGCGGACTTGCCCGAACTTGTGTTGAGATTCTCGAATGGACGGGCCTATCAGTCCTTAGAAGCCGCCCCCCGGCGCTCCCTTTTCCAGCTTATTGATGCGATTCTCGAGGCGCTCCAAGCGGTCAAGGATCTTGTCTAGTTTTTCCTCCACCGCGCCTGGGCCCGCCTTCGGCGCTGTCTCTCTCGTGGCCTTTATCACTCCGGCCTGTGCTGCAAGGAATTTCTTTTGGGCTTCCAGCAGCTCAACCTGTCGCTTCACGTAACTTTGGGTCTGCTCGATCTGCCTCTTGGCCGATCTGTGTAATTGCTCGGTCTGCCTGGCCACCTCGCTTTTCCACTGATCGATCTGCTCGCGCGCTTGCTCTTCCGTCTGGCGGTTTTGTTCCTGGGCAGCCTCCACGAGCTGCCGCTTCTGTAAATCGAGCGCGTCTAGCTGCGCCTGGAGGAGGGCATCAAGCGAGTGCTTCGCTTCATCAGGCCGCGAGGACGCCTGGGGAGTCTCGACCGCGCTTCTTTCGGTCCGAGCTGATGCCCGTTCATCGGTTTGCTGCGTCTGGATTGCTTGAGGAGTCCCCCGCGCGCTCCACGTGAGCGACACGAGACCTAGAACGCCGAGAAGAAGCTTGATCCGCATGAATACGCACTCCTGCTTAGGTCAATTAAGGAATCTTTCCGAGAGACAATCCCTCGGCGTTGATTTTTGACGAAACCCGCACGCTGACTCATTGCGCTTCCCATACCAGCTTACGTGGTAAGCACAAATGTGGCACCGAACATTGGAAAGCAGAAAACGCAGCAGCTAAATTTCGCCGACATCTTCATTTCGCACCGTTATTTACCGCTGGCCTGCATGGCCAGTAACCTCTTTATCTCTGACGCCCAGCGCTCGTAGGGTCGCCCCTCGCTTACTTGCGTGACTCCTTCCTGCCGCGCAATTCCATCGAAAGTATTGAAAAGCGTCTGCAAACGCAGGAATCGATCCGATGTCCGTTCACCAGACTTCCTCAGCCTCTCTGTGCACCTGGCGATTTGCACATAGAGGATAGGCAGCCGGGCGACGCGCACGCGCTGGAGAAGAGCCGGCTGGTCCGCAACCTGTTTTTCGGCTTCGTCGAAGAAGGCCGCCGCGCGCGTGACCCATTCGTCGGAGAAAAGAGAAGAAGAAGGTCTTTCCCAGATCGTGAAGTGAATGCCCTCCGACTGCACCTTGCCATGAAGGTGATCGATATAGCGGCGAACAGGCGCAGCGGCTTGCCCGTAGTAGCACTCGAGAAACTCGTCGATGGCTCGATCCGTGTCGTATGTTGGGTCCCACAACGTCTTTGCCAGAATCCACGTCCGTAGCTCAGCAAACTCGGTGCCTTTACTGAAATAACCCGCTTCTTCGTAGATCCCTTTGACATGGTGATCGACGAAGAAATTGATGTTTGGCTTGAGCGTATACAGATTGGGAAACGGCATGATGGAGTGGGCGAAATCCACGACGTAATCCCAAACATACAGACGATCGGTTAGCGCGGACCAGCGGCTCAGGTCGCCGGCGAACTCGGCATTACGCCGGTCAACGCTGGCCACCACGCAGAGGGGATGGGCGAAGCAACACTCAATATCGCACAGTCGGACGACGACATTGGCACGCGGCCTGGTAATTCTTGGCGGCTTCCGCGTGAACTGGTAAGCCAGTGTATCAATGGTTTTGTTGGGAAACTCGTCGCGTACGGCGTCGGCGATGGCGTTCACGAACCGCAGATAAGGACCAATCGGAGAGCCTTCCTCGGCGGTGACGCGCGCGCAGTCCTTGCAAGTGCAGTAGTTGTACCAGTCATTCTGACTCACCGAGAAGATAGTGGCCTCCGGCTGTTCGCGCATCCAGCGGCGCACCGTGTCGGTTGCAATCCGCAAGACCTCCGGGTTCGAGAGGCAAAGTTGGGTGCGTCCGGCCAGGCGCTTGCCGTTGACCTCGGAGAAGTATTCCGGATGCTGGCTGAAGTGATCCTTGGGGTCGAGGATCGAGTTAAAGGTATGTACGAAAGGGCCATAGACGACCTTGCCCCCCCGACTGGCGTCCAGCCTCGTCTGGGTGCCGTTGATTTTGTTACGCGCCGCCCAGTCTGCATCGCGGGAGTCCGGGTAATCGGTCGCACGGTACTCGAGACGCGGGACAAAGGTCCGGTCCAAAGGTGGAATCGTCACCTTGGCCGTCTTCGGAATGCGCGACACCTGGGGCGTGAACCAGCGGCAGCCGAGATAGTCCTCCAGGAATGAGTAGACGCCGTACAGTGTGCCGCGCGGCCCGCCTCCAGCGATGGCCAGCGTTGCTCCATTCGATCGCAAGATGTACCCTTCCTGACCCAGCCGGGCGATTTCCGCGGGAGCAACGATGGCACAGGCCGCGCCGGGCCCCACAAGGATCGAGTGTGTCGAGCCCTCGGGCGGCGCGACTACTTCCCGCACGGGAAACGAGGCGCTGGAAATCTGCTGGAGAAAATGGGCCAACTCCTCGGCTGCATGGCGCTCGGCTTTGGTGGCACGGCCATGAACGACGACCGTGTAATCCGTGCGCCCGGCCCCGGCCAATTCCAGATTCGCCGGTGACGCGCGCTGAGCCGCCGGCGGATCCTTACTCTGGGCCAGCAAGAGAGCTGCGTCGCAGGGCGTGAAGGCCGCACAAATCAAGATTGCAAGCAGTCTCATGGCACTACACCTCGTTCCCATTGTAAATTCATTGGCTTTGTCGCGCGGACGCCAGGTGGGCTTGGCCGTCAAGAGTACGGAGAAGCATCCGAATGCTGCGCGGACCAACGCTTTCATGACATTCTTCTATTGTGGTCTCTTCATCGCGTATCACTGGTCTTACGCGCCAATCCGCACACTAGCTGTGCGGAGGTGAATCAGATCCTCGTCGCCCTTCCAGAATGACAGCGCAGCCAGGCAACCCGCAGGAAACGCTCGGTTTCCATGCACAAATCGGACAAAACACTGCATTTCATCGGGACTCCTTGTCACGCCAAGAAAGTTCCCTGGGGCGATCCGGATCAGGCGTTGGCTTTTCAGGGGCAACTTATATGCCACGGTCCCTTTTGGCATCGCGGTTGCCTGCCAGCAAGAGAACCTCGATTGTCAGTTCAAGCCCTGACAAGCTGGGACCTGCCGCAAAACCTGGGAACAGGCACGCCGAAGCTCGGAACCATTCGCCGCGTTCGTAAAGAGTCTGCAAATACGAGGTGCAACATGAGTCCTCGCGTTTCTCCTTTCCTCGTCCTCGCAGCCTTGCTGACTGTTGGCGCCCTGGGGGCGGCTCACGAGCCCATTCTTCTTCAGTGCGAAGGCGTGCCAGCGCTGGTGAAGAAAGAAGGCACGACTTGGCAACCCATCCTAGTGCGTGTCGAGAATCTCCGGGAGCAGACGATGGCCGTCGTGCCGTTTGCAGTCCACTTGAGTGATGCCACAGAAAGACCGGGCGTTGCGGTTACCGGTCCTGTGGAAGTGCCTGCCTGGGGAGTCGTAACCTTGCGGGCCGAGCGGCAGCGACCTTCCGCCCCGCGAACGCTTCACATTTCGCCGAATGGAAACGACGGCTGGTCGGGTAACCTGGCCCGCCCCAATCGAGAGCGCACAGATGGTCCGGTCGCTTCCCTGGCGGGCGCGCGGGATCGCCTGCGCCAGCTTCGGACCGCCGGCCAACTCAAAGGCCCGGTTCGCGTGCAGATTCAAGAAGGCACCTATCGCCTCTGGGAGCCCGTTGTCTTCACGCCGGAAGACAGCGGGAGCAAGGCTGCGCCGATTACTTACGAGGCCGCTCCGGGAGCCAGACCTATCTTCAGTGCCGGTCGTGCGATCACGGGTTTCAAGATCGATGGGCATGGACTCTGGGTGGCCGATCTTTCAGAAGTCCGTGCCGGGCGGTGGTACTTCGAACAACTCTACGTCAACGGCAAACGGGCCGTCCGAGCGCGCTCGCCCAACCAGTTTTACTATTATGTCCGCGCGACAGCCGAACCGGCGCCCGATCCGCATAGTGGGCCGGGGGCACCCTCGGCATTCCGCGGGGCTCCGGCCGACTTGCAGCAACTATTCGCTCTGAGTGATGACCAACTACGCGATGTCAGCGTCATCGTTTATCACTCGTGGGAAACGTCCCGGCTCCGGATCGCGGGTTTGGATCGCGAACGGGGCACGGTCTCTCTGACTAGTGCCCCACCCTGGAAATTCCTGGAATGGGGTCCTAACCAGCGCTACCACCTGGAGAACTTCTTCGCAGCCCTGGACAGCCCGGGTGAATGGTTCCTCGATCGCTCCGGCAAGCTGTATTACAAGCCGCTACCTGGAGAGGATCCGCAAACGGCCCAGGTGGTCGCTCCTGTGGGACAACAATTTGTGGTCATTGCCGGGCAGCCGGAGAAACATCGCTTCGTCGAACACCTCACTTTCCAAGGCCTGTCATTCCAGCATGCGGGATATCTCCTGCCCCCGGAGGACCACGCCGACAGCCAGGCGGCATCCAGTATTCCCGCCGTCATCCAGGCGGACGGCGCCCGAAATATCGTCATTCAAGATTGCGAGATCAAGCACGTCGGCTTATACGGCGTCTGGTATCGCCGAGGGTGCGAACACTGCCGGTTGAGCCACTGCTTCCTGCACGACCTGGGGGCCGGCGGCGTGCGCATCGGCGAGACCGAAATCCGCGGCAACACTCTGGAGCACACGAGCCACGTATCTGTGGAGAATAACATTATCCACTCTGGTGGTCGTCTTTTTGCGGGCGCCGTGGGCGTGTGGATCGGCCAGAGCGGCGACAACTCCATTCTGCACAACGATATCTCGGACTTGTTCTACACGGGGGTGAGCGTCGGCTGGACCTGGGGCTACGGCCCGAGCCTGGCCCGGAATAACACGATCGAATTCAACCGCATCCACCATCTAGGTTGGGGCGTCCTTAGCGACATGGGGGGCGTCTACACCCTGGGGGTGTCGCCAGGGACGACGGTCAGCAACAACGTGGTGCATGACATTTACTCCTATGACCACTACGGGCGGGGCGGCTGGGGACTCTATAACGACGAAGGCAGCACGGGGATCGTGGAGGAAAACAATCTCATTTACAACACGAAGACGGGCGGCTACCACCAGCACTATGGCCGGGAGAACGTGGTCCGGAACAACATCTTCGCGTTCAGCATGGACGGACAGCTCCAACGATCGCGGGTTGAGGCGCATCGTTCTTTTCAGTTCACGCACAACATTGTGTACTGGAAAGGTGGCAGGCTCTTTTCTGGCTCCTGGGGCGACCCGAACGTCGAGCTGGCAGAGAATCTCTATTACGACGCCTCGGGCGAGCCGGTCCGTTTCGAGGGCATGTCGCTCGCCGAGTGGCAAAAGCACGGCAAAGACCACGGTTCGCTCATCGCCGACCCGCATTTTGTGGGGGCAGACGGTTTCGACTTCCATTTACCGGCCGACAGTCCGGCCTGGAAAGTTGGCCTGCGACCGTTTGACCCTGATCGGGCAGGTGTACTGGGTCCGGCGGAATGGGTCGAGCAGGCGCAAAGGTTGAAGTACCCGCCCGTGACATTTGCGCCTGCCCATGCCAATGTACCGTAATTCGGGGTCGGCCTTGAAGCGGAAAGGAACACAACCATGAACACAAAACGCTACCGGGTCATCGATGCTTTCCTTGGTTGCGCCGCCTTTCTTGTAGCTTTGCTGACACAGCCGCACGGAGCCGCGGCAGACGGAGCGGCTGTTACGGCTCCGTCCAAGAACCTGGCCAAAGGCTTTCAGGCGCCGCCGCCGGAAGCGCGGCCGTGGGTCTACTGGTTTTGGCTGGACGGCAACATCACTCGTGAAGGCATCACCGCGGATCTGGAGGCGATGAAGCGCATGGGGATCGGCGGCGTTTTGATCATGGAGGTCGATCAGCGTACTCCCAAAGGCCCCGCACGCTTTGGCAGCCCGACGTGGCGCGAATTGTTCAAGCATGCTGTCTCGGAAGCCGACCGGTTAGGCTTGCAAGTGAATATGAACAACGACGCTGGTTGGTGCGGCAGCGGAGGGCCGTGGGTCACGTCAGATTGAGTTACGTCAGCCGCTTGTGGCGCGGAGGCTGTCACTACACGTCGACAAACCTCAGACGTGTTTCAACTTAGCGGCTGGAAACGCGCCTGGAAGAAACGTAGATACTTCGGCTCGTAGACCATCTCTAGACCTCGCGCCCGGTTTCTGCTGTCGTAAGCCACTTTGACCGCCTCGGCAGTCAGGTCCATGTGCGCCTGCGTATAGACCCTCCGCGGGATGGTCAACCGTACCAGCTCCAGCGCCGGACACCGATGAGCGCCGGTGTGGGGGTCGCGGCCGGCGCTGACGATCCCCCGTTCCATGGCCCGGATGCCCGAATCCAAATAAAGCTCGGCGGCCAATGTCTGTGCAGGGAACCGGTCCTGCGGAAGATGGCGATAGAACTGCTTGGCGTCCAGGAAGACGGCGTGCCCACCAATCGGTTGCACGATCGGGATGCCCCAGCCAACGAGCAATTCGCCCAAGTAGCGGACCTGCCCGATGCGTGCGCGGACGTGGTCGTCTTGTACGGATTCGGTAACGCCGATGGCCATCGCTTCCATATCTCGCCCGGCCAGGCCGCCATAGGTGTGCAGCCCTTCGTAGATCACGACGAGGTTGCGGATTTCATCAAAGAGCGCCTCATCATTGACGGCCAGCCAGCCCCCGATGTTGACGAGATGGTCCTTCTTCGCGCTCATCCAGGCGCCGTCGGTGTGGCTGCAAAATTCTTTGAGGATGGCCGCGATGGGTTTGTCCGCATAGCCCGGTTCCCGCTCCTGGATAAAGAAGGCATTTTCGACCAGCCGTGTCGCGTCCAGGTAGATGCGGATGCCGTGTTCGTCGCACAGCTCCCGCAGCGCCCGCACGTTGGCCATGCTCACCGGCTGGCCACCGGCCATGTTCACCGTGCCAGCAAGGCTGATGTATGCGATCTTCTCGGGCCCCACGCGGCTGACTAGTGAACGGAGCTTGTCCAGATCGACGTTCCCCTTGAACGGATGCGGACTGGCAGGGTCATGGGCTTCATCGACGATCACATCCACGAAGATCCCTCCGGCCAGCTCCTGGTGCAGCCGAGTGGTGGTGAAGTACATGTTGCCGGGGATGTATTGACCCGGCTTGATCAGAATTTTCGAAAGCAAATGCTCAGCGCCCCGGCCCTGGTGCGTGGGGACTAGGTAGCGATAACCGTAGTGTTCTCGTACCACAGCTTCCAGGTGATAGAAGTTGCGGCTCCCCGCGTAGGCCTCGTCGCCAAGCATGAGGCCGGCCCACTGGCGATCGCTCATGGCACTGGTGCCGCTGTCGGTGAGGAGATCGATGTAGACATCTTCGGACCTGAGCAGAAAGGTGTTATGGCCTGCCTGGCGCAGGGCACGCTCGCGCTCCCCGCGGTTGGCGAGGCGGATTGGCTCCACCATTTTAATCTTCCAAGGCTCCGCCCAGGAACGCCGGCCATATTGCTGGCCGATGGTCTGTGGGAATGCCATACCTTCTTCGGTGTGCGACATTGCTGCTCTCGTCTTGTCAGATAACAACCGTCAATCTTCTCGCAGCACGCGAATCAGAGGCGATCTCGCCTCGTCCGCTCGCGAGCCAGACCAGTGCGCCCATGGGTCGCCATCACAATCAGCTCGATGTCATTCTCTTCAGCGTACTGGATGGTTTTCTTGGCTATATCCTGTCCTACCTAGATGGTTTCCACCCGGCGTATTGTGCCCGTTTCACCCAGGGGCTTTCCCAGCCACCGGGTGCTTTCGTCGATGATGTCCGTGGGATCGAAGATCCCGGTGGACCGCTTTTGGGAAACGGCCCGGGAAATGTCATCGGTGACATGCAAGACGTGCAATTCGGCTCCCAGCCTTTCGGCCAGAGTGTGGGCGTAACTCACCGCTTGAGCGCCGACGGGACTGAAATCTGTTGCGTTCAGAATCCCCGGCCGCGCGTCAGCCAACCTTCGACGCCTGCTGTTCAGGCAAGCCGTTGCGAAAAGCGTCAAACGGAAGGTAGCGATCAAATACCGCGGCCACCACGCGAACCAGCAGGCGGCCAAGAGGCGCGGTGAGCCGGATTCTACTTGGATCGGCAATCACGATACCTTGCTCGATCAGCTCAGCGAGCCTCGATAACTCGTCCGCAAAGTACTCATCGAAGACGACATTAAAGCGGTCCTCGAGACTCTGTTTGTCGATGGTGCCGTGCCCATAGAGTTGCTGAATCAACTCGCGACGCAACCGATCGTCGTCGCTCAAATGCAAGCCGCACTGTGTTGCCAAACCGCTTTTCAGCGCTTGTCCCCACAGCGCGCTCTCCTTGCGGTTCTGGGCATAGGCGTTGTCCAGTTGGCTAATGGCCGAAGGCCCCAGGCCGATGATGTCGAGTTCCTTACCGGTGGTCATACCCTGAAACGTCCGGCGGAGCGAGCCATGTTCACTGGCTTGGGCAAGCGCCTCATCCGGCTTGGCAAAGTGATCCAGACCGATGAACCGGTATCCCGCGTCCAGAAGGCAATTGATGGCAAGCAAGTTCAAGTCCAGGGACAAGTCGCCGGAAGGAAGGTCGGTGCGGCGGAAGACGTTTTGCCACCGAAATATCTCCGGGATAACGGCCAAGCGATAGAAAGCAATCCGGTCCGGAGAAAGCAGGATCGTCTTCTCCAAGGTCTCGGCCATGCTTTCCAGGGTTTGAAACGGCAGGCCGTAGATCAAGTCGAAGTTGATCGACGAAAAGGCGAGAGACCGGCACCAGTCGACCAGACGCTGTACCAGCTCGAACGGCTGGACGCGGTTGATTGCGTGCTGAACCGCGATCGAGAAGTCCTGGACACCTAAGCTGACGCGATTGAATCCCAATCCGCGCAAGGTTTGCAGGTGTTCCAGACTCGTGACCCGCGGGTCGATTTCAACTGCGATCTCCGCATCGTGGGCAATGGAAAAGTTGCCCCGTAATGTGCCGAACAGCTTTTCCAGCTGGTCCGGCCGCAAAAATGTTGGTGACCCTCCGCCAAGATGCACCTGCTGGACTTCGCCGGCACCGATCACTTCGGCAAAATACTGAGCCTCGATCTCCAGGCCTTCCAGGAGTAAGTCACTTGGATCATTGCCGCCGCGTTTGCTTTTCGGCACGATTTCCTTGGTGCACGCGCAGTAGTAACAGAGCTGCTCGCAGAAGGGAATATGCACGTAGAGGGATAACGGCCGCATGGCACGTGCCGAATGGCGTAAATCTATCAGGAGTTCGGCAGGGCCGTAGTCTTTCGTCCAAAACGGTGCTACCGGGTAGGAAGTATGCCTGGGCAATGCAAGACCGGCATAGTGCCGGTAGATGCGCCTCTCTGCTTCGCTCAACTCGAACCTATGGGTGCTCATGGCTAAAAGTGTCAGCGGCCAATGCTTCGTGGAAGTTCACCAACCAGTTCTGCGTTTCGCCATGGCGTGGACCAGCTTCGCCGAATTCTCTCCCGCGCCGGCGTCCCTGGGCAAGAAGCCTTCAAAAAGCCCTGGCCACGCATTCGAGGCGTTCATCACTTGCGGTCCGGCCAAAACTTAAACACCTTGGGGCCTGGCTGCCGTTGGGGCGACCAGCTGCAAAGGTAGTGCTCACCGCAGAAATAGCGGCGATGCACAAGCCGCTCTGCGGGGCGATTACACCGACAGCACGTCTGTCCGCGGAAGCACGCCGCTATCCTTCGAACGGTTTCGTGTTCCAGTTCCATCGGTGGCTCTCCGGGCCTCGGGGTCTTTGTGTTTACAATGCGGCATTCACTTGCAACTTCTTTGCCGGATCAGCAGAATCTCACACCTCGGATGCAGGATTTCCTGCCGAATGCGGCATATCCAATGTTTATCGTGGTTTGGCGTCTGGTTCGCGGATTCCAATGACAGCATTAGTCTAGCGGATTAGGAGGTCCATCCCAGCACAGGTTCTGTGCGGTCTTGGCGTTCTGCCGCTTCTCGACTGCCAGACAGATAAGTCGCAATTACGAAGAAGACGACTGAAACCCTGGCGGCGATGGAGCTTACCTTGCCTCCGTTTAATCCATCGGCTTTGGCAGCAGAATTGCTAACACCAGGCCGGGGAAAGAAAATCACCTGGATTCATTTGGGAGGATCGTTCCGACGATTGTACGAATAGTCAGTAAGCAGAGGGAACCGAGTCGGACAACCTGACGCTGGGGCGGCTGGCACGAAAGTGTCGAACCCGAACAGCGATGTGTGTTCTCAGAATCGGCTCGAAGTTCCTGATGCCCATGGAAGAAGCGGTTGCCCGGTAGGGTTTCGGCTCGTACTACGCATCTCGTAAGGGAGCGCCGACCCTACGGCAGCGACCACTTCCGAGGCAACAAACAGAAGGGAGGTAGCCTGTCAGTATTGCGATGCTGATTTTGTGGAACCTGTCGCTTGGTCGGATTTCGGCTTATACGGTCTTGGGTGGCCCCGGTTCCAAGAGCTGTTCCCCCAAGAAACTTGATAAGTAAACACCGATCCCGCTCTCGACGGGTTCCGGTTTGTCCTTCCGATGCAACAACCCGCAGCACCTACAACTACCATCCCATCTGGTGCTACGGGTTGCTGCCTTTGGCATCCAGCAGAGTCAGATATTGCGGCAAGGCATGTTGGGGCGACACCAGGGGCCAAGCCGCCCGAAGAGAGTAGCCGGCGTCTGGAATGACCAGCAGGAACTCAGGGACCAGCTAGGGGGTTGGGAGAGGTTGTTCTGCTAGGAGATTCGCCCTTTTAGTGTCGCGGATGAGCGATTTCACCCGCATCCCGTCCGCCATCGAGCAGGGCGATCCCCACGCCGCCGACCAGCTCTTGCCGCTCGTTTACGAGGAGCTGCGCAAGCTAGCGGCACAGAAGCTGGCCCAGGAAAAGCCCGGCCAGACCCTGCAAGCGACGGCGAAGGAGCCGTTTTGAGGATGCTTCACGCGGCGCGGCTGAGAGTCACCATGGGGAGATGACGACGCCGAGCAACAGACTCGACATTGAGGTCAAGGACCACGACCAGTTGGCCCTTGACGAGCGTTTGCGGACCGGCACAAGGCGAAGCACGCGGCCAGCCTGGGCTCGGTGAGAAAAGTGGGCCATGACGACGGCGACCCACCAGCAGAAAGGCCAGCACTGTGGCAGGGCGAAGGGCAGCCGCGCAGCCCACAAGCCGGCGTTGGTTGGGACGACTGTCAAGTCGGTGTGCCAGACGTGATTGGGCCGATCGGCAGTGACGCGCCGGGCGGACGGCATGGGCTGAGTGGGATGCGGCGTCGGCTCACGGACGGGAGGCTCGCGGCGGATGCGGCCGATGGTCGTGGTGGCCAGATGCAAGCCGGCGCGGGCCAGGATTTGCGCGATCTTGACCTTGCCCAGCCGCGGACAGAGACTTTGCAAGCGCTGCACGACGGCGCGGACGAAGTCGGGAAACCTGTTGACTGGCTCAGGCGTGCGCAACCAGGCGTTGGGCCCTTTCTCGTCGAGGCGTTTGCCCCAGGAGGCGATCGTCGCCTCCGTGACCTGGAAGACGCTGGCAGTCTGGGCTAGCGACCTGCAACGGGCGGCGCGCAGTTCCAGGATAGCGAGGCGCCGCGTGGGCCGATAATGCGGCCGGCGTGCGGCGGGAATTTCGGCCATGCGGGCATCCTTGATGCGGAGTTCTTCGCGCAGCAAGGCGACCTCCTGGTCGAGTTGATCGGCCTTGGCCGTCAAGCGAATACGCGCATTGGGGCTGTTCGCCGCCGAACTGCGGGTGTAGGAAAGCGCGTGCTGGGCCAGTGCGATCACCTGGAGCCCCGCGGCTTGGATCGCTTTGGTCCAGTTCTTCGGGACGGTCAAACTCGGTTGCTCGGACGAAGTTGAAGTGTCGGGCATGGCTGGTCCCGGAATGATCGGGTGGGTCGTTCCCGTCCCGAAATGCTGTCATCCTGACTGAAGGGTAGCCTGGCCATCATCGAACGCTTCATTCGCCCCCTCAACGACGGATGCACCCGAGTCCTTTCCGTCGTGCTGATCGCGCAGCGATCGCTCCGTTAAAACCAGTTTTTGCACACGGACTTTTGTCATTTTTCCGGCAAAACCTAGTGCTCAAACGTCCACATCAAATTCGCTGGGCCAGCACAGCGGAGGACAGGGTGTCCCTCGCCTTGAAACTGGACTGAATTGGGGATTCAGGATCTTGGCGCTTCGCACTGCTTGAGTACAAGCAGTGGCATGAATTCACTCGACTACCCCGAGGCCCTGCGGCCGGCCGGGCGATCCTACTTCCCTTTCTTTTCCGGTAGGGAAATGACAGGCAAGAGCACGTGCGACGGATACTCGGCGCTGTGGTAGATGACTTGTTCTGCGGTTACGAAATTGGTGTCCTTCTCGTTGTGGCCGCCGGTGTTCAAGTTGCGAGAAAAGAGCGGGAATGACGCGGAACTGATTTCCACACGCAAGCGATGCTTGGCTGGAATCGTGATTCCGGTGTGCCATAGATCGAGTGTGTATCCGTAAACCTTCCCGGATTCGAGAAACGTCGGCGCCTTTGTGGATTGGCGAAAGCGAGCGCGAATCTTGCCTGAACTGAGGGAGAATAGCTTACCCTTCTCGTCCACTTCTACCAGGCGCACGAACCAATCGGTGTCCTTGGCCGAGGAAGCGGCATAGAGAACCGCACTGAGAGGCCCTGCAAACGTATAAGGTTTCTCGAAGGGCTGGGAGGCATAAACCAACATGTCATTGCGCGAACTGACGAGCTTTTCGTGATAGGCTTTGCCCTTTTCTGCGATCTCCTCGCTGGACTTCGGCTTCTTGTCCGTGTCGGATTTGTCATCTTCGTCATCGAAGAAACGCGGGTCCGGTGTTGGATCAGCAGGATCATATGCGTAGCGATCTGTAGGCTGTTCACCGACCGGCGCGGTTCGAGAGAGCCTCCCGTCTCCCTTGGACGTATTGGCCTTGCCGTTGCTGGCGAAGTACCACTTCTCGAATTTCGTTTCGGCAAGTGGGTAAGTGTCGCCGCGCACCCATTGGTTCGATCCCATGACGAACAGGTTCACTAGCGGTTCCTTGGCGACGCCGTTGTCGATTCCTTTGAGCCAGAAATCGAACCAACGCAAGTAGGCGCGCGGCAAGTCGAGCAAGGCGGCCGATCCAAAATCGCGCTCGCCCAGCGTGCGCGTTGCCTCATCTGTATGTCCCCAGGGCCCGAGCACGAGTTTTTGCGAGCCATGTTTGCAACTGGCCATTTTCAGGTAGTTCAGCTTGGTGCCGATGCCGTCGCCATCGAACCAGCCGGATTGGTGGAAGACCGGAATGTTGACGTCCTTCAATCGATCAAGGAAGTTGGCCTGATCCCAATAGGCATCGTTTGTGGGGTGCTCGATCCATTTTCGCCAGTAGGGGTTTTCTTTGCCGAGGATTGTCTTATCCAGGTCGATCACGGGCAAAGAGCGCAGCAGCTTCGCGTATTTTTTCTCGCCGATTTTCTGGATTGCCGCTCCAGAAATATCGGCGGTGGCGGAGCTTTCCAGGATGTCGGCCCACCAGATGTCGCCCCAAAGGAAAAAGACGCCGTACTCGTAAGGGAGGTTGTAGAACGGGTCGGGCGGCGAGACGTTAGGAATAATGGTGACGAGGTGCGGCGGACACTGGCTGGCCGCCCACCATTGCACCCAGCCCAGGTACGAGCCGCCGATCATGCCGACTTTGCCGGTTGACCAGGGCTGAGAAGCAAGCCATTCGATGGTATCGTAGCCGTCCTTGGCTTCGTTCACGAACGGTTCCCAGGTGCCGCCCGAGCCAAACCTGCCACGGCAATCCTGGATGGCCGCTGCGTATCCTCTGCGCGCGTAGAATTTGCCTTTAATCTCAGACAGTTCCTTCTTGTAGGGAGTGCGGATCAGGATGACCGGACGTTTCGCCTCGCTTTCCGGCCGATAAATGTTTGTCGCAAGTTTGACGCCGTCCCGCATGGGAATCATCACGTTCTCTTGAGTCTGGACCTTGAATTCCGGCTTGGAAATCAGCGGGTCGGTTTCCGGAGTTTGTCGCAGAATCTCAAATCCTTCGCGGACGTAACTGGCTCCCTGAGCCGGAATGTCGCCCAGGTAGATTTTGCCTTCCTTATCGGCCCAGAGGGTGATGTCGATCCCCGCCACACCGTAGGTGTACCTGGTGAACTTAAAGTCCCGGCCGGCGACGCTTCGTTCCACTTCGTCCTTGCGTTCTACTGAACAGGTCAGAGACGAGCCTGGAAGAATGATTAAAGGAAAGGACTGCTTCCCGACCTTTTTTCCGTCGTAAGCGCGCAGAGCCAACGAAAGTAGAGCAGGAGAATTATTTTCGAAGAGTGTCGCTCCATTCTTCACATTGATTGTGACCGTTTTCCCACTCATCGTTCGCTTGGCAACGCCGTCCTCGCGCACGATATTGACGTCGCCTTTGGGTGAGGTCTGTTTGATCGTCGTCCAGTAGCCTTTTTTGTCGGGAGTGATCGTCAGAGACTGCTTCACGGTCTGGCCGGCGAAAGATAGGACGCTGTTATTCTGGAACGTCCCGTCAGCCTTCCAGGTGAAAGTGATCGTTATCAAGCGTTCTTCGTTCTTGTAAACGAAGAACGTGCCCGAATCGCTAAAGCCCGCCAGGGAAACGGGCAGAATGGGCTTTTCAGGTCCCTTTTTTTGCTCTTTGGGATGGTCCTCTTGTTGCGCTGCCCAATTCGGCTGAACGGCTCCAACTCCCGCCGATAGTAGTAGTAGCCAAAAAGCAGCTCTAGCCCCGCCGCCAAGTTTCATGTGGTATCCTTTCGATTCTTACGTTGCGAACTCGCTCGGGCGCGCCACCGAGTCAGCGTCTATTAAATAGTTCTTCGCGAATAGCTTACCCGAGATTCAAATTTGTCATCCAAGAAAAACGTCTAGGTTGACCTTGAGTCCGCGCGGGAGCAAAACTGTGTAACTCATCACGGTGCCGCTTCGGCCTGCGTGGCGCGAAAATCCGTCTCCTGCGCCAAGGTCTGTATCTGCGTCAGCACGACACGGTAGATGTGGTCCTTGACCGACCAAGCGTCTGCATCCACGAACACGATGAGCATGCCCCACAACTCCTAGTCGAATTCGAACAGTGCTGTCACGGGGTTGGTCGGCCGCTTACCCTAGCTAGTGCTCCACCCAACGGTCCTGGGCCCGCAGACAAGCTCGGTACACCTGGAGGCCCATATAGCGGAGCGGGTCGGGCGGAAGCCAGGTGGGCAGCCGACCACAGAAGAACGGCAACAGGCCGGCAGCGGGCGTCGATTTTCCCAACCTGGCAAGAATCTGCGGAGCCAGGATGCGGCCTGCATAGTTACTGAGCGAAACGCCGTGGCCGGAATAGCCGGCTGCGTAAAAGAGGTTCCCCTGATCGCCGCCGACACCGAAGGTGGGGAACATATCAAGCGTGACGCCGAGCACTCCACCCCAGCGATGAGTGAACCGCACCTGCGACAGACTGGGGAAGAATTCGACAAAACGGCTTTCGAGCTTGGCGAAAGTAGGGAGATCGACGTCGCGATAACCCCCGCCCCAGAAGAGCTTCGCGTCCTCGCCGCCAAAGGCAATGCGATTGTCGGCGGTCAGACGAAAGTAATGGATGAAGTTGCGGGTCGTCTCCAGGCTGGTGCGGCGTCGGCGCCAACCGATCGCATCGAGCTGGGCGTCGGTAAGCGGCTCGGTGAGCACGATGTAGGTGTGCACCGGAATGATCCGTTCGGCCATGAAGCCCAACCCTGGCCCGTAGCCGTTGACCGCGAGTACGACCGCGCGGGCGCGAACCTCAGGCTCCTTCTCCCACTCCGGAGCAAGGACGAAGAGTAAGAGAGAGTAAGAGGCGAGGGAATCACCTCGCCCGTCCCGTGAAATCGTCCAAGCTCCGGTACACGCTGAAAATCGTGCCGGCGACGAAGTCGGACCAGCGGGTCGGTAGCAAGCCTTTCAACAGGGAGGGCAAATACACGGTCCAAAGGCTCTTTACGAATGGCCCTTAGAACACCTTCTTCGACTGGGGGAGGCAGCGGTTCCGCAGCTTATCAACGAGCTGGGAACCCAGATCCCGAGGTCCTTCTTGGTCAGATTCACCGGAGAAATGCCAGGATCCTCAGCATCGTTACAAGTGGGGCCAGAAATGACGGCGAAGGATTCGACGCGGGCAGCGCGCGGAAATGGCACTTTGATTACCGCGGGCTGGTCCCAGAAGGAGAAACACGCGAGCAATCGACAGGATCGAAATCCGGGAGCGACTGAGCAGGAGTTATAATTACTCCTGGGCCATCGGTTCAAGTCCGCCACAGAAACCGCAGCCGAGCTTTGCCGACTTCTGGTATCTGGGCAGCAGGATGCGATGAGAGCAATCCAGGGTGACTAGCTGCCACTTCTTTTGAACCACTTCCCTGCTTAGTACCTTCCGAGACGGGCCGCCTGCATTGACGAAGAATAATTGCCGATACCCTTCCGGCACTTCAGCTCGGCTATCCATGGTTGCTCCCTTCACGTGGTGGCGAACAGCCTGCTTGCGTCTCGTGCCGCTGTTCTTTCCCTCCGGCTTCCTGTTCCTTGACGGTTCCTGGGGTAGAGATGCTGGCAGGGTCGCCCGCAAGGTACTGCCCAGCAAGCGTGACGCCAGGGACAGGCGGGAATGAGCCGGCCGGTTGCTATTCGCTTGCTTGTGGGGCATGGTTTCACTTCCATCAGGAAAACAGAACTCACCGGCGAAGTTCGTTCGCCGACGCCGATCCACAGCCAGGAATTGATGGGCTGCGCCAAGAGAGAAGAATCAGGGCAGGCAACTCCTTGCCCCTGAAGCGTGCTGAAGTTGCAGGGGTAGGATTTGAACCTACGACCTCAAGGTTATGAGCCTTGCGAGCTACCGGGCTGCTCCACCCTGCGATTAGTTGTTCTTATGCTACTGGAGATTTGCAGATTTCACAAGGAGGGTGGCTCACGCTGAGTGCTCAACGCCTTTCGGCATCACGGAGTTTCGCGGTCTCCGCGAGAGTCTCGATATGCCCGAAGTGTCGCAGTGCTCAACGCCTTTCGGCATCACGGAGTTTCGCGGGGTGGAGGAAGTACAGCAATCGAATCAACGACATCGAGTGCTCAACGCCTTTCGGCATCACGGAGTTTCGCGGCCCCTGACTCCTGCCCCCTGACTCCTGCCTCCCGCCACGTGCTCAACGCCTTTCGGCATCACGGAGTTTCGCGGCCCCTGACTCCTGCCCCCTGACTCCTGCCTCCCGCAGATTGTGCGCACGTCTCTGAATTCCGGAGGAAAATAGCAAGGTAGCCAGCCGTAGCACTCGACGCCTTCACCGAATTGGCCCAAACGCAAGGGATGGCCATCGAAGGGATCGATTGGAACTGTCTTGAGGTACTCCGGGACCAGAGCTTGCAATTCGACACGATTCACAAATCCTGGCACTGGGTTGGTCTCGAACCGGACGAGGTGGTCGCTACCAACCCGTTCAGCGTTGGTCGCCCGATTCGCCAGGTCTTCCTTCTCTTATTGGAGTGGCCGCCCTGACCATCAGGCAAAGGACTGCAAGGCTTCTTCTTCCGTAGGGTAAATGTTGAAAAGGTCGTTGAGACGGGTGGTTTCAAGCACTTCCTGGACGGCAGGAGATAGCCGGCACAGCGCAAGCCGTCCGTTGCCAACCTCGATTCTTCGGCTAAGCATCACCAGCTTCCCCAGTGCCATGCTCGGAAGGTAATCGACCGTAGCAAGGTTTAGAACAACGTGATTGCGGCCGACACTGCTGAGGGCATAGATTGGGTCGAACACGGCCCGGATGACATCGTCATCCAGAATCTTGGGGGTCTTCAGCCGCGCTACAGTTACTCTGCCGAAGTCCTCTCGCTCCAGCCAATGACTGCCATGATGGATGGACATAGCCGAATTGCTCATTAGGGAAGGGCCGAGAAGCAACGGTAAACGTAGCGAATGCGCGATACTGCTTCAATTCTGTCATCCATCTGCCGATTCACCAGGAGGGGAAGTCAAGCGACGCTTGCAAAGGCAAACGCAGTTCCCCCGCTCGTTATGGCAGACACCCGACATATAGGTCCTCATCAAGAGTAGACCGCGCCCGGAGGCTCGTTCCAGATTCTCGGGGGCGAGCGGATCCGGCACCTGCTGCGGATCAAAACCTGGTCCTTGATCCTCCACCTGGATTACCACGCCATTCGCGTCGAGGTGATGGCGCACGGAGAATGGTCTGCTCCAATCACGCTGGTGCCCGTGCTTGTGGGCATTGACAATCGCCTCTTCGGTAGCCAGGCGCATGGTAAGGACCTCTTTCTCGGAGTACCCTACGCTCTCCATGCCGCTGGTCACCATGTGGATGACTCGCTCCATGTCCTCAAGCGATTGAATCGTATCATGCCGCCAGCGCTGGACACTGCCTTCACGGGGCACCAGATCTTGCTGACACAATTCCAATCGGTCGCAGATCATAGGCACCTCCACGTCATTAAGATCTGTACCGGATATCGTTGGGCAGACGAAAAGTCCTATAGCACAGATCGGTGTCGCCCAGCCGCTGCAGTTGATTCTTGTCGAGGCGTGGATTGCCCATGCCAATCTGCACGGCGACATTCTTCACCACGTCCTTGGTCCGCCAGAGAAAGGTCACATGGCAATAGCGCGTGTCATCGGCAATGGGTTCCACTAATGGAGTAACTTGTTTCTCCACTTCTTCCCGGAACTTTTGCAATGCGGCACTATCTCCCGCAGCCAACTTCTCCTTCAGAGCAACCAGCCGCGTGCTCACCAGTTCCTCGGGTGGGGCCTTGACCGGGGTCCGCAAGCGCGCTGGGTGAGTGTATCCACCAAACAACGAACATCACGACGCCGGCAGAGGATTTCATCGACTTCGCTTTCGAGTTGAGCTTGGTTGACCACGAAACCCCACCGCGGCTGCATTGCGGGCTATTGTCGGAGGCTGCTGCAATAATTGCAAGAAACTTGTTGGGGACCTAACCGCCCTGCCACGGTTGCTTGCGGACGTCCTGTTCACCCATCTCCTACAAACTTGATTTGACCTCCTGCCACGCGGTCTTCTGCAGCAGGAACAAGTCTTTCTTCGTTAAGCCCTCGGCCTCGCCCTCAATCCCAATTGGGTTCTCCTTGAACAACACCGCAAGGAAGACGCCCGCGGCAAAATACGATCCGGCAAGAGTGGGATGGCTCTGGTCCCGGTCGTACAAGACCGGCTATTCGCGTTTGCGGAGGAAATGCTGCCAGACCACACCGACCGGAACGACCGTCGCGCCGAGGTCCCGGCCGATGCTAGTGTACGCATCCGTAATGGCTTGTTGAGACTCCGGCGCGAGCTGCCGGGCCCAAGTCATGTAGAGGATGGTCTTCGCGGCCGCGAGCGTGATAGCTTCGTCGAAGAGTCGAAGAGTCGAAGGTTCTCGTGCATTCGTTTGGCATTCTTGATTGGGAGCGTGCTTTGCTGCTGGAGGATGACATAGTCGAAATGGCCCTCCTTGGTCGCTTCCAGCGCTTTGCCGGCATTCCAGTGCTGGCGGAGGGACGCGCCGCCAGCGCTGTTAAGGCGATGCCGGATGCTCTTGCCCCGCGTCACCGCCAGTTGTGTGAGCAGGCCGGGGAGATCATTGCGCGCGGTGAAGCTGTTGCCGATGAAGAGCAGCTTGAGCGGAGCCATTTCACGCGTACGATTGGCCATGCGGTCTTCCCGACGGATCGTAACCTCGAAAAAAAACGCGGACACTCGTTAGAGCTTATTCGCGTGCCAATGGACATGCCCACTTTCCGCCGGGAAACCTGGTACTCGGCCCAAATACCATGATCTTCGCCAGGGAGGGATCAGAAACGACATACTTGGCGTCTGGTGCGCCGGAATCTTCGCCGTCGAAAACGACCGGTAGCCGTATACAATTGGCTGGGTTGCTGATTGTGTCGGAGCGTTCGACTCCCCCTCAGGGGTAGTTCGTATTCTCCATCTTCCTTAACGAATGAGGTGCGGCCATGAAGCGCGTTGCGACCGTCGTTTGCCTGGTGGTTTTTGGCGGTATGGCCAATGCCGACGACAAAACCAATCCAACGGGGACCTGGAAGTACACCGCGGACGTCAACGGGCAGAAGCTCGACGTGACAATCAAGCTGAAGCTTGACGGCGACAAATTAACCGGCACCGTCAGCGTCGCTGACATGGAGAGCAAGATCGAGGACGGCAAATTCAAGGATGGCGATATCTCCTTCAAGGTGAACCGCGAATTCAATGGAAACCAGATCACCATCAAGTACAAAGGCAAGGTGAAGGGCGACACCTTCAAGGGCAAAAGGGACCTTGAACGGAACGGTGAGACGAATACCCGTGAATTCGAGGCCAAACGCTCGAAGGAGTGAGGCTGCAAAGGAGGGACGGGGCCTTTATCGCAGCGCCGTATGCCGGAACGCGCCGTGGGCCAACATGGGCGAACTCTACGGAATCGGTCTGGCCGTTGGCGGCACGTGCTGGCTCGCCGCAGCGCTCATTGATGGTAGCCATTTCGAACTCGACCTTGCTTGTGCCCTCATCATGTGTGCAGCGGCCCTCTGGTTCATCAGCCGAGGTTTCATGAGGACGCCGCCTGCTTAGTCGCTTCAAACACGCACCGGGGCGCGCGAACGCGAACAAGCGGCATCAGGATTCGTGCGAAGCCGCCGCTCTCGCCAGTGTGGCATGCATCGGCAGCGGCAAATAGTCGCCGAGCACCTTCGCGAACCAGATTTTCAGCTCAAGTCGACGTTCATCACGTCCAGGAGGAGTTCTTCATGGCCCGCTGGATTTTGCCCCTCGTATCGGCCATGTTTGTTGTTGGCGTAACTGGTCGTGGCGCAGACTCGCCTCTCGCCATTCCCAAGGACACACTGCCGGCCAAAATCTCCTTGGACCGAATCCCGCTCGGCCTGGATGCACGGCCCGTTCCCCAGACCAACTTGCTGGCAGAGGCTCGTGTGAATTTAGGCCGAAAACTCTTTTTCGATCCAATCCTATCCACAACACACACCATAGCCTGTGCCAGTTGTCACCAGCCGGACCATGGCTTTGCCAGCATCGGTAGGCCCCGCGGGCTCCATGGCAAACAGCTCTCTCGGCGGGCTCCCACGCTCTTCAACCGAGCGTTGGGAACCTCGTTTTTCTGGGACGGCCGTGAGAGTTCTCTGGAGGACCAGGCGTTGCGCCCTATTGCGGACCCGGACGAGATGGGCTCCAGTGTAGCCGACGTGCTCAATCGGCTGAAGAGTGATAGGGTTTACAAAGCCGAGTTCGAAGATGCGTTCTCCGATGGAGTAACGGCGACTAACCTGAGCAAAGCCATCGCCAGCTTCGAGCGAGTGCTCCTGCGCGGTGATAGCGCTGTCGATCGTTTTCGTCGCATGGGAGAACTTTCTGCCCTGTCTGCACAGCAGCGCCACGGCCTGTGGCTGTACGAGAGTAAGGGCCGTTGTTGGCGCTGCCACTCCGGCGCAAACTTCACCGACGAAGAGTATCACAACACCGGCGTTAGTTGGGGGAAGGTGCCAGCAGACGTAGGCCGATTTGTCGTGACGAAGGTGCCTGCGGATCGAGGCAAGTTCAAAACCCCTACGCTGCGCGGTGCTGCGCTGACGGGACCATACATGCACGATGGCAGCTTGAAATCACTGGACGATGTGATTGAGTTCTACAATCGCGGCGCCGGGGCCAACCCGAACCTAGACCTCCAGCTCGTGCCGCTCAACCTTTCGAAAGACGAAGTGCACGACCTGGTGGCTTTTCTCAAGGCGCTGTGACGGCCTGTTCAGCCACATCGTGAGGCAAGCTTTCCTCCATGTCCGCGCTGCCACGTTTGGTCCGTTCATCATAAGGTTGCTTACACCGGTCCTTGCGTTGGGTAAGATCAGGCTGGAAAGGCGGGTAGATGGCAGAACCCATTCTCTTCGAATGCCATGCGTCATCCGATGTCAGGAATCGTTCAAAAGAACCACAAGCCCTCCCCAACAGCTAAACCATTGGCGTCGCCAGCGTCGCGTACGGCCCCCACCGTGACAGACGCTGACGCTTCCAGGAGCAGGCTACAACTTACTGATTTCGAGAATAGTAAGTTCGCCGTCGGCTCATTCACTTTCGATAGCGCCGGCTGTAGCCATTCTGTAGCCAATGGAATGGAAATCAGTGAGAATCAGTGGACATTGGAGGAATATGGAAACGTCGCAAGCTGCTTGCTGGTGAACAGCTTGCGACGTAGGGAGACGATGGTGGAAAATGCCAGAACGGTCTTCGGAACCATAGGTTGGGGGTTCAAGTCCCTCCGGGCGTAGTTGACGTAAACCTCAAGCCGAACGCGTGTCGCGCGTACCTATCAGTGGTTGGTAGTGCGGCCTAGAAACGCCGATTCGCGCGGAAGTCTTCCGCGCAGGAAGGGCAAGCATTTTCCCTCCCCCCATTGAGAAAAGGCAGGATTGTCTCCCGGCGGAAATGCTGTTCTGCTTCTGCAAGGCGACCGTAGCCCCCAATGAGCTTGTCATGATGCATCCGTGGTCCCATTTAGAGACTCCAGCCCTTGCGATAACCAGGCCGCACAAACTGATTTAGCTCCGGGATGTTTTTTACCTTTAGGTTAAGATTATCCCATTCCAAGCGCCGGCCTGGCGCTCGTAGCGAAAGCACGCCCAGCAACACGATTTCGGTCAGAGGGCCGGCGTAATCAAAATTCGACACCGGCCGCGATCCTCCTTTGCACGCGGCGACCCACTCCTCGTAATGTCCAGGCGAACGGGACATCGTTTTCGCGATCTTGGCAGCGTCCTGGTGTAGCTCGGCTGGCAGAAGCTGGGGCATGCCGCCGTGCGAGGAGTGAACCATCATGCCCTTGCTACCGATGTACAGGACGCCGTTATCGGGAAGCTGTTGGTTGCGAGGCATGAGCGTTGGCGTCTGCGGCATCAGGCCTCCGTCGTACCAGGTCATCCGAACGGCCGGCCGTGCGCCGCGTTCCGGAAATTCGTAGTAGATGATGGAGGCGATCGGATAGGTCTCCGCATTCGGCATGTTGCCGTCCAGGACTGAGCCGTCAATCGTTGTGCGGGCCTCGATCATGCTTGGTGGCCCCAACTCCAGAGCCCAAACAGGATGGTCGATGATGTGGCAACCCATGTCGCCCAGCGCTCCCGTGCCGAAATCCCACCATCCGCGCCAGGTGACCGGGACATAGGCAGGGCTGTAAGGTCGCGCATGGACCGGCCCCAGCCACAGATCCCAGCTCAGCGTGGACGGCACCGGCGGCCTGCTTGTAGGACGACCGATTCCTTGCTTCCAGAGGCGGCCCGCCCGGTCAGACCAGACGTGCACTTCGCGCACCGCACCCAGAATGCCGGCCCGGATCCATTCGTTCGTAAGCCGGGCTCCTTCCGTGGCGTGGCCCTGATTGCCCATCTGCGTGGCGATGCCGGCCACATGGGCGGCCTCGGTTACCGCGCGACATTCATGGAGCGTGCGAGTGAGCGGTTTCTGGCAGTAAACGTGTTTGCCTGCACGGATCGCTGCCATGGACGCGACCGCATGGATGTGGTCTGGCGTGCCCACCGATACGGCGTCGATATGCTTCGCCTCCTTGTCCAGCATCTCGCGGAAGTCTTTGTATCGGCGTGCCCGCGGAAATGCTTGGTAGGAGCCGGCGGCGCGCTTGTCGTCGACGTCGCACAGGGCGACTACATTGACGCCTAGTCGGGCAAGGGTAGCAATGTCGCCGCCGCCCATTCCGCCGGCGCCAATTCCCGCCAAGTTGACGCGCTCACTCGGTGGGATGAAGCCGGCTCCACCCAGCACATGACGCGGGACAATGGTAGTCAGGGCCGCCCCGGTGGTCGCGGCCAGAAACGATCGGCGCGAGGTCTTTGAGATCGGGAATTTGTCTTCGACGGCACTTTTCATGATTGCTCCTGGATTTAGGTGGGTGTCGCAGAGTTCAGGGTAAGTGGCGGCGCCACCCTGGGCAAGTGCTCGGCTGGAAAGATGTCGCAGCTGTGGGATCGAACAGTCGGTTGCTCCACTCGGTCTGGAACGAGTGATCGCCTGGTCCATCCGTCAATGTTTGGGTGGGAGCAGACATGACGAAGAGATTAAAGCAGCGCTTGAGATTCCCATTGGCCGAACCAGGCCTTCACCTGACCGCAAATAGCGGGGCACAGCGTCACCGACCGGACGGCATACTGGGTATGTATAGGACGCTCAGGATCTCCCGCTCCATGCAGCCCTAGCAAGCCTAGAGGTCATCGTCGAACAGGGTTCCACGCTGCCTTCCATGGGATTAGTTCACAGGAACCGGCTGCGGCGGCAAGTCCGCCGTTGGCTGAGCGGTCGTTGGCGCCGGCGCAGTAACCGCTTGCACGGGCGGGGGCTGTACTGGGTCGACGACGTAAACCGGCGCCGCATAGCCATGGCGATAGCGCCACGAACGATCGTAGGTGGTCGCCATCATCGCTCGCACGACGTCGTCGCTCACACCTTGCTGTTTGAGCCAGATCGTATCGTTGGCCGAGAGTTGATAAACCGAACCACTGGAATGAATCTGGCCGATTATCACGCCATCGGACACGCCGGCTTGGGTCATCTGCACGACTTCGGTCACGCCCAGCATGCGCGCGTCACGAGCGGCCGCAGCCTTCTTCTCAGCTTCGTCTTCGGAGTGGCCAACGAGGCCGCCGGTAAGCGCTCCCACTCCGGCACCGATCAGTGCACCAGCGCCAGTGTGCCCTGTGGCATGTCCGATCAGCGCGCCGGCCCCTGCGCCAACAAGGCCGCCGCCGGCCGCTCCTGCCTCGGTATTAGACATCGAGCTGCAACCGCTGGCAAACAACATCGGGAGAGTCAGGCATGCGAAAAACTGTTGAGTCGTCATGAGGCCTGCCCCTTTTGAGTGGTTACCAATTGCGTGTCCTGAACCATGCCTGTTTGGTTATCGACCAATTGGAGTCGTGCGGATTAGTCGGGTACGGCCTGGCAGACGACGCGAAATGCCCAAATCCCCAGTTCCCCCCGCATTGCAACCACCTGGTGGGCGGCACGGGCCTGGATGTCCTCCAATTCTATCGCCAAAGGGCTAGAATTAGACCCTTGCCCTCCGCTTGTTTTCTTCACCTTGATGATGGCACTCTTCCCCAAGGAGCGCGCTTCTTTGTCTTTGCACCATTCTGAGAATGCAGGTATCCGTTCGCTGTTGCCCTGTTGGGCTAGAAAGGCCCAACTGCATTACATTCTCCAAGTTACGATCGCCCTGGCCGGCCAATCCTTCTTGCCCGCGATCTGATTACGAACAGCCTGACGATAATCGAAGCCTTCGTAAGAACAAGCCGAACGCAAGTTAAAGCGTACCTATCTGCGTCGAATGTGCGAACCCGAACTACGACGGCAGCTCGAGTTGCCATAGTTTCATCATCAGCCACACGGGGCCCAAGATCACGGGCCAGACTTCCGCCACTCCAACGTTTTCCCGCATGGCCGGGGTATCTCGAAACGCCATGGCCAATGCAACTAACCCGCTCAATCCCCAGCCAATGATTACCCACCAGTACCATTCCATTTTCCGCTCTCTTTCTGAAGGTTTCACGAGCGCGTAATGCCACGTCGATACAAGAGCCTGCTGAAAAAGGGGTCTGACCCCCTACGAAGCTTCACTGTGATTTCCCGCTTTCTTGAGGATCTACTGCCCTTCGTGGAAGGGGTCAGAGCCCTTTTTCAGCAGGCTCTACAAATTGGGGCGTCGGGATCAATGAAGTAAGGCGTTATCTAAATCTGGACTCTGGTGGCTGCAACCGTCTTGCGCCACTGGAAGCAAAAAAGCCGACGTGGCGGAATACCCTCTGGCATTCGACCACGTCGGCTTACTTTTCAACAAGCCCCCCAGCACTGCCGGGTTGCTCTTCATCTAGTCATCCGACGACATCAAATTACGTATTTAGCGGAGCGCTAAAACTCCATGTTTTTTATTCTATGGCTCAGAACGAGAAAAACAAGTGACCTGGTGGGTGATCTCTTGGCCGCGGCGGGTCTTCAGGATCCCCGCCACGGCACTTCCCTGGATTGCAGCGCCTGTTCGGCCCGCGGATACTCGCTCAGGCTGCTCCAAGGCCGATCGGGATCAGGTGCGCTTGCCAAACGCCTCGGTGGAGCCGAGGATGTCCGCGGCAAGCGCCTGGTCTGTGGTGCCGGACCCCAACAGGTTCAAGAAGTAAGCCAGCCCGCTAGTGTCGGCTTGTCGGCCGAGGAGTGCTTGGTAATTTGCCTCGACGACATTGTTTTGGTATTCAAGGGAGCTGAATAACATTGCAGCCGCGGCCGCCTGCGACGTGCCAGTGGCCAAATCCTGGAGGAAGGTATTCAGTCCCGCTGGATCCGGCAGACGGTTCAACGCATCCTCATACATTGCGTCGACGGAGCCGAGATTGTTGCCGCCGTGCAAGTTGAAGTATTCGGTGGAGCCCATCAGTGCCGCCGACACCTGTTCGATGGTGCTGCCGCCGGCCAGCATGCCTGCGAAGGTCTGGAGTCCGCCCGGATCCGGCGCGCGGTGCAAGTAACGCTCGTAGAGTTTCAGGACCAGATCATTTTCGTATTCGGAAGATCCTTCGATGGCTGCGACCACGGCAGTGCGGGAGACACCCTGCTGGAGTTGCCCGGTCCAGTTGGCCAGGCCGCCGGAGTCGGCGACACGGTAAAGGTAGACCTCATAAACATTTTCGACAAAGATCTGATTGGGAGTGGCGCTTGCGTTGTACTGAGGCTCATAAGCACCAATGGACACCCCGGCAGCTCCCGGGCTGGGGAAACCGCGCTCGTCCACGGACGGGGCGTTCGCGGCGACTCCCGCGCCGATGGCCAGACTGCCCGGGAGCAGCGCCTCGGTCTGGACGACCTGGCTGCTCCCCGGGGCTCCGGCCGAACTCGCAAGAGCATTAATATTCTGTCCATTATCTTCAAGCGGCCCGAGATTGGGATTGCCAGGCGAGAAGGGGCCAAAGCCGCTATTACCGCTGGCTGCCAGACTTTGAACATAGTTGCCGCCCTTGTCCGTAACGGCATCGCCGGCAGTGATGTAGATATCGGGACCATCGAAGTTGCTCTGCGCCGCGTCCTGCACGACGAGGGTGTTCTGGAAGGTAACCCCGATGCTGAAGATGGCAATCCCGCCTCCAAAGCTGGTGGCAGCGGTATTACCGTTGACCGTGTCATTGACGAATGACGGGGAACCCTGTGCGACGTAAATGGCGCCGCCCGCGCCGACGGCCGTGTTGGCCGTGAAGGTGTCGTTGGTCAAACTTTCGTTGCCGCCCAAGACATCGTAAAACAAGGCGCCGCCGTCCTGGAGCGCCTGGTTGCCGTTGAACGTCGAGGCAGTGGCCGTGAAAGCCGCGTCTAAGACGTACAAGGCGCCGCCGTCCACGGTGGCGACGTTACCGGTGAACTGGGACCTCGAGATAGAGAGCGAGCCATTGACTTGGTAGAAGCCGCCGCCGCCGATGGTAGCAATATTGTCCAGGACCAGGCAGTTGAGCACGGTGACGGCGCCGGCGCTGCCGGAGTACAGG
Source organism: Gemmataceae bacterium (assembly GCA_035296965.1). GTDB lineage: Bacteria > Planctomycetota > Planctomycetia > Gemmatales > Gemmataceae > DATGZX01. Next base: position 55,972 of record DATGZX010000369.1, read on the forward strand.
GCGCCGCCCGACCCGTTCGCTCCCTCAACGCTGTTAGCCTGGAAAGTGTCGTAATAGAGGCTCACATTCTGGCCGGCGTTGTCGATGGCGCCACCGCTGCTGTTGCCGGCCAGATTGTTGTCGAAAGTGCTCCCAGAGACGACCATGCTGGCATTGTTCTCCGAGCAGAAGGCGCCACCGTTCGTGGCAGCAATATTGCCGCCAAACCAGCTGGTGTTAATGGTCGTGAGCGAGACCGAGGTGCTTGTCACGAGCAGGCCGCCGCCCGGCCCCGTCGAGGCTACGTTGTTGTCGACCGTGCTGTTGCTAATCTCGACCGCGCCGCCGACAAAGCTCAGGCCGCCGCCGCCGGTCCGAGTGAGTGTCATGTTGGAAGTGCCAACCGCCACGTTGTTCGCAACCGTGCTGCCGGTGATCGTGGTGTTGAAATTGTTGCTCGCGCTCAGGCCGCCGCCGGACATGAAGGCGGTATTATCGGTAATCGTGCAGTCTTGTAAGGTCGCTGGCGAGTAAGTATTCAAGGCAATGCCGCCGCCGTTGCCATTGGTCGAGCGATTGTCGGTTACCGTATCTCCGCTCAGGGTGATACTGGTGGGGAAGCCCAAATTGGTTTCAAAACCACCGCCGTCGCCACCGGAGCTGTTGCCGCTGATGACGCTGTTGCTGATGCTCACGGCGCCGGATGAGTTCACATAGACCCCGGCACCCCCGTAACCGCCCGCGGCGGTGAGCGTGTTGTCGCTGATCGTGCTGCCGGAAATGCTCACGCTGGTCACGCCGGCGTCTTGAATGGCGATGCCGCCGCCGAAAAACCCGGCCGTGTTTCCGACGACGCTGCTATTGGTGATGGTGATGCTGCCCGATGCGTTAAGCCCACTTGCCATGCCCACGCCTATCCCGCCGCCAAAGTCGTTGGACCCTGGAAGCTGGTTGCCGGTGACCTGCGTATTCTTCAAGGTCAGGCTGGCGTTATTCAGGGCGATACCGCCACCGTACTCGTATTGGTTGCCGCTTCCCGAGTCGGCCGTGTTTCCGGTGACGATGCTGTTCATTAGCGTCAGGGAGGACGATTGGCCGTAGGCATCGTGCAGATCAATGCCGCCCCCATTGCCGCTGGTGATGCCATTACGAATCGTGACGCCCGAGAACTGGATGGTAACCGCGGCTCCGGTGTTGATGACGAAGACACGGTCTGTGCCGCCGCCGTCTATGATTGTGTTCGCAGCACCGGCGCCCTGAAGGGTCAGCGAATGGGTGACGTTCAGGGCGCCTGTGGAATCGAGGTAGATCCCTGCGGGCAGAATGATGGTATTGTCGGGCACCTGGCCCGAATCGACCATGGTGACGGCCTCGCGCAGCGAAAGTATGTTGGCGATGGGCATATCCAGGGCATTGGTCACGGTGACCGAGGGAACAAGGCGATCTTCGAGAGTTTCCAGGGCCAGCCGGCCTCCGCGGCACTGAATCCGGACCAGGCCGCGCCGCCCTGCGCTGGACCGCCGCCGGGATCCTACCTTGGCACGATAGAAAAGACGAGCGTACTTGGAGAGCCAATTCATGATGAAACCTCCGTTCGACTAGGGAGAAAAACCAAACTGACAGTCAAACCGCTCCTAGTAAGCGCACGACGGACGCTTGCTCAGCGAGCCTCCAGTTGCGTCGCGGGATGTTGCAAATGGAACTCGGTGCTGCCAATGATTCACTAACCTTCTAGGAATGCGGCAGGCTTATTGGCGGCCACAGGCTTGGCAGTCTAGAACGATCAGCGCAAAATGCGCGCAAACCGTGCCAATGTTCTCGCCTTTTTCGTGGTAATGGCTGAGGACTGGCAGAGAAATGCTTGACCGGAAAACCTAGCTTGGGCTGAGTCTGGGCAGCGAGTGTGTTGCCGGACTTGTGGTTGGAAAGCGCGAGAAGGGCGGTGACAAGAAGAAAGGTGGGCGTTCAGTCGGCCGATTATCGCCCGGCGTCTAAGGCCTCCTTTAGCCAGACACGAGCATAAGTCCAGAGTCGCGAGGCCGTTCGAGGAGAAACGTCCAGGATCTCTGCCGCCTTGGGAAGCGAGAGTCCTGCAAAATAGCGCAATTGCACAAGTTCCGCGGCTTGAGCATCCACCTTGGCGAACCGACGCAGCGCTTCGTCCAAGGCCAAGATGTTTTCGCCGACCTCGGGGGCCGCCAGTTGTGATTCCTGCACGCGTTGCCGAGCGAGCGCGCCTCCCCTTTTTTTAGCGTGCTTGCGCCGCGCCTTGTCCACCAAGATCCGACGCATCGCCTGGGCGGCAGCCGCAAAGAAGCCGCGTTCGCTCTCAAAGCGCCGTTCAGCGTTGCATCCCACCAAACGCAGATAAGCCTCGTGCACCAAGGCGGTGGCGTCCAGGGTTTGTCCCGGCGCTTCCTGTGCCAATTTGCGCTGAGCGAGCCGGCGCAGCTCGTCGTAGACGAGCGGCAGCAGGTGCTCGGCCGCATGGGCATCACCATGCCCGATGGCGTCAAGAAGCCGACGGACCTGATCCATGACATTTGAAGATAATCCCCCACGCCCGGAACTGCAATCATTGCTTGTTTGGGCCGCTGCCATTGTGCGGCACTAAGGGAATCGAAGGCGAACGCTACAGGTTATCGGCCTTCATTCCGTACGCGCACGCTCCCCCAAAAAACAAAGGAAGCTGGCATGGTTTGACCAGATTCTGCGCTGATTGTTGTTGTAAACAACAATGCTTGGCCCTCCCGGCAAGGCAGTTTTGTTTGAATGCGTGGTCCCGCTCCTTGTTTGGCTGCACCACCACGTAGGCACGCAAACCGGCAGTGAGTCGGACAATTAGGAGGCTCGTGCTCCTGCAAATCCTGTTACGATGCATCGGTTTCGATCTCCTGCTGAGGCCGTCATCATGAGTGAGCGCACCATCTTTCTTGCGGCACTGGAAATTGAGGATCCGGTTCGGCGTGCTGAATATATCGACGGCGCCTGCGGTGCAGACGCCGGCCTGCATCAACGCATCCACGATCTCTTGCTGGCGCACGCCAAGGTCGGCGGTTTCCTCGAACAGCCGGCCGTAGGACCGGAAACTGAAACCGATGAGGCCATCGCCGCGCCAACGGCGGCCGAGGCTCTGGGCACGCAGATCGGCCCATACAAGCTCTTACAAAAGCTCGGCGAAGGTGGCATGGGGGCGGTGTTCATGGCTGGGCAGGAGGCCCCCGTCCGTCGCCGGGTGGCGCTCAAGATCATCAAGGCGGGCATGGACTCGGCGCATGTCAGTGCCCGCTTCGAACAAGAGCGGCAAGCATTGGCAGTGATGGACCATCCGAACATCGCCAAGGTTTTTGATGCCGGCACCACTGTCAACGGCCTCCCTTACTTTGTCATGGAGCTAGTCAAGGGCATCCCCATCACGAAGTATTGCGACCAGGAATACTTGACCACGCAGGAGCGTCTGGAGCTGTTTGTACCGGTGTGCCTGGCCGTGCAGCACGCCCATCAGAAGGGAATCATTCACCGCGATCTCAAGCCTTCCAACGTGATCATCGCGCTCTATGACGGCAAACCCGTCCCTAAAGTGATCGACTTCGGCGTGGCTAAGGCGATTAGCCAAAAGCTCACCGAGAAGACGATGTTCACCGAAGTGGGGCAGATGATCGGCACGCTGGAATACATGGCTCCGGAACAGGCGGAACTGAATAACCTTGACATCGACACGCGCGTAGACATTTATTCGCTGGGCGTCATCCTGTACGAATTGCTCACGGGCACCCCGCCGTTCACCTCGAAGCAATTGCGCAGCGCCGCATTTGGAGAGATGCTGCGCATCATTCGCGAAGTCGAACCGCCCAAGCCCAGTACGAAATTGTCCAGCTCAGAGGAGTTGCCCGCCATTGCTTTCCAGCGGAAGTTGGAACCCAAACACCTGACACGGCTGGTGCGTGGTGATCTGGATTGGATCGTCATGAAGGCCCTCGCAAAGGACCGGAGCCGCCGCTATGCGACGCCGGTGGGCTTCGCCGAGGACATCGAGCGTTACCTGGCAGACGAGCCGGTGCTTGCGGGGCCGCCCTCGGCCAGCTACCGGATACGGAAGTTCGTGCGGCGTAACCGTGGGCGGGTACTGGCGGCGAGCCTGGTCGTGCTGGCAATGGTGGGCGGCGTGATTGGCTCGACGATTGGTTTTCTCCAGGCAGAGAAGGCAGCGAATGCCGAGCGGCAAGCCAAGGAGACGGCCCAGAAGCGGCTGGCGCAGATCGAGAAAGGCTATGAAATTCTGAATTCGATCTTCGCGAACTTGGACCCCTGGGCGCAGGGGAAGAATAGCAGACCCCTGCGGTTACTGTTGGGTGAGCAACTGGACCGGGCAGCGGCCCAACTGGACAGCGAAGCAATGGGTGACCCTCTCGCGGTGGCAAAATTGCAGGAAACCTTGGGCTTATCTCAGTTGAACTTGGGGTATGAAGCGAAAGCCTTGGTCCTGCTGACCAAGGCCCGTCGGACTATGGAATCCCTGCTTGGCTCCGACGACCCCCAGGTGCTCATATCCAGGCACAACCAGGCCTTGGCGTACCGGTACACGGGGCGTCTGGATCAGGCCGTGCCGCTATTTGAGCTGACACTGGCCAAGTCGAAGGGAGAATTAGGGCCCGACAATCCCCTCACCCTCACGTGCGCCATGGGCCTGGCCGGGGCCTACGAGGCCGCCGGTCAACTGGACAAGGCCCTGCCGCTGTTCGAGCAGACGCTGGCCAAACGGAAGGAGCTGCTCAGGCCCGACGACCGCCAGATC
>DATGZX010000370.1:0-5001 GCA_035296965.1 Gemmataceae bacterium
TCTTCAACGTTTGATGCATCCATGCGCAACTCCGTTTGCATGCCTTGGGCGTGGACCTCCAGTCCGCCAGCGCAACAAAACCGAAGAAAACGAGCAAGCCCAAAACGTCAAAACCGTCAATGGCTTTCATCAGTCCAGGTCGGGGGTGAGGGGCCTTGGCCGGGGATCGTTCGTCCCCCTCACCCCCGACCCCTCTCCCCCGAAGCGGGGGCGAGGGGAGATTGTTACTTGCCCCTCGCCTAACGACGATCCGGCCGGCCCATCGCCGGCTCCTCTCCCTCTTTCCATCGTGATCCCGAGTCATAACCGAGCGGACCTGCTCCGTACATGTCTGACCACGGTCATGCGTCATCGCCCGCCGGGAACTCAAGTCATTGTTGTGGACGACGGTTCACCAGGGGGCGCAGCCAGCGGCGCGGCCGGGGGCTTTGCCGGCGTAGAGATTGTAAAGCTGGAGCGAAGGTGCGGGTTCTGTGTTGCCGCCAATGCCGGTATTCACGTCGCGCGCGGCGCAATTGTGGAGCTATTGAACGACGACACGGAGGTGACCGAGGGCTGGGCGGACGCAGCGCTGGCGGGGTTCGACGACCCCTTGGTCGGCGCCGTGGCGCCGTTGGTCTTGTGTCGGCCTGGCGCAGATGCTGCGCTCCAGATCGATAGCGCGGGCGATTGCTACTATCTCGGCGGCGTCGCCGGCAAGCGCGGCCACCGCCAACCACTCGGCCCTGCGTACCTCCATCGCCGCCATGTTTTCGGGGCCAGCGCTTCAAGCGCTTTCTTCCGGCGCGAAGCGATCCTTCGTGCCGGGGCCTTTCCCGAGTCCTTCGTTGCCTATTTCGAAGATGTCGACCTTGCTTTCCGCTTGCACTGGGCCGGTTATCAAGTGCTCTTCGAGCCGGCCTCCCGAGTGTTTCATCATGTCTCGGCTTCATACGGTCGCCCGCAGCGCCGTCTGCTGGAACGGCAATCCCAGAATGAAGAGCGCGTCTTCTGGAGAAACCTGCCGGGCCGAACCTTGCTGCGCTCGTTGCCGCTCCATTTCGCGGTGCTTGCCGGCAAAGCCTGGCGACGCTGGCAAGAGGGCAGCTTGATGCCTTTCATCTGTGGGCGTTTGCGCGTGCTAGGTGAACTCTCCGCCATGGCAAGTCATCGCCGCTGGCTCCGCAGCTTGGGACCCGGCAAAGGAGCGGCCGGCACCGGGCTCAACTCCTGGCACATCGACCATCGCTTCTTGGTCTGAGTCCCAGGGGCTGAAGCCCCTGGCGACGGTTTCCACTCCGAGGCGAAGATGCCAATCCGGCCGATTATGCCGATTAGTTCGCAGCTGACAAGTTTGCTCGTTCTCCTCACCATATTGTGAGCACAATCCGAAAGTCTCTTCATAATCCGCAATCGTATAGGAAACGCCGTGCGCCTGGGCTGCTTGGCCCGATGGAAAAGAACAGCGTAGATTCACCCCATAGGCAGCCGCCTGCACTTCGGTACGGGCGTGCCTTCTTCCAAGGAAAAGGAGTCGGGAGCGCATGAAGCGTATTCTTTGTCTTGCCGCAGCCGCCTTCCTGGGCGGTACGACGACGAGTTTGGCAGGCCCGTTCGCCTGCTGGAATTTCGGCGTCCATTGCATCTGTCCACCAGCCCCCTCATGCCCGGACTGCACAGCGCCCTGTGACGAGGGCTTCCATCACAGCTCCTGCTGGAAGTCCGAGCATGCTCACAACCTGATCAATCAATTGAGCTGCGAGTGCTGCTGCGATCGTATCAAGGCCGCGGAGAAACTTGGCAGCCGACTGCACGCCGACTTCTGCTGCGATGCAGAGGTCTTGGCCGCCCTCACTCACGCCCTGCAATGCGATTCATGCTGGGAAGTGCGCAAGGCCGCCGCCTGGAGCATCGCCGGTCAGAAGGCCAGGACCGACCTGGGTGTGCTGTCGCTGTATCTGGCGTCCAAGCTCGACCCGCACTATATGGTGCGCGACGCCGCCAACGACGCTCTGACGCAGCTGCTTGTTTGCCGCAGAGAGTGCTTCCGCTGCCTCTTCGAGCGCGCAGATGCGCTCGTCAAAGGGCTGAAGGGGCATTACAAGCCAGGTTCGCCCGAGTGCTGTCACCTCCTTGAAGATTGCCTGGCAGGATGTGGGGCCGTGGCCGCCGTGGCTGCGACCTCTCCCATCTCACCCGCCGGCAAGGCCCAGCAATTGGGAATTCCGGCCGCAACAGGGGATATCACCTTGAAAACGGGTGAGCTGGCTCCAGTACCGTCGACCAATGAGCTAAAGACTCGATAAACTGATCCCCCGGCAGCCATTCTTGCCGGCCCGTGGATGCGGTAATTGGTGAGCCCACAGGCAGCCAGCATGAACTGCTTGTGGGCTTTGCCGTTTGTGATGTTTGTCCGCTGGCGGCGATCGCTCAATTTGACGGTCGTCCAGCCCGTGAGGCGCATCCGACCTGTAGCGGTAAGCAAGTGTTTGCCTGAATTCCGGCGCTACGCCGGCCGCGCACGACGGTCCCCATCTGTTCTTCATAAGACGCATTCTCTCTCACTACCGAAACTAACAGCAACAAGGAATGGAACTGCAATGCCGTCGCCCGGGCTGTGACTTCGGGCACGGGGTGAGGTGAAGGCTCACCAGGCATTCCCAGGACGGTCACGGCAGTTCCCCTGGTATGGAAACCATTACACTGCTACATGGAGGTAGTCCCAAATGGTCCTACGTTGGTGGAAACGGCTGCCAAAGAAGCCCCTCCTGGGGGTCTGTGCCGCCGTCCTGGTCCAAACTGGTGTGGGCCGGGCCGAAGACAACTCGACGGATCTGCGCACGCTCGTCGAACAGCAGAACAAGCAGATCCAACAATTGAAAGAGCGGCTGGATGCCGTGACCAGCGCTCCTCCAGCCAAGGATGCTGCGGCTGCCCCAGCCAATAATCCCGGCGACCCAGCAAAAGCGGCCCTGGACGAAGAGGCGGTCAAAAAGATCGTCACCGACTATTTGAAGGCCAATCCCGGCGCCGGCATGCCGCCCAGCGTGCAGACGGGCTACGAGCTGGGAAATGGCTTCGTCATTCGCAGCGCCCCAAATCCCTCCTACGTAAAATGGGACGATGAGTCGAAGATTCCCTTCGAGCTGCGTTTCCGCGGCCGATTGCAGCTGGACTACTACAATTATCATGTTACGGACGCGACAAACCACCTGATGAATACGCCGAACGCCACGCAGAACAAGAATGCGGTTCGGCAAGCCGACGAGTCGGTACTGGAAGTCAAGCGCCTGCGCCTGATCTGGGAAGGTACGGCGTTCGATCCGAACTTGCGTTACCACTTCGAGCTTGACGGCAACACGCGTGGCTTGGGAGGTACCCAGAACAACAAGGTCCTGCAAACGGCCAGCGGCACCGTCGATCCCAACACGTCCGCAGCCTCACCCATCGGAGGCGGCGTAACCGTAGACAACTCGGTCCGGTTGTTCTCCGCCTGGCTGGCCTACGACTTCCACGGCTGCAGCAAGGATATTGGTTGCGGACCGGATTGCCCAGAGGGCGGCGTGAAGTACGCGCCGACCTATACCCTGATCGCCGGCAAGTTCAAGCCGTTCATGAGCTTCGAAGAATACATGGGCAGCGGCAACCAGCAGATGGTCGAATACGCGATGACGGAATGGTACTTCGACGCTGACGATGATAACCTACTCATGGGTGCCGGCACCCAGATCCGCGCGGCCGAGGATCGCTTCTATCTCCAGGCAATCATCACCAACGGTAGCGAGTCGCAGTTCCCCGCCACCCAGATGGATGACCTGCCCGGATTCAATGTGGGCTTCTGGTACGACTTCGGCGGAACATGGAACAACCAGAGCAAGAAATGGGACCTGTACGGCGACAGCTGGTCCGATTACCAATACAGTTGCAACCCTGTGCTCCGCGTCGGGGGCGCTACGAACCTCGTGCCGTTCGACCGGCGCAGCCTCTACGGTGACGACGAAGAGAGTCGCATTTATGTCTCGCCAGGCGGACCGCAAGGCGGCACACGCCTCATCAACTTATTCGACGGCGGCACCACGACTACCGGCAGTCACGCGGTCGACGATTTTAATGAGTACACCTTCGAGACATTCGGCAGTCTCCATTACAAAGGTTTCAGCCTCACCAATGACTGGTTCTGTCACATTCTCGACGAGTTCCGCACGACGCCCAACGGCAAGGGCCAGATTATTTACACCGACGGCACCGGCAGCAACGCCTTGCTCCCCATCGGCAAATCCCTGTTCGACTATGGCATGGTCCTGCAGGCAGGCTACTTTGTCGTTCCCAAGAAATGGGAAGTCGTGGGTCGCTGGTCCTTTATCAGCGGCGACAGCGGCGACTTGAATGGCAACGGCAAGTTCACGACGGAGACCATCGCCGGCGTGGGCCCAGTCCACGTTATCGATGGTGCTTTTACCAACTTCCACCTGGCCAGCGAATACGCGATTGGCGTCAACCGCTACTGGAAAGGACAGCTGCTGAAATGGTCGACCGATTTCAGCATCTATGATGGCGGCAACCCCGCCGGTGGCGGCCAATCCCCAGCCGGATTCATCGCCGGCTCCGACGGCTGGATGCTGCGCACCCAGTTGCAGATCGCCTTCTAACTGGCATCTCAACCTGTGAGTTAAATGAAAGCGAGGTCAGCCCGCAAAGGCTGACCTCGCTTCATTTGTTGCATCATAAGGCGTTAGCCAGTTTGGGGCGTTCCTGGGACATACAGTAAGATCGATATGCAGTCTAGGGCAGGGCTGCGCTGAGCCGCGCTTGGCTATGCAAGCGCAGACGATAACAGCCTAGGAACCCGTCCACTCACCTTTCGGTCGCCGCGGACTCTTCATCGCCGATTTCCGCAGGGGGGAAATGATTAACATTTTAGCGAATCCGGGGGCGAGCGCAGTTACCGGTAAGCGAATACCAGTTGGTAGTTTTTCAACCAGGGAATGGACGGACAATTTTGGTCGAGCCCCGCTTCTCGCA
>DATGZX010000371.1:0-2091 GCA_035296965.1 Gemmataceae bacterium
CCGCATGGCGTATGAAATGCACGTGGGCGCGATAATGATGGCGGGCGTCGGCTGAGTCGCTGGTGAAGATGAGACCTGCTGCGACAGCGCCGAGGCCCACGACGCCCCAACGAAGCCCAGTCAAGGCTCCAGAACCAAACCGACCCATTACGCCCCCCGTCCTTGACGCACCTGGAGCTCCTCTGGCGGGAGCCCACCCTGTTGCTCCTTCGGGACGATGTCCCCCGGGGCAAGCGGCCGGCTCGGCCACCCGTCCGATGGCGAGGCATCCCCCGACCAAGGACCGGTCGTCACACGAACGACACGGTCAAGCACGCTAGGATAACGCTGTTGCGAAAGCGTTAACCCACTGCGCGGTCGAATTGTGCGCTGCGGGAAGTCGTTGAATTTTTTGTGCAGTGCACTATAATGATCATTGACGCTGGAAAGGGCCTTTTCAAGGCAAAGGGTCGTTAAATCCCAGCCACCGCAGGCCGCCTGCTGAGGAGGAGTACCATGGATCAGATGAACAAGTTTGGCCAAGACAGCATGCATATGGCACTGAATTCATTCGGCGCCTGGACCACGAACGTGCAAGCCATGGCATCCGAGGTTGCCGACTACTCGAAGAAGGCATTCGAGGACTCTGCCGCCGCGTGGGAAAAGCTCATTGGCGCGAAGAGCCTGGAAAAGGCCTTCGAGGTACAGAACGAATACCTCAAATCCTCTTATGAGGATTTCATCGCCCAATCGACCAAGCTCGGCGAGTTTTACGTCGATCTCGCCAAGGAGGCTTACAAGCCGTTCGAAGGCATGCTCGCAAAGACCGCCGCGATGAAGTGATGAGCGCGGCAAGCCAAGTCGCGCGAGAGCCCGGCTTTATCCAGCGGCCGCGCTGGCTGCATTGCATTGGTGGCAGTCATTCGGTGTCGCGGCGAGAGGGCTCCCGTCGGCGTGCTCCGCGCGTCGCTTTACGCCTTCGACAGGACGGCTTCGATTGCCGCCGTGATCCTGGCCAGGCTTTGCTCAATGCGTCCGAGACGGAAGGCGATGTGTTCGAGCGCGTACGCTGCCCGTTTGTCGGCTGAGGGCATGTTCTGGGCGTCGTAATCCGGGACGAATTCCTGCTCCAGGTCGCGGAGGAGTTTCGCGCGGCGTGGGGAGTCGACCATGTTTGTCTCCTGTGTCCCTGCCGCGATGAATATCCGAGTCGGCGGGCGGCACCAAACCTGCAAACCAGGGGAAAAACCGCGTAGCTGCCGAACTTCTCTTTGCACGCCGGTACCGCGTGACTGTGGGACGGAACGCGGAAGGAGGGCAGGGGGTTTTGCCATGGATACCCCGTCATCGATCTGGAACGCGAGCCGTTCCAAATCTATGATAGTGTGTTGAGGATTGCCGGGGGAGTGAGAGCCTTCCGGACGACACCGCGGTCCGGCGATCATGCAAACACCGGGTCTGGACGATAGACGAAGCAATGCCGCCGAATGACAACTGCACCAGCGATTTTCCCGTCCGCCTGGCGGATGACGACCGCAAGCGCAAAGGCGGTCAGAGCGGACCCGGGACCGCGGTCATCACCAAGACGAAGCCGCAGACCAAGCGGCCGAACCTCTATCGCGTCCTGCTGCTCAACGACGACTACACGCCGATGGAGTTCGTGGTTCACGTGCTCGAGCGCTTCTTCAACAAGGACAGCGAGACGGCACATCGGATCATGATGCATGTCCACCAGCATGGGATCGGCGAATGCGGGGTCTTTACCTACGAGGTGGCGGAGACCAAAGTGACGCAGGTCATGGACTTTGCCCGCAAACATCAGCATCCTTTGCAGTGCATCATGGAGAAGAAGTGATTCCGGGGGAACGCCTCACAATTGAAGAGATCCTGAATGCCCACTTTCTCGCGTAGCCTCGAACAGTCGCTCCACCGGGCCCTGGCGCTTGCCAATGAGCGCCATCACGAATACGCCACGCTCGAGCACTTGCTGCTGGCGCTGATCGAGGATCAGGATGCTGCGGCGGTCATGCGGGCCTGCAACGTCGACTTGGACAAGCTGCGCCGCAGCCTCGTCGCCTATCTCGAATCGGAGCTCGACAATCTGGTCACCGA
>DATGZX010000372.1:0-9805 GCA_035296965.1 Gemmataceae bacterium
TGACATCAGAATTCGTGCCCTGCCGGCAATCTATCGCGATCCCGTGCTGAGCCGATACGCAATCGACCCAGCCAAGCCGATCCGAATCGTCGTCGACCGCGGCACCCTAAGCCTCTACGGCGTGGTCGGCAGCACGATGGACAAGCAGATCGCGGGCATTCGGGCGAACCAAATATTCGGCGCCTTCACCGTGCACAACAACCTGGAAGTGGCCAACAAGTCGTAACCAAAAATGGAGGACGGGCATCCCGCCCGTCCTGCCAGCGGAAGCATGTGTGGGGACAGCTTGTGTGGGGACGGGTCTCTGACCCGTCCAGGCCGAGCAAAGCTCGGCAGCCGCTCACCACCGATTGATCAGCGACGCCAACATCGTGAAGATCTGCAACCTCGTTGCTCATATCTCTCAGGCCGACCGTGCTAGGATACCTCCCGGGAGAGCCCCTATGCCCTTTATTGACACTCGCGACCTCCCTGTCATTGAGCGCTTGCCAGGCTGGCATGGACGCTATTTCCACTCGCCGAGCATGACATTCGCGCACTACGACTTCACGCGCAGCTCATCCATTCACGAGCACTTCCATCCTCAGGAAGAAGTCTACGAGGTGATCGAGGGCGAGCTCGAGGTGACCATCGACGGCGTGGCCCAGATCGTCCGCGCGGGCATAGTCGCGATCGTGCCGGCCAATGTTCGCCATTCGGTCAAGGCCCTCACCGATGGCCGCGCCATTATCGTCGACTATCCGCTGCGGCGCGATTTCGCCTAGGTGCGATGGCAACCAACCTGTGTAGGAAGGGGTCGGTGTGGGGACGGGTCTCTGACCCGTTTAGGCCGAGCAATGCTCGGCAGCCTCTCACAACCGATTGATCAGCGAAGCCACGTAGCCCGCCCCGAATCCATTATCAATATTTACCACACTCACATTCGACGCACAGGAATTCATCATCCCCAACAACGCCGCCACGCCCTTAAAAGCCGCGCCGTAACCCACGCTGGTAGGAACCGCGATCACCGGAACGCCGACCAACCCGCCAACTACGCTCGGCAGCGCACCTTCCATCCCCGCACAAACGATCACCACACGCGCCCGCGTCAACGTCCCACGATTCGCCAGCAAGCGATGAATGCCGGCTACGCCGACGTCGTAAAGATGCTCAACATCGTTGCCCATGATTTCGGCCGTGACCACGGCTTCCTCCGCCACCGGGATGTCGCTGGTCCCCGCCGAAACCACTGCAATGATTCCCTTGCCATATTTCTTCCTGTCGCGTTGCAACACAATGGCTTGAGCAAGTTCGTGGTATTCCGCCCGCCGCACTTTCTTTTTCACCGCGATGAACTGCTGCCTGCTGGCGCGCGTAGCCAGAACATTGCCGTCATGCCGCGCCAGTCGCGAGAAAATCTGCCCGGTCTGCGCAGGCGTCTTCCCCTGCCCAAAAATCACCTCAGGAATGCCAACGCGCAGCAAGCGATGGTGATCGATCTTGGCAAACCCCAGATCCTCAAACGGCAAATGCCGCAGCCTTTGGACGGCTTCGTCGGGAGAAAGCCTTCCCCCGAGGACCTGCTCGAAAAGTTTGCGAATGGATTCAGAGTTCATGTAGGCGCAGGCGCTCCGCCCGTGCATCCTCCTGAAATTCACACTTAATCAGAGTTTCACTAGAGTAACACCGGCTGCCGAAGGCGCAGCCAAGGCAGCGTGATCCCGACTTCGGGTTGCTACAATGCAACTAACCATGCCCACGGACTTTTTCGCAACCCCATCCGAATTGCGCACCTGGCTTGCGCAGCATCACGACAAAACCAAGGAGTTGTGGGTCGGGTTCTACAAGAAGGGCTCAGGGAAACCAACCATCACCTGGCCCGAAGCAGTAGACGCAGCGCTCTGCTTCGGCTGGATTGATGGCGTGAGAAAAACTATCGACGAGATCAGCTACACCATCAGACTTACGCCCCGAAAACCGCGCAGCACTTGGAGCGCAGTTAATATCAGGAAGGTGCAAGAGCTAATCAAACTGGGGCTCATGCACCCAGCAGGCCTCGAAGCATTTCAGACACGCGCGAAAGAAAGATCGGGAATCTATTCCTATGAACAGAGACGTAACCTAAAGCTTGACCGCCGGTACGAGAACAAGCTGCGCGCAAGCAAGAAAGCTTACGAGTTTTTCCAGACCCAAGCTCCGTGGTACCAGAGAACTTCCATCTTCTGGGTGATGAGTGCGAAGAAAGAAGAAACCCGATTAAAGCGGCTGGCCACACTGATTGCATGCTCACAAGATGGCCGATCCATCAAACCCCTCACCCGTCCTGACCGCGGTGGTCCCGCGTTGAAGAAACGGCCCAAAGGATAACATTTGTTGCCTCTCACCATTGCAACCCAGATCGGTCCGGCGCCGGATCGCAGCTTGATTGGCATTGGTCAGGAAGCCGAAGCACAGGGCTTCTTGCGGCTGGCGCGAACCTTCCGGGCGACTTCAAAGCATATTCTTCGTGCCTCGCCCGGCTCCTCGATTCTCGCCAGGAACAGATGCCGCAGCACGCTCCGGCTCACACCTCCCCGAAGATAAGCATCATAGAGCTGGCTGCCCAAAGTGTAGCCCAACTTCTGGGCGATGGAGTCGAACTTGTCTCGATCGCCACGCAGCGCATCATGCATGAGCCGTTCACACCCCGCACGCGAAAACTCGCAAGCCTCTTCTTCGCTGATGGTAGGCCGAGCGGGATACAATACGCGTGACCCAAAGTAAGCCAACGCGTGTTCGAGCGTCCGCCCATAGAACCGCTCCGTCGGCTCGCCTGTGGCCGGGGCATGGCCATTCCGGCGCAGCGGCAAACCGCGGCAGGCGTGATGCAAAAAGCGGGAAGCCTCTTCGGCAGCGCAGGTCATTTGAAATTCGCGCACATAGAAGGCATTGATGGCAGGCAGATAAACCGTTCCCCGCGTCTCGACCTTTTGCAGCATGTCTTCGACCCGCTCCGCTTCGCTGCTCACGCGGGAAAGCAGTCGCCGCAAGCGTGCTTCGGACGAGCCGCAATGCACCTCCGGCAACAAGTCGACCAGGAACTTCGGCTGGGTGCCGTTGTGTGACGAGTAGCGGTTCACGTCCAGGAAGCGCAACAAGCTATCAATGAGGTTGTAGATGGTGGGTCCGATGTCGGGCTGCTGCTCGTCCTCCTGGTTCCAGCGCGAGAGACAGAGGCGGTAGCTTTCGTATTTCTCTAGCGGCGTGGAGTTGAAAACGCAGACCACGTCATCGCTCACCCGAACTGCTTCCACACGCTCTTGTTGTACCTCCGTCGCCTGCCAGTACAAAGCATCCACGTTCTGCAACACGGTAAGCACGCGTTGCCCCGGCAATCGCCCCCGCAGCACGCGAGGCAAATGCTGGGGCGCGAGATGCGATTCGCCAAACAACACCAGGATCACAGCGTTGGGATGCCGCTGACGGATCTCAGCGATCTTGTCGCCAGCATGCCGATCGCGGGCAGCGATCTTGCGCAGGTCTTCCCGGGGCATGCAGTCCAGAGCGTAGATGGCGTCGGCGTGTTCGCGGGCGGTTACCAGCAATTCGTAAAAGGGGGGCCACTCATAGCTCCAGTCCAGGTCGAAACGAATGCGCTGGCGTAACTCTTCTTCGTCGATCTCGCGCCGCCACCACTCCTCGAGGATGTGTTGATGGCGGGAGAAAATCGTCTCCACTCCCAGCACGACCGGGCGGTCTCCCGGCTGCGCCCGCTGTTCGATCAGGGTCGCGGCAAAACGCTGCGTGGAGGGCAGAGCATGATAGTCGCCGATCAGGATCACGTCCGCCGCTCTAACCATGGCAGTCAACTGTTGCGAGTCGAGGATGGACTCGTACGAACGAAAGGCCTGACTGAAGTCGCGTAAGTACTTGCGGCCGCCGCTGGAATCGTTCGCCCGAACTTCGCGTTCGACGCAAGCCAGCGCGTGCCGCTGCGCCGCGTTGCGGCGGAATCCCAGATTGGTTGGTGTCGCCATAAAAGCGTCGTTCGTCTTTGGTCGTTGGTCGTTGGCAAAAGTTGGTCGTGAAAGGCTCGGCTAACGACCAACGCCAATGACCAACGACCGGCTCCTTGACTTGCCCGGCGCCTGCTCCCTATGCTCAGGACT
Organism: Gemmataceae bacterium; assembly: GCA_035296965.1. Classification (GTDB taxonomy): domain Bacteria; phylum Planctomycetota; class Planctomycetia; order Gemmatales; family Gemmataceae; genus DATGZX01. Next base: position 4,131 of record DATGZX010000372.1, read on the forward strand.
CAACCTGCATTCTGGCTGTAGAGACGTAGCTAGCTACGTCTCTACAAAAAGATCCGAGGAGCCCTTGCCCAACCTTCCGCCCCAGAACCTGACCATCGCCACGACCGGAGCCAGCGGCTCGATATTTTGCAAACACCTGCTGGCCACAATCGAACGCGATCCGCGCGTCCGCACCGTGAACTTCATCGCCTCCGACGGCGCCCTGCGCGTCATGGCCGAGGAACTCAGCCTCCGCGGACGCAGCAACCTCGTTCGCCAGATTCTGGGCAAAGCCTCCCGCAAAATTCATCAGCAGTCAAACGCCGACATCGGAGCCAACATCGCCAGCGGCTCCTATCCCGCCGACGCCATGGTCGTAATCCCATGCAGCGTAGGCACCCTAGCCCGCATCGCCAACGGCATCGCCTCCCACCTGATCGAGCGCGCCGCCGACGTCTGCCTCAAAGAGCAGCGTCCGCTGGTGCTCTGTGTGCGCGAGACTCCGCTTAACAAAATCCACATCCGCAACCTGTACCGTGCCGCCGACGCCGGCGCCACCGTCTTCCCCTTAATCCCCACCTTCTACAACCGCCCCGCCACCTTGGATGCCATGGCCCGCGAGTTCGTCAACCGCGTCCTAGCCCACATCGGCCTACCCCAGTCCAACGCCTACCGCTGGAAGGGCTAAACGACCCTAAACTCAAGAGATCGGATACAGCAGGGGAGACTTCAAGTGTAGAAACACAAAGGTGCCGGGACGAGATTCCCATAGGACATGTCCCGCAGAGCGGAAAGCGAAGCGGCTGTCCAGTGTAGGGCGGACACTCCTGTCCGCCGCTCTTGACCTCAGTTTCTCAAACTGGGTGCCCCAGGTCTCGCGCCTTTCGAGACCTGGGCTCTAACCATCTCCGGGACGTAGGCCGCGGTCCCCGGATTCCCCGTCCGCGGAGCTTTGGCGAGCAGCTTGGCACTGGGTTTACAGGATCAAAGAACATTAGGGACGGGACGAGCGTGGTGTATCAGTTCCTACTTGCCGTAGCTCAGCAGTTTCTGCACCAGGCCTTTTAGCAAGGCTTCGCTGGTCGGCTTCTTTTCGACTTTCAAGCTCCACTTTCCATCCGTGCCGCGCTCAAAGTGGACGTGTGTCTGCAAAACCATCAGCACAGCCGCGGTGAGCGCGATGCTGGCTCCGAGGTCGAACTTCTGCAGACTTTGCGGCTGGTCTGCCATGGTTTCGATTGCGTTGCGTGTGTCCGGGTCCTCTGCCAGAACGAGCAATGCTTGCCGGGCGAGTTCTCCCTCGGAGACCGGGGTCGCCGCCGGGCCGGCATCAAATTCAGAGGCAAGAGCCAGGCGAAGGTCCGCAGTCCAATCGACCTTCCCGGCAACCATCGATGTGCGGGAGCGGGCGATCACGCTAAGAATGCTTTGAGCCATAACGTCGTCAAGCTTTTGGATTATGTCTGGCATAGCTCACCCTCAAAGACAGCCCTATGCAGCCTCCGAAGGAAACTCGCCCAGGCCCGCTTCCCCCCACATCGCTTTGAGCTTGCTCTGCTCGGCAGGTGGGACATTGTTGCAGACGACGGCGAAATTCTTGGCGACCGTGTTGGCCAGATGACTGTCATTCACACCAAGAAATGCCCGAACACTCTTAATCATCCAGCGACCACTTTCAAAGAAGTCTCCCTGTTCCGCAGCCAATTTTCCCAGTTGGCTGTAGCTGATGGCGGCTCCGTGCTCGTTGCCCTGCTTCTCTTCAATCGCCAGGGACTTGCGATACCACTGTTCGGCGGCTGCGAGGTCGCCTCGTTGCTCCGCGACCGTTCCAAGCTGGTGGTAAGTGTTGGCGGCGCCGTGCTCGTTAGCGTGTTTCTCCTTTATGGCGAGGGATTTGAGATACCATCCCTCGGCAGCGGCTAAATCGCCCTGCTTCTGGGTGACCATCCCCAGCTGGTGGTAGGAGAGGGAAGCTCCCATATCGTTGCCCTGTTCCTCATCAATCGCGAGGGACCTACGATACCACTGCCCCGCAGTGGCAAGATCGGCCCGTTCCTCGGCAAGCCTTCCCAGATGAAAGCAGGTGCTGGCCGCAGCGTGATCCCCACGCTTCTCCTTTATGGCGAGGGACTTGCGATACCATTGCTCAGCAGAGGCGAAGTCGCGCTGCTCCTCCGCGATGATTCCCAGTTGGTGGTAGGTGTTGGCAGCTCCGCGCTCGTCGCCCTGTTTCTCCTTTATGGCGAGGGACTTGCGATACCACTGCTCGGCGGCAGCGAAATCGCGCTGTTCCTGTGCGATGCTCCCCAGTTGGTGACAGGTGGCGGCGGCACCACCCTCCCACCCGTGTCCCTCGCTTATGGCGAGGGACTTGCGATACGACTGCTCAGCAGAGGCGAAGTCGCGCTGCTCCTCCGCGATCGCCCCCAGTTGATGGTAGGCGGCAGCTTCGCTTCTCGTGTCTCCGGACGATTTGCTTTCGTTCGCCCGCCGCTCGAACAGACGAGTCGCCTCGGCAAAGTTGCGAGCGCTTTGCGCAAATACGGCTAGGGACTGGATGAGTGCGGCCGTATCAGTTTCCATGCTAAGCCGTTCCGCCTCCCCCAGGGCATAGTGGAAATTTTGGCCATGCAGATAGAAATAAACCCTCTGCTCGTGCGGTTCCTTCCGCGCCAAATTGTCGGCCACAAAGCACATCACGTCCACAAACGCTTTCGCCCACAAATCGCGCATTGACTGCGGTGTTTCAGCGAGGCTCTTGGAACGCAAATATCCCGTCAGCACTGGGTGCATTTCGTAGATAGCCTGCCCAACGTCGCGCAGCAAACCCGCCGAAACCAAGGCTTGCATCAGCCTGTCTATCATACCGCGCGTCCTAGCCGATTCCGCCTCCTTGGCCATCGCTTCCAGATAATCGGCGTCTAGATAACCCTCGTGCATAGCGACGGGAATAAGCAATGTCTGAAGCTCTGGCGGCAACGATTGCCCGACAAATCCCAGCGTGGCATAAAGCTTTGCCAAGTCCTCATTCCCCTCCATCTTCAAACTCGCGAGGTTCGACCGCAGCGCTTCGGCCACTTGGCCAGCGCTCATCTTTTCCAAACGAGGCAAAATGGCGCGCATGGCTAGCGGATGGCCGCCCAGCAGGTCCATCAGCCCCACCAGTTTTTCATCGTTGCGATCAATGCTTAACCCGAGGTCACGCAGAATGACTTCGCAATATTCCCAACGCTCCTCGCGATCCAGCCCTCCAAGAGGCAGGAGGAATCGCCGTTGTGGGCCAAGCCAATCCTCAGAAGACCGGCTGGTGATAATGACCTTGCTTGCCCCGCCCCTCAGCTTGTCCAGAAAGTCAGCAAGAAGCTTTCGGTCGGGTTCCGGGAGATTCGCCGTGATCGCCGTTCCCGCAATACCAGCGGCGGATTCGAAGTTGTCCCAGACGATGATGAAACGATGCTCGTTGAACGCGGTTGCCAGGGCTTCGATCTTCTTATCCATGGGCGCGGTGGCAAATTGCCCGCCAAACAGCGGTTCCCCGAGGCGATTGAACACGTACTCCGCGCTCCTTATTTCCTGAAACCCCAGCCAGAAGCAGCCCTCGCCCAAGCCTCCGGTGGAATCGAGCCACTGCAAGAATCCGCGAGCCAATGTAGTTTTGCCGACTCCGCCCAATCCTTGAACGAGAATTCCGGCGGGCGGACGCCGCATTGCGCGTTCCATGGCGAGTATGGCGCTGTCGCGGCCGACGAAGCCATAAGGATTCTTCTCCCGTCTCAAATCCTCGGGGAGCTTGGAAGCTTGCGGCGCAAAAGTCTTGCGAGCCTCGGCCGCAAAAGAAAAATTCAGCGGGTCCTGCTGATAGAGCACCGGCAACAGCCAGTCCTGCAGCGGAAACTTCCCGCGCACGCAAACCCGTTTGTCCTGTCTGAACATCTGTTGACGGCCCGCTCGCAGGGCGCCGGCCATGCTGCCTTCTTCAAAGAGACGACGGTAAAACGGCGGCAGGAACTCCTGTGCTCCGCTGACGTAAAGCGAATACGCCATGGCCACGACACTGCGCATTCCGGAACGCAACAGGGCCGCAGCCACGGAAGAGAAAGGATTATCCGCGCTCCCACCGACCATGGCCGACTGACAGGCGTTCAGCACCACGCTGGGCACAGCGTGTTCTTTCAGCAACACGCTGAGCTTTTCGGCGGTAATCGGGTCCGGCTGGCCGTCTTCGGCTTCAAAAACCAGCTTGCCCTCGGGCCCTTGATACGTGTGGAGTGCCGGCGCAGATGCCTCCGCAGAGTATGCTCCGTGCCCATCGAAATGAAGGATGTGGTAGAAGCCGGGCCGCTCGCGGAGATGCTCGCGAAGCTGGTCAAAAGTGGGCGGGCGGAGCAATTCGACGTTGGCTGGCAGCTTCTCTTTTTCGATCAATTCGACCAGCGGACGGGCAATGGAACGGAACCCAATGTCACGATCGCCGTAAGGGCGCGCGACCACCAGCAGGATGTTGACTTGATCGTTGGGAAGCGATGCTGACAGCGGCTGCGGATCTCGAATCTTGTTCAATCGCCGCTCGATCTGGCAAGTATGAGCGAGGACGCCAACTTCTGGATCGCGCAACCCTTCCCAGGGCCAGGCTAACACTCTCGCGTCATCGCTCGAAATCTGGAGAAGCAATTCGGAATAGTCATCCGCCGTCGCGGCCTCGAACATCCGTCCGGCGGAGCGATTGCCAAATAACGCTTCAAAGGTTTGCTCTCCCCAATCCTTCAGCGCCTTCAACACACGGTCGGCGTGGTCGGTCTCCGGCGGGAAAGGATAGTCGAGGAAGGTCTCCAAATACCATTGGAGTTCACGCACCAGATCGCTGTTCGGCCTGCCCTCGACGGGAAAGCCATGCGGAGACGGCGGCGACACGGGCTCGGCGGTCTTCCCGTCGCGCAGACGCACAACCTGGAAAGATGCCGGATCGCTGTCCGGGATGTGCCGGATCACGAGGGTCGTGTCGGTAGTGGAAACGCGCCCAGACATGCAAAAAGAGACAAAGTACAGGGGCCCGGGGCTAAATTGAGAATTGAGTTTACTACTTTCAATGATCGTGCGCGAGCTTGTTTCTTGGGGAAGGGTCTGGCCACCTATTCTCCGCACGCCCTTTTAGACCGTTTTCAGAGTTTCTATAAAGCATAGTCGCAATGCCCAAACCAAGCGCAAGCGTGGTGCGGAGTAGGGTTCAAAGGCCTCAGGTCCGAACCGTGCTTTATCGTTGACGGCATGACCCAAATCCGATAATCTTCTACAAGATACATTATCTACAAGATAACATTTGATCTTTGACAATCCGACCCAAGCGAGGGTGTGGCTTTGACCTGGCCCCACAGGCCGAACCCATCTCCGTTCCAAAATGGGACGAAAGATTCATTCGCGCCCGCCCTAACTCCCATGTTCTCTAGATTTTGCGTATAAGTCCTGTAAACTCAAAGATCTAGCACATATAGACAAACTGTAGGTCCTGTGTTTTCAAGATTTTACAGGCAAAAGGGGAGGGGGGGGGACCCGGTACTAAAGGTACAGACCGGGAGCATCCCTGACAAAACAGACCGGGAGCATCCCTGACACTGCCCAGGATGGCGAGCGCGAGTTACAAACAGCGCATGCCATGGAAAGCGAGCAGTGTCATGGAAGAGAAACTACGGTTTGTCTTG
>DATGZX010000373.1:0-21863 GCA_035296965.1 Gemmataceae bacterium
AGGAAACCGCCCGCCAAAACTGGAGCACCGCAGAAGGGCCATATCAGGATATTACGGATCTGTATATTCGCAGCCGCGTGTCCCAGGCTGACGCAACCATCGCGCCCACAACGTCTTGGGTGCGACAGTGCCATTCCTACGATGTCACCTTTTCTGTCCCCCTCATTACCATCCATCCGCCAATGTGGCACGACTCCGCCGAATCATCGGCCCGCATGAGCCATTTCCCGACTTACAGATTCCAGGCCAGTTCTGTGCGGCTGCCAATCGGGCCAGCTTTCTACCGGGCTCACGTCCTGTGGGACATCAGCATGTTGGGCCGACGGTACTGAGCCTACGAGTCCTTCAAGATTGAGAAGACTCACGCCATCAGCCATCACTACTAACAGCCACCGGTTGTCCACGAGGTTTGCGTCTACGGTTTCAAGGAGTACGGCCTTCACTGGAGTGGGCCTCGAGCCAATTGGCTCGTTGGCAAGGAATCGCCGACCTAGGGCAGCCAGTACGTAGATCGCCCTGCTCGTTAGGAGAATCAGATTGCCGTCATAATTGAAGACGCGGTATGCGGTCCCCTTAATTTCATCGTACTTGATGGTCGTGGGCTTCGGGTCGTGAAAGGCGTCCCGAGAAAGGATAAGCGTGCAGTCGCTGCTTACTGCGGCAATGGCGGGGGCCTGAAGATTCTGCCCCAAGGAGCACACATCAACTACGTCAAGGCCGGGGTAAGTGAGTGAACTCACGAACCCTGCCCCCTCCGACGGAAAAGGCATAGCTGCCACTCCGTTAATGCGTGTGGCGCATACCAACAGCTCGCCGCCAGGGGAGGAAATGTTAATAACCTTGTAGAAATCGAAACGCTCGTTCGGCACTCTTCTAATCGTCACCGGCTGCTGTTCTCCAGCCGATGGTTTGACCATCATTACTCCGCTACGTCCGAGCGGCGCAACGCAATAGCCCGAGAGGGTGGCGATGACTCCGTGTGCACCAGCCGGGAATATGGAACGAAATCCTTTGCCGTTGACAGACTGCTGAGAAACGAAGACCACTTCGCACCTGGTGCTGAGGGCGATCAAGTCGTTCAGAAACGCGATTCCATTGATTGCCTCGTTCGATGGTATCGGAGAATCTTTAAACCTCCCGGTGGGGATCAGTTCCTCATTCGTCAAAAGTATTCTGCCGTCTTCGGAACCAAAACATAACTCCCCAGTCTTGCGGCCCGGACCGGCCCAGGAAACGTCGAAATCGCGGAATCTCCTTATGCTCGTCTGGGTAAGGTCCTTCCCACTCCAACCGGAAGAATTCTGGCTCATGCGTGATCTCCCTTCAATAACCGCCGCCTATCACGGCGCGAGATTAAGCCAGCGTGAGCCATCCTGTCGAAGAGGCTTTTTGCCGGCCGCCCCTTCTCTCCACGCCGGTTCTCCGGTCCCAGGTCCACCAGAGGATAGAGAGGGTAACCGTGCCAGGCTTCGCCTGCCCTGGCGACCGGGAATTCAGCCACTTGTTGATGCCACGTGCCAATGTACAGAAGGTTGCCCTCCTCACCCCGCAAGACTCCGTAGAGATTTCCATCCTGATCGGACAATTCATGCATGTCGGCCTGGTCAAAGACCGAAAACTCTTCTTCCATGCGGAGGCCCAGTAGCCACTGTGCGGCGTTCACGTCAGCACCATGGTGTTTAGGAGTAAATTGATATTGATAGTTGCTGCGGGCAGTGCGCGTCCCGTGGACCACGGCTGTGGTTAGGGTAGGCATTCCAGTTCCCTTCAACGCTTTGGGCGGCAGGAGTACAATTCCCGTTAGTGTTCGCATCCCAGCATTCTATCATCTGAAAAGGCGGGACATCGTGCTTTTACTTGCCCCAGCGACCGCCGAGGGTGACAATGCTTTCCATGCCACGCACTGCTCGCGCTTCCCAAGGTCGCTATTGCTACCGTGCACTCAACCGCGGTAACGGTCGCCGCACTGTCTTCCACAAGAATGGCGACCGGGGAAGTGCGATGGATCGCTGGGCGAAAGAGCCTCCAGCAACGCGGGTAGAACGATTACCAGCCCTCTGGTCACCGCTTGATGTCCTCCCGTGGAGAGGGTAGTATTCTTTCATTGCGGAAGTCTAGCGGATTTACCTTGGACTCGAGATGGACAACATGATCGCTCGATGCCTTGTCGCCGCGGGGTTGATCACTGCTTTTTGCTACGCGCCCCGAGCGGCATATGGCGGGTGAGGCCCCCGCGGGTGTGTCCCGGACGGACTCGGTCGAGTTCTCCAAGAGCAGATCAATTATCAACAAACCTTACGTACGTTGCTCCAGCGGGACTATGGCGCAGACGAAGACGCGTTGCGCGCCGCGCTCACGAGCAAGAGCAGCACGGAGCGGCTTGCCGCGACTTACGTCGTTGGAGAGCGCCAGCTCCCCTGGACGGCCGATCTCATCGCCCGCTTAACGGACTCGAACCCGCTCGTGCGCCAGGCAGCCCGGCGCAGCCTCGTCGTCTTGAGCTACTTCACCATCCAGGCAGAGAAGTTAGACGGTTCCTCGACCGGCGACAAGACGGCCGGTCAGCGCGCGATTGTGGACTTCGGGCCCAAGTTGGCGGATGACAAGACCGCCCGAAAAAAGGCTGCAAAGAATTGGCAGGACTGGTGGAACGATCACGGCGGCAACGCTCCATCGAACGTGTCCGCATTACGGGCCGTTCGCATAGAAGAAGAGCCGGACGCCAAAGCCGCCCGGCTCAGTGCCGATCTCGTCTTCGCCCCGGCGGAGCGCCAGGCTCAGCTGCTGGACCGATATCGCGAAGCAAAAGGCATCGTTTACACCGAGGCGCTGGCCAATGCGCTCCCTCAATTGGACGGCGCGATTCTGCAGAAGACTCGTGATTCCTTGGCGGAGCGCCTTTCACGCATGACGGCCGCAACTTTACGCGGCCGGCTCAGCGATCCGAGGGCTGAGCTGCGCCGGGCAGCCGCTCTCGGCTGGTCCATGAAGGAAGACCGTGCCGCCATTCCCGAGCTCATTCCCCTGCTGGCGGATCCGGACGATTTCGTCGTCCGCGGCGTAAGGGCAGCGCTACGGAGCCTCACAGGTCAAGACTTCGGCCCCGCCCGCGCTGCCCCGCTTGCAGAAGGCACCGCGGCGATCGCTGCCTGGAAATCGTGGTGGCAGCAGCAGCCCTAATCGACCGTAAAGGGGACGTATCTATTTATTGACACGGCGCCATGCCCGCCAACGGCGCGGCAGCGCGCCGGATAAATAGATGCGTCCCCTTTGCTTTCCTCATGCGGACAGCCAAACCAGGCTACTCCGCTGGGGCCGGCTCCGACACCGATGCGTTTTCGTGATCTTTCGATGCATCGCTCGGGCACTGACTGATCCCACTCGGAAGCACTCGCGCCCTTCCTCGGGCTGACCGCACCTGCTTACTTGCTGGCGGGCGTTTTTGGTTTTGCCAGCAGCGCTTCTGCCTCGTGTAGGAGAGCCTGCGCTTCGGCATTTTGCGCCCAGCGAGGATCTTTCATTCGCTCTCGCAGGCGCTGGAACTCGGCCTGGGCTTCCTTGGCGTGGCCAAGTTGCTGGTGCGTCATGGCGAGAAAGGCGATATCGGAAGGGATTGAGCCTTTGAACTGCGTCTTATTGATCGGATCCGAGCGCAGGAGTATCTCCAGCGACTTCTCAAAATTGCCGAGTCGATAGTAGGCCACTCCCTGCGTATTCAGGTAATTCCCATTCTTGGGTTCGAGCTGGCAGGCTTCCTCGCTGTAGCGCAGTGCCTTTCGATAGCCAGGGATCTCACGGCCAGGCAGCTTCACCAGTTCCCAGGCGCGTAGATTAAGTCTCTCAAAAGTAATCTTTTTGCCGGCGATGTAATAGTCAGGCTTCACCAGTTCCCAGGCGAGGTAATTAAGTACCTCCGGGTTTTCTGGATACGTCTGGGCGACAGTGATGGCTTGCTGTCGGCGGGATGGACTCATGCCGGGTAATGTTCGCAACCGTTCCAGGACTTCGGCACGCAGGGGGATATATCTGAAGAGATTAGCCACCATTTGATTGGTTGCCCGACGGTGCTGTATTTCGGGAGAGACGCTCGTCGCCTCCCATAGATGGATAGAACCGTCGGTGCTCGCTGATGCCAGGCGCTGGCCGACCGGGCTGAACGCCACGCTCTCGACCACACCGGGATGGCCCTTGAGGGAGAACAGCTCCTTGCCGCTCGCGCTGTCCCAAATCTTCACCGTTTGGTCCTCGCTCCCCGAAGCCAGGCGCTGGCCGTCCGGGCTGAACGCCACGCTCATGACAATACCGGCATGGCCCTTGAGGGAGAACAGCTCCTTGCCGGTCGCGCTGTCCCAGATCTTCACTGTTTTGTCCTGACCCCCCGAAGCCAGGCGCTGGCCGTCCCGGCTGAACGCCACGCTCGTGACCCAATCAGCATGGCCTTTGAGAGAGAACAGCTCCTTGCGGGTCACGCTGTCCCAGATCTTCACCGTCTTGTCAAAGCTTCCCGATGCCAGGCGTAGCCCGTCCGGGCTGAACGCCACGCTCAAGACCATACCGTTATGTCCCTTGAGGGAGAACAGCTCCTTGCCGGTCACGCTGTCCCAAATCTTCACCGTCTGGTCCTCGCTCCCCGACGCCACGCGCAGGCCGTCCGGGCTGAACGCCACGCTCAAGACCATACCGTTATGTCCCTTGAGGGAGAACAGCTCCTTGCCGGTCACGCTGTCCCAGATCTTCACCATTCTGTCAGTACTCGCTGAAGCCAGGCGTTGGCCGTCCGGGCTGAACGCCACGCTACGGACCGGACCGGCATGGCCCATGAGGGCGAACAGCTCCTTGCCCGTCGTGCTGTCCCAGATCTTCACCGTCTTGTCATTGCTCCCCGAGGCCAGGCGCTGGCCGTCCGGGCTAAACGCCACGCTCGTAACCTGATCGGTATGTCCCTTGAGGGCGAATAGCTCCTTGCCGGTCGCGCTGTCCCAGATCTTCACCGCCTTCTCCCTGCCCCCCAATGCTAGCCGCTGGCCGTCCGGACTGAACGCCATGCTCCAGACCGGACCCTGATGGCCCTTGAGGGCGAACAGCTCCTTGCCGCTCGCGCTGTCCCAGATTTTCACCGTACTGTCACCGCTCCCCGAAGCCAGGCGCTGGCCGTCAGGGCTGAACGCCACGCTCGTTACGACATCGCTATGGCCCTTGAGGGAGAACAACTCCTTGCTGGCCGCGCTGTCCCAGATCTTCATCGTCTGGTCCCAACTCCCCGAAGCCAGCCGCTGGCCGTCCGGGCTGAACGCCACGCTCGTGACCCCAGCGGCATGGCCCTTGAGGGTGAACAGCTCCTTGCCGCTCGCGCTGTCCCAGATCTTCACCGTCTTGTCCCAGCTTGCCGAAGCCAGGCGCTGGCCGTCCGGGCTAAACGCCACGCTCGTAACCAGATCGGTATGGCCCTTGAGGGCGAATAGCTCCTTGCCGGTCGCGCTGTCCCAGATCTTCACCATTCTGTCAGAACTCGCTGAAGCCAGGCGTTGGCCGTCCGGGCTGAACGCCACGCTCGTGACTGGACCGTCATGGCCCTTGAGGGAGAACAGCTCCTTGCCGGTCACACTGTCCCAAATCTTCACCGTCTGGTCCTCGCTCCCCGAAGCCAGGCGCTGGCCGTCCAGGCTGAACGCCACGCTCTGGACCCAATTGGTATGGCCAAAGAGGGTCAGTTCGTCGGGATGGCACAAGCGGGACAAGTAGTACCACTCGAACCCACGCAGCTCTCTGCCGCTCGCTTCCTTGGGAACCTCCTCAAGCAACTCCCGGGCACGAGGGACATTCTCCTCTTCCCAGGCACGCTGAGCCAGATTCATGCCATCGGCATAAGCGATGACCCGCGCATCATCACGCTGTTTGTCTGACTCGGCCTTGGCTTCCAAGGCATCTTGCTTCGCCGCATCCGAGGCAATTCGTTGCCGGTTAGCTTCTTGCCCGGCCCGAGTAGCAACCTCTTCGGCCGACGTGGCCCAAACCGCCAGCAATGCGCTAGTAACCAGGCCTGCGACCAACAGGACCACGAACGCCGCTGCCGTCGCAAGTGCCTTTTTGTACTTGCGCGCAAATTTGCGTAGCCGATAAGTTGAACTCGGCGGACACGCCTCCACGGGCTCATCAGCCAAGTGATTCTCCAGATCGCGGGCCACCCCGCTGGCCGTGTCGTAGCGCCGAGACCGGTCCTTTTCCAGACACTTCATCACGATCCAGTCCAGCTCGCCGCGCACCAAGCCCGGCAGCTTTGCGGGATCTGTCTGCCGCTGCTGCGAGATCAAAGGCAACGACTCCTTGGAGCTGCTCAAGCGCAGGCTCGGCTTGGGCGGCTCTTCTTCCTGGATCTGCATCAGGATGGCCGCAACGGCCGCTCCCTGCAAGCGCTTCATGTCTAGCGGTGTCGTTCCCGTAAGCAGCTCATAGAGCAGCACTCCCAGAGAATAAATATCGCTGCGGGTGTCGATGTCCTGGTTGTTCAGCTCCGCCTGCTCGGGACTCATGTACTCCAGCGTGCCGATCATGGCCCCGAACTCGGTAAACATGGTTCGCTCGGTCAGCCGCTGGCCTGTCGCCTTGGCAACGCCAAAGTCGATCACCTTGACCACCGGTTTGCCGTCGTAGGGGGCGATCAGCACGTTGGACGGCTTGATGTCTCGATGAATGATGCCCTTTTGGTGAGCGTGTTGCAGCGCCTGGCAGACTTGAACGAACAATTCTAGCCGCTGCCCGAGCGGCAAGCGCTGGGCGTCACAATACTTAGTGATTGGCATCCCCTTGACGAGCTCCATTACGAAGTAGGGCCTGCCGGTGTCCGTGCTGCCAGCGTCCAGTACTTTGGCAATATGGGGATGATCCATGAGGGCCAGGGCCTGGCGCTCGGCCTCAAAACGGGCGATGATGGGGGCAGAATCCATACCGGCACGGATGACCTTGAGGGCAACGATCCGGCGGACTGGCTCGATCTGCTCGGCCATCCATACCGAGCCCATGCCCCCTTCGCCGATTTGTTGCAAGAGCTTATAGGGTCCAAAACGCGTGCCGGGCATTTCCGTGCCGGGCGGTTCCTCGCCAGTGGCAGGTGGTTGGGTAGTACGGCTGTGAAGAAAACTGCCGGCCTGGTCGTGCGCGTGCAGCAGCGACTCGACTTCCCGGCGCAGCTCGTGGTTTGAGCCACAGGCCTGGTCGAGGTAGGCCGCGCGGTGCTCGGGGGACAATTTGACGGCGGCCTTGAAGATTCCGGTATCGGACATGGTATTCTCCTTCGCTTGGATGGTCTCTTATCATCCAATGCGAGAACGGAGAGCAAAACCCCGGTGACTTTTTTTCAGCCTGGCTTGTTTATTTCCTCATCCCGGAGCCACTGCCGGCGCAGCCAAGCCTTGGCGTAGGTCCAATCCTCTTCCGCCGTTGCCGGGGCGACACCCAGGATCTGAGCCGCCTCGGCCATCGTGCAACCGAGAAAGTAGCGGAGTTTGACCAGCTCAGCCTTGCGGGGCGACTTCTGTGCCAGCCGATCCAGGGATTCGTGAACAGCCATGACTTCGAGCGGGTCGCGGGGGTTGGCGACCGGGAAGTCATCCAGGTCCGCCTCCCGGTGGACCAAGCCGCCGCCACGTTTGCCGCTCAGTTTGCGACGGGCGTTGTCGATGAGGATGCGCCGCATGGCCTCGGCGGCGGCGGCGAAGAAGTGGCCGCGGCTGTCCCAGTTCTGGACTTTGTCCACGTCCACCAGCCGGAGATACGCCTCGTGGACCAAGGCTGTGGGCTGGAGCGTTTGGCCGACTTTCTCGCTCGCCATTCTCTGGGCAGCGAGTTTGCGCAGCTCGGCGTAGACCAACGGCAGCAATTGATTGGTGGCATGAGGATCGCCTTGCTGGATGGCGATCAGGACGCGTGTCACTTCACTCATGCGCTTAAGATTAACCGCCACGACAAGCTTCTGCCAGTCGCTGAGACCTCGTGCGAGGACGCGAGACCACTGCCATCATTGGCAGGCGAAAGGAATAGACTCATTTATTGCGGTTTGGAGCCATCATTCCGCACGCACTTCGGCGCAGGTGTGGTACTCGCGTGATCGCGTCGCATGCACCTATTGCTAATCAGCAGAGCTGCCTCCGAAGAACGACGACTTCACGCACGGCCGAGCCCCAAGAAGGCGCGTCGGTGCGTCGGGACCGAGGCGTGCAGAATGACTAGCGAAACCAATATCTGCCAATGTCTAGCACACCTTAGCGTGGCTTCGCCAGCGCTTGCTGTAGAAACGTCGCGATCTCTTCGGCCAGTTTCGGCGCTAGCGGCACCGACGACCGTAAAGGGGACGTATCTATTTATTGACACGGCGCCATGCCCGCCAACCGCGCGGCAGCGCACCGAATAAATAGATGCGTCCCCTTTGCTTTCTCTCCCGGCCTTTGATGAGCTTCATGGCCAGGAAGGGCCGGCCATCGGGCAGAGTGCCGAGGTCGTGGACGGGAGGGATGGACGGATGCTGCAACTGGCTGGTAATCCGCGCTTCGTCGGCAAACCGGAGAGCCACCCCGGAATCGGGAGCGTACTTCTCCTGCAGCACTTTCAAGGCGATTTCACGCCCCAGGACGGTGTCGGTGGCGCGGTGGACGACGCCCATGCCGCCGCAGGCGATCTCATCGCCAAGCGTGTAACGCTCCGTGGCCGTCAGAGGAACAGCGACTGCCGTGGAGTTGGGAACAACGGTCGCGGTCTGATTCGCGTGCGAGTCAAGGACCGAGCGGGTCAGGTGGTCGGGAGCAGCCATTCATTTGACCCTCGTGAACCCTCAGAACTTCCCCCGATCATAGTGGATTTGGCATGAGACAGCTACTTATTGAAGTCTTACTGTCATTTCGGCGGCAGCAGAGGTGCCACAGTCGGCCTCTTCGTCGCCGGTGGCAGGGTAGCTTCCAGCATCTTCGCGACCTTCGCTTCCAATTCCTTTAGCAACTTCTGGAAATCCTCGCGCGTTCGAAGCGTGTCGAGTGAAGCGTCTGACCTCAGTCGGCCAACGGCGTTGAAGCCAGCGGCGATGGCCTGCCGCAGGGCGGCCGTGGCCTTCTCGGCCTCAGCCCCTCCCTGTTCGGCCGTCATGCCGGAGCCGGGCTCGGCGGACACTCCGGCCAGCAGGGCATGGAAGCAAGCCTTGTTGTAGTGGTTGCGCGGCGTAATCGTTGGCAACTGCTCGATAATCGCGCCAGCCGAGCGGAATGAGGCGGCTGCCTCGGCAGGCCGGCCCGCTCGGCGTTGCACCTGGCCCAGCGCAGCGTGGCTCTCCGCCATCTCGCCTCGCAAGTAGATGTGGGAGGCTTGGACCTTGTTCAGCTTCTCGCGGACCACCAGGGCCTCCTGGCAGGCTGCAAGGGCCTCGGCTCGCCTTCCAGACCCGGACAGAAGCAGGCCGATTCTCTCAAGGGAAATCGCCAGCCACCTCTGCACGAGGCCGGGGTATGAGGCTGGGTGGGCCTCAGCCTGTTTCTGCATTCGTTCCTGAGCGTTCTCATGAAATCTCAGCGACTCCCCGAGCCTCCCCTTCTGCGCCAGGAGTTCCCCGATTGCGTTTTCGGACTGGGCCAGGAAGCACTGGGCCACGATGTCGGTCGGGTTGCCCTCGAGGAGCTTTTCGAAGATGGCCAATGCTTTCTCTTGTGACGCCATGGCCTCGGCCGGCTTCCCCAGATCAGCCAGCGCGTGGCCGCTGAGCATTAGGTTCGTGCCGAGTAAGAACTGGATAGCGGTGGCCGCAGGGTAGGTGTCCACCAGCCTCTGCGCAAGGGCACGCGCCTTCTCGATCGACGCCAGCGCGTCCGCAGGCTTCCCCTCATCAAACCAGCTGCTGCCTATGTCGTTGCAGGTGTTTCCTAGTTGCCACTGGAACCGAATGACGGTGGGGTTGTCCTTGACCAGTTTTTCCAGAATGACCCTGGCGTTATCGTGGGCCGCGAAATCCTCCACCCACTTCCCCATGTCCCAGAGTATATAGCCCCTGGAGTGAAGGCTCGCGGCTAGGTCGGACCGAAGCTCGGTGGCGCCGGGGTTGCCCTCGACTAGCTTCCCCAGAATGGCCACGCCCTTTCCGTTGGCGACCAGCGCATCCTCGACCTTCCCCAGTTGCTGGAGTGCTACACCGCTGTAGTAGTAGCTCTGGGCCAGGACGGCCTGAACCGCCTCGGTCGGATACTCCGCGTCCAGCGCCCCGGCCACGGCTTGCCCCTCTGTAAAGCATCTCAACGCTCCCTCGGCGTCCCCCGTAAGCCAGAAGATAAGGCCCATCGCACCCAGGCTGCGGGCAACATCCAGCCGGGTCTCGACATCCGCACCGGTTGTCGCCGATAACTCGCGGCGCACCGCCAGTGCCTTGCGATGCACCTCCACAGCCTCCGGCATGGAGCCGATCTTCCCCGTCAGCTCGGCGAGCTGGAAGTACCCCGCCGCCAGCAAGCGCCTCGATTTCGCATCGGCCTGCCCTTCCAGCAGCTTCTCAAGATCGCCGTAGAAATCGGCCGCCTCCTTCAGCAGTTGGTTCCGTAGCCCCTTGAACTGGTCGCTCTTGAGCAGCATGTCCTCGCTGACGCCGGTGTGCAATTTCGCAATTGCCTTCAGGGCCAGTTCAAAGCGCTTCTCCACCTTGGCCTGCTCCTCGGCCAGCTCGCGATTCCGCGTTTCGACCTTGGCCTGCTCGTCGGCGAGCTCTGCGATCTTGACGGCCAGGTCGCGGTTGGCCCGGACTTGCACCACCACCACGGCCATGAGAAGCAGCACGATAGCCGCAGCGGTCGTCAAGCCCACCCGGTGCTTCCTCACGAACTTCCGCAGCCGATAACCAGCGCTGGGCGGCACGGCGAGCACCGGCTCCCCGGCCAGGTAACGTTGAATATCCATGGCGAAGCCGTTGGCCGTCTCGTAGCGGCGGGCGCGGTCCTTCTCAAGCGACTTCATCACGATCCAGTCCAGCTCGCCGCGTACCAGCTTCTTCAACCGCGCCGGCTCCGTATGCCGGCCGGCGGCCAGCGATGGCAGCGCCTCGCTGGAACTCAGTCGTGTGCTCGGCCGGGGCGGCTCTTCCTCGCGGATAAGGCGGCGGATCTCATCCCAGGCCGCTTCTTTGAAGCGCTTTTTCTCCAGCGGCGTCGTCCCGGTCAGCAGTTCGTAAAGCAGCACGCCCAGCGAATAAATGTCCGAGCGCGTGTCCACGTCCAGGTTGTTGAGCTGCGCCTGCTCAGGGGACATGTACAGCGGCGTGCCCAGCACCGTCTCGTGGGCGGTGTGCAGGGTTCGCTCGGTCAGCGACTGGTGCATCGCCTTGGCCAACCCGAAGTCGATGACCTTGGGGACAGGTTTGTCGTCGTAAGGGGCGACGAGAATGTTGGAGGGCTTCAGATCGCGGTGGATGATCCCCTTCTGGTGCGCGTGCTGGACGGCCTGACACACCTGCGCGAACAACTGCAAACGTTCGGGAATGCTCAGCCGGGTGGCGTCGCAATACTCGGTGATCCGCACCCCCTTGACGTACTCCATCACGAAGAAGGGTCGGCCCGTCTCCGTCAAACCGCCGTCGAGTACCTTGGCGATGTTGGGGTGGTCCATCACGGCCAGCGCCTGCCGCTCCGCCTCGAAGCGGGCCAGCACGGACTTCGAGTCCATGCCGGCCTTGATGAGCTTGAGGGCCACCTTGCGGCGGACCGGCTGCGTCTGCTCGGCCACCCAAACCGTTCCCATGCCCCCTTCACCGATCTCTTCGAGCAGCTTATAGCGGCCGGCGATGACGGTGCCGGGTTGCTCGCTGGGAATGTACGGCCCTGTCTGCTCAGGGCCGCCGGGGACTGGCCGATCCAGCAAGTGCCCGGCGCGGTCGTGGGCGCGGAGCAGCACCTCAACGCGGCCCCGGAGAGCCTGGTCACCCCCGCATTCGCGGTCGAGCAGGGCGACGCGCTCCGCGGGGGTTGGCAGAGCGACAGCGGCGGCGAAAAGGGACTCAATGCGGTCAGGGGCCTCAGTCATGGCTCGGTCCTCGTGCGTTCTGTCGACTCCCTTAGATAAGCGTCGTTTTCAGCCCGCGCGCCTCACCGGGGCTCAAATTAATCTGCTTTTTCATCGAGGGCATTGATCAGCCAGGCGCGGGCGTAAATCCAGTAGCGGCTGGCCGTAGCGCGCGAAATCCCGAGGGCCGTTGCCGCTTGCACTTCGGAAAGGCCGGCAAAATAGCGCAGCTTGACCAGTTCAGCCTTGGTTGGGTCCACGGCTGCGAACCGTTCGAGCGCCTCGTCCAGCGCGAGAAGTTGTTCGGAGGTTGCCTCCGCTGCAATTTCCACGTCGGAAAGCGGCACCCGCTGGCGATCCCCGCCGTGCCGGATACGCCGCTTCTGCCGTGCGTGATCGACAAGATCCGCCGCATCGCCTCGGCTGCAACGCGGAAGAAATGGCTTCGATCGGCGAACTGGTGATCGCCAACCAGGCGCACATACGCCTCATGCACCAGCGCGGTGGCATCGAGAGTGTGACCAGGTTTCTCGCAACCAAGTTGTGCAGCGGCAAGATGGCGGAGTTCGTCATAGACGAGCGGCAACAAAGCCTCGGCGGCCGATGGTTCGCCGTGCCGAATCTGATCCAGAATCCGCGTTACATCATTCATGATGACGAGATTGTACTGCTCGGCGGCGGAGCATGCATCGACGTCCAGCTTCACGGTGACTTGTCGTCTCGATGATCGCCTTCCAAGATTTACGCGCGTCGGTTTCATTGACGTTTCATTGACCGACGCGCCTAATCGCCTTCTCGACGCTCCGGTCTGATCGACATAAGCGCGCAAGCCGAGGTCCGCAGCGCGCGGAGGACCGACACACCGGTGTTTTTCCGAGTTCGGTCGAGCGCCAACACTTGCAAATTGATTACGGCAAAACTGGCAACTGGATTTGAACTCAGTAAGGTAAACCCATTGAAAGGGTTAGAGCCACTCGTTGCTTCGCCGAAATGAACTGCGGCATTTGTTTGGCACGAAATCAAGAGCACGAACTCAGGTGTAAACTCTTGCCGCCAAACGAGAAGAGCTCGCCGCGAAATGATTGTGACGAGCTTTCTAAATGAAAGTCGAGGCGACTGGATTCGAACCAGCGTTCTCTCGCCCTCAAGACACGCGACCACTCCAAGTTGGTCCATTTCCGGGACGAGTGATTCGGGAGGCACTCGAATGCTCAACACCAGCTTTTCAGACTGGCGAGATGCGGTGTCGGCCAACGGCCCAAACAAAAAAGGCCGCTAATCAACGGCCAATCAAATCGAGCACGGTCGCGAAAACGGCATCGATAACTGTACGTCAGTACACATGACATATGTCATGTCAACCTGACGGGATTCAGTGAAGGTCGTAGAGACATAACCTATTGTGGCTGTGGATGTTCTGAGTATAGGCGATAAGTCAGACAGCGAGTCTGGGTACCCCCTGTTTACATGACATAACATGACATTGCGAAATGGCAGAAAAGAAAAAGGGGCCGCATCATCATTCAATGCGTCCCCTCTTCCTTCCCTCTATCCCCTCGTCCCTCGCCCCTCTTCCCTCACCCCTCATGGAGCTGCTGGGGTGTCTAATCGGGCATCGCTGGGCATCACGAGTTCACTCCCTCCGGGAATGGGATCCTGGGGATTATATTGCTTGTTCAATCGATAGATGTCGGTCCAACGCTCTGGATTACCGAGAGTGCGGCGCGCGATGTCAAAGAGCATTTCCCCGCTTGGCTGAACACGATACTTGAGTTCCTGATTCGAGGTAGAAACCGGCGTTGCGACAACAGGCGTGGGAGTGATGGGCACGCTCACGTGCGGAACCGCCACTGCATTCTGCGGAGCGCTCGTGGAGCTGTTGATGCCAACTGCGTAATACTTCTCGAGAATCCGCGTTGGCGGAATATAGACCTCCTGTCCCGGCTGGAGTTGCGGCGGTTCCAGCCGGACGCCGTCCTTCGCCAGCGGGTGGTTGCGGTTGAAGAGCACCAGCGCGCGTTCATACTTGTCTGTCTGGTAGTACTGCTGGCTGATCGCCCGGAAGGAATCGTTCTGTTTCCAGGCATAAGTCTCTTCGTCGTAGCTTTCGACCTGTGGTTCGTTGTTTGCCGTTGCTTGGGGGATGACGGATTGCGCGGGGACAACGATCGGCGCGCTTACAGCACCGGCAGACGCTCCAAGAGGCGCGAGAGTTCGCGTCGGCGCGCTATTTGGAGAAGACGTTAGCGGCACTTGCGCTGACTGCGTTGGTGGGCTTAGCTGCGCACCGCTTGCACGGCTGTTGTCCGAAGGATGAGGAGCGCCGAGCGGGGGCAGCGCTGGGCTGTCATGGGGCAAGCCAGCCGAGCCCTGGTCCGCTCCCAAGGGTTTGGGAGAAGGCATTGCCGGGGACGGCGCTGTACCTGTATTGAGGTCCAAAGTCGGCGCTGGCGCTGCGGAACCCTGAGTCGATGGGCTAGTGCCCTGACGAGTTCCCGCGCCGAAATTCGGCGCGCCGTTGCCAGGAATCGCCGGCGCCGGCAGAACCGGGGCTCCTTCCTTGACATTCGTCGCACCAGAATGGCCGCTCGAGGTCGCGAGCGAATTTGGCACAGGCGGAGCTGCCGGCGCATTCAAACCGGTTTTGTTCTCGTTTAGACCCATTCTGGCGGCCGGTGCTTCATTTCCTTTGGATGTTGGAGGAGTTTCCGATCTCAAAACCGGCAGTGGCGGAAGTTCAATTGACGTCTTGGAAGGATCGACCGGTTTACCTGCAAGACCGCCTGAATCCTTGTTCTTCAAGTTGTCAGCCATATCTTTTTGTTTGCCCGTAAGCCCGGGCATATCAATCGAAATCGGAGTGGTATCCGGTTTGGGAGCAACCTGATTCGTCTCATTCTTGACCTCAGAGGTTCCTGATCTGGGTGCACCATTCTTTCCTGCTGGACTATTATTACCTGTCAAGTTTGGCGTGTCATTCTTATCCGTTTTGAGTCCGCCGCTTGGCGCAGACTTTGGGCCATTCTTATCAGCCAGGCCGCCTTCACCGGCGGGCAATTTCCACGGGCTGGACAGTGGCGGAGGCACCGGCGGACTGGCGCCTGGGGCGGCTGCCTTGTCGTGCTCGGGCTCCATGATGAGCTGGTGTTCGTCCGGGGCTGCCGGACCGGTCGAAGTCTGGGACCTCGGTGAAGGCTTCGCGGGAATTGGCTCTTTCGAGTCGGTTCCCTCGCCGGACTTGCTGGCGGGGTCGCCGAGGGGGAAGGGGCCGGGAGCGCCGGCACCTCTGGCGAGTTGGATGTCATTTGCAGAGCTCTTGCCCGAACCGGATTGGGATTGGTTTTCCGTCCTACCACCGTGCTCTTGGTTAGCCGCCAGCCTGGGCTCTGCCGGCGCCTCGGGCGGCACGTCCCCCGGTTGCTCTTGTGATGCGGACGACTGGCCGTCGCTCTGTCCCATCTTGCCGAAGAGAACGATGCCTACCAGGCAGAGGAATGAGCAAGACACGACGATCCCAGCCTTGGTTTCACGCGACATTCCTCGCTCCTTTCACCTTTGTCCCTTGAAGAAACCGGGCGGCGGATGTTAGTCCCGTGAGATTGGACTGCATCACGAAGCCCTCCCCGCTCGCCCTGGATCTTCTGTTACCAACTGGGCCGCACGCAGCTTGGCGCTGCGGGACCGAGGGTTATTCTGTATTTCCTCTTCACCAGCCTGAATCGGTTTGCGCGTCAGGGCCTGCCAATGAGCACGTTCTCGGAAGGCATGCTTGACGCGCCGATCTTCAAGCGAATGAAAGCTGATGATCACGGCTCTGCCACCCGGCTTCAGGCAGCGCGGCAAATCCGCCAGGAAACGCTCAAGTGCTCCCAACTCATCGTTCACTGCGATCCTCAAAGCCTGGAAAACGCGGGTTGCGGGGTCGATGGCCGGGCGGCGGCCCTTGGGCCAGGGCACGCAGCGGCGCACAAGGTCCGCGAGTTGGTCGGTTGTCGCCAGCGGCTCCAGGCGGCGCGTGTCGACAATTCTGCGCGCGATTCGCCTGCTGAATCGCTCTTCGCCATATTGCCAAAACACATCGGCCAACTCGCGCTCACTCAATCGTGCCAGCAAACTGCTCGCCGGCTCTCCCAGGGTCGCATCCATGCGCATATCAAGTGGGCCAGGCTGCTGAAAACTGAAGCCACGGTCCGGCGCATCCATTTGATCGGAGCACACACCCAGGTCGGCCAGGATGCCGTCAACCTTCTCGATTCCCAATCTTTTCAGCTCGGTGGCCAGTTCATCGAAGTTCGACTGGACCAAGGTGACGGGAAGACCGGCCAACCGTGCTCGTGCCAGGTCGAGCATGCTCGCGTCCTGGTCCAGACCGATCAGCCTGCCCGTGGGCCCAAGGCGCTCGGCGATTAGCCGGGCATGCCCGCCGGCGCCGACCGTGGCATCGACAATGGTCTGTCCTGGGGCGGGCGCTAGAGCATCCAGCACCTCTGCGGGCAGCACCGGTACATGGCGTGGCGCCGCACTGGAGGGCTGGGGGCTCATCTGCCACCAAGTTCCATGAGTGCGAAGAGATCGACGTGGTGCTCTTCTCTGTTCTTCGTTCCGTTCCGGTCAGTATGTGCCGACAGGAATTTGACCGCCTGGACTGCCGGGATCAAAGCTTCAGCTGCCCATTGTTTTGAAATAGTCTCCTTGCCGCGGGGACGGCAAGGAGACCCGGGGAAAAGGCGAAGGGGCCATCGGCCAAGCCTGACTGATTCGGGGGAGAAGCAGCACGGCTTTTGCACGGACGGACGGCATCTGCTCATGCCGCACGACCTTCAATCAGCCCCTCGTCGGTGTCGGAAACTCTTTCAAGTTTCCTTGCTCTCGTGCCGATACCAGGATTACGGTCAAAGCTGGCCGCACATCCGGCAAAGGCGTCATTTTTGAAATGCCCGTTCGGCAACCGCATCGAAACGTTGGCTATTCTCGGTCAGGTACTGCTGCCAGCGTCCCGCATCCCAAAGCTCGAGATGGTCGCGGACGCCGATCAGGACCACCTCGTGCTGCAAGAGGGCAAACTGGCTCAAGCGCTCCGCAATCAAGATCCTGCCCGCTCGATCCACATCGACGGCTTCAGTCTGAGCAAAGTACAGCCGTCGAAAAACGCGGGCCTCGGCGTCGGTCGCGGGCGATTGATCAAGCTTCGCGGCCAATTGCTCAAGGCCTGCCTGCGTGTACAGCCACAAGCATTGGTCCGGGCCGGGCGTCACGAACAAGGTTTCCGGGTCGCCCAGCTGCTCACGAACCCGCTTGGGCAACGTCAGTCGGTTCTTTTCGTCGAGCGAACGGCTGTGGGAACCGGTAAGCAGCATTGCCAGGGCCTAAATCGCGTTCGGGCTGCCTTGCTGTGTTTCTTGCCGGCACCCTGAGACACTGCTTGGAGTGTAGATTCCCACCTACACCCACTCTCACCCATATCTCACCACAACTATACCCGACCCGACCCCCGAATCAAGAGCGAATCGGCTTCCCAGAATTCGCAGGACGCCTGCATGAGTACCGCTAATGCAGAGACCGCGCCAAAAAGATGTGTCCATCTTCGTTATTCGATAATGCGGTCAGAGGCTTCCCCTCACGACATAAGCCATTATTTAGATGCATCTTATAATTGACAGCGGCAGTCTTGCAAGACGAGAAGAAAGAGGAGGGCTCGCACTCTCCAGCCCGAGGCAAGGGACGCGGCTAGAGGCATTGTTTTCACACTCGTAGCGAGATTGGTATCGCGTTTTTCCGTACGTTGCAGCGAATGAAATGCCAGCTGCAAGGCGTTTTTGGATTGCTTCGATGAGGGCGGGACATCAGTAGGCAGAGTGATCTGACGGAGAATAGTTATTAATCCAAGCAACCTCGGAAGACAGAGTTCGTCACCGAGCGTTGGATCGTTTTTCTTTTTTTGAAAACTGGTCTCTGCGCGCGCTCGGCCATATGCATCTGGCACATGACCTCGGTGAGGTGCCACAGCCCGCGCCAAGCTATTGACTCAAGACCGGACGACCAACACGCGATTCTTGAGCTGGCGCGCTCCCAGGACGGGCATGATCGTCTCCTGAGCCAGCTGCTTCAGATAGTAGCTCGGTACCGAACCCGAGAGCACAATTTCGCATTCGCTCTCTTCGATGTGCAAGCGCCGCAAAGCTGGGATGGGGCACTGGCGCAGTGCCTGGTCAGCCCGGATTTGTGCGAGAGGAGAAATCGGCATCGGTCCATACTCCTTCCATTGAGAAAACCGTCGTCGTCCGGCTATCGAGGCAATCCGCCCCGGTCTCGCGAGCCGGTATAGGCTGGAACACTGCCATTGCGAGCACTGCGTCGTTGCTCTGGGGAATTAGTTGGCGTCACGTCCTTGTTCCTTATCTGCGAGTTGTTGAGTTCCTTCCAAAAGCCAACCAGGTCATGATAGGCTCGATTCTGCAGCCCAGCAAATGTTTTTTCAGACATTTTCCGGGAGCGAGAGCCGCGCAGCTGGCACCGATCTTTGTTTTAGCACCGCTCATAGTGATTGCCTGGCAGCCGTCGAACCCCTTTTTTCATTTCCAGCATCAGCAAGGCAGCGCTGATCTGAGGCACAGGGAGGCGCAATCCCTGGGCGATTTCGTCGATATGCCGCGGGCGTTCTTGAAGGAATTCCCAGATTTGCCTCTGCAGTTCATCCACTTGCGGGGGTGGCTCGAAACGCACGCGAGAACCTTTCGCCTTCACGCCTTCCAGTTCTTCGAGGATATCGTCCACGCCGCGGATGAGCACTGCCCCTTTGCGGAGGAGTTCGTGCGTGCCGGCGCTCGCTGGGCTATCGAGCGGGCCAGGGACCGCGAAGACCGTTCGTCCCTGCTCCGCAGCATGGCTCGCCGTGATCAAAGCGCCGCTCTTCTCGGCAGCCTCGATCACCAGGACCGCGCGTGACAAACCGCTAATGAGCCGGTTGCGGGCTGGAAACATACCCGCCATCGGTTCCATGCGCATAGCAGCTTCGGAAATCAAAGCACCTCCGGCTGCTACTTCATCCGCCAGACCAGCATGCTCGGGAGGATAGGTTTTTGATAAGCCCCCGGCCAATACGGCCAGCGTCCGTCCACCGGATTGAAGAGCCGCCCGATGTGCAATCCCATCAATGCCGCGTGCCAGACCCGATACAATCGTGTATCCCGCCCGGGTGAGCTCGCTCGCCAGGCGTTCGGAAATCCGCTTTCCGTATGCCGTGCAATGGCGCGAACCCACGATGGCTACCGCATTTCGATCCTTTGCCTGAATTTCCCCACGGACATAGAGGAGATGCGGAGGACTGGCGATGTTCGCGAGAGACTCGGGATAATCGGCCGTACCGTGCACAAGCAGGCGCACTCCCAGATGCTCCATCAGTTCCAATTCCGCGGCCGGGTTGGCGCTACGCATCGCCTCGTGGATACTATGAGCCAGCTTGGCTCCAAGGTGCGGCACCTCCTGAAGTTCGGCCGGCGACGCCTGCAATACGGTCTTGGCCGAACCGAAACGATCGAGAAGAGCAGCCGTCAGACGCGGCCCCAAACCCGGTACCAGATGCAAGGTCAAAAGATCCTGTACTTCGGGAGCGAGCGCTTGAGCCATGGCAGGATTGAACTTTCAGGAGAGAGTGTCTTCCAGAGCGCGGCGAACCTCGGTCTCCGAAACAGTATCTGTCAGAGCTGCCTCACCAAGACGACGAGGAAGAACAAAACGCAAAGAGCCGTCGCGGGCTTTCTTGTCCCTGCGCATGACCTCCAGGAGTTGCTCCACTGGCCAGCGCAGCGGCTTGGTGGGTAATGCAAACCTGGCCAGAAGGTCTTGCTGGCGTTCGGTCAAATCGCGTGGCATCAGCCCTTGCCGCTCGGCTAGCCGGCTGGCACAGATCATCCCCGCGGCAACTGCTTCACCATGCAGCCAGGCGCCGTAGCCACCGACCGTTTCAAAGGCATGAGCAAAGGTGTGGCCATAGTTGAGGAGCGCGCGCTGCCCCGTCTCCTCGCGTTCATCCTGTTCGACAATGTCGGCTTTAAGCCGGCAGCAGCGCTCGACGACATGCTGTACTGCCTCCGGGGCACGCTGGAGAATTGCCTCGACGTTGGTCTCCAGATAAGCAAAAAGAGCCGCATCGAGAATAACACCGTACTTCACGACCTCGGCAAGTCCGCTGCGATATTCGCGATCTGGAAGTGTGGACAGTGCATCCGTATCGATCCAAACGCCGACCGGCTGATGGAAGGCCCCAATTAAGTTCTTCCCTTTGGGATGGTTGATGCCAACCTTGCCGCCAACCGAGCTGTCGACCATGGCGAGCAGCGTGGTGGGCACCATCAACAGCGGCAGACCGCGAGCATAAGTTGCCGCCACGAACCCTGCGACATCTCCAACGACTCCGCCGCCGACGGCCACGATCAGAGTGTGGCGGTCCGCTCGCAGATCGGCGAGCGCATCGTATAGCACCGAAGCCGTCGAGAGCGACTTCTGTGACTCTCCCGGCGGCAAAACCTTGAGGGTGGTGCGGAATCCGACGGCGGCCAAAGCGGCGACAGCCTCGCGCGCCTGGGCAGCCACATTTTCGTCCGTGACCACGAAAGCAGAGCCGCCGCGAGCCCGCTGTCGTGCAAAAGGCCCCACGCCACTCACATCGGCGGTCGTCACCGCTATGTCATAGCTGCGCTCTTGAAGGTTAACTCGGAGGTCGGTCATCGCGCGCTCGGCGTAAGAGGCTCCTGGTCTCGAGGGATGAAAGTGAGCCCCAGATTGGCTTCACCATAACACTCGTTTCTGCTTATTACCAGCTGCGCGGCTAAAGTATCGTTTGGCCGCGAGCCACGTCTAATTCTGTATGAGTAGCATTTCAGACGGTCCGCCGAACAACGGCCGTCAGCGCCCATCCGCCAAGCGCAACGGCGCCAGCTGCACCGTACCGTTAGCCACCGTTTCAGACGGTCCGTCGAACAACGGCCGTCATCCCCAATCCGCCAAGCGCAACGGCGCCAGCTGCACCCTACCAGCACCGTTAGCCACCGTTTCAGACGGTCCGCCGAACAACGGCCATCAGCGCCCATCCGCCAAACGCATCGGCGCCAGCTGCACCGCACCAGCACCGTTAGCCACCGTTTCAGGCGGTCCGCCGAACAACGGCCACCGGGGATTCTGGCAGGAGAAGTTTCCGGAAAAGGGTCCTGACACCTTTTCCTTTCGACTCCCAGAACCAGGCAGGACAACAGAATCCGGAGCATAATTTCTTCCACAACCGTCGGGGACGAGAGTGGATGTTGCTGCAAGTCCAAACCAGTCCGCAATCGTCAGTACGAACTATAAGGAGCGACCCGGAGAGGACCCGCCCGTACGGGTTCTCAGCTACGCGCTCTGCCCACATCGGGGCAAGGAGCTGGTCTCTGCCCCTGGCTCTCCCGTCTCGCCGACCAACCGGCATCCTCTTGATTCAATAGCGAGTTCAGGGAATTGGTTTGACAACTACTAGCGCCCTCGTTAGTTTCATGGATGTGTCGACTCTCGGGACCCAGCGGGACGGTACTGCCCGCATGTCTAGAAACTTAATTTTTAAATTCCTAGTTGCGTCGGCTGATTCTGCCCTTGCTGGTTCGAACACTGCTTTTGCACTTGCGGATCGCGTGTGGCGGAAAAGCACAGCGGTCGTCCAGGGGCTATTTCCGTGCAAGACAGGGCGAACGCATCAAACTTTCTCTAGGTTTCGTGCCCCAGCCAAGGTTTCCTCGAGAAAACCCGTGTCCAAGGCAGCCGCCTTGCGTTTCCGTGCGATGCTCGTTTTGGCCGGATTCCGCTTGAGCAGGCTTAAC
>DATGZX010000374.1:0-10737 GCA_035296965.1 Gemmataceae bacterium
CTGGGCAGGCTGGACTCGGCGGAAATGCATCCGAACCTACGAGAGGTATGGGAGGAGGGGGCATGTGGATACACTCCAAAACAGAATCGTCTCGGAACGAACCCTTCGGTCTTTTGCGGGTTGCTCACTCGGGCGCGACAGGCCGCACCGTGATGTGCTCAGTTGGCTCTTTGGCAAACTTTCGGCATGCTCAAGCTGGGCACCTTCTTGATTACCTTATCATGGTCAAGCCTGCTATTGCTTGTCAAATTAGAAACTGCACTTCCCGAAACTTTTAATAAGTCGACACTGATGGAGCGAAGATCCACATCCGGCGAATTGGCCAATTGTCGTGAGGGCGAGAGAATCCGCGAGTGCGCATCTTTGTGGCAAGCTCACGGCGGCATGGATAACTCTGAGATCGTCTTGCCAACTATTGAAGCCGACGGTTGCCTGCCAATTACGTCGGACCAGCTATGACTAGCCGAGGCGCCTTGGATAATACCCGTGCTGAGAAATGCCCCTCTCGTCCCTGCTTGTGCGGAAGGAACACGACGTCGTGAGAGCGGCGCAGGATTTCATTTAATTCATGCTTCACTACGCGCCGGCTCTCTTCCCGATTGTCCTGTGCATGCCATTCACCCAAGATGTGCTTTACACTTTCTAGCAGGCCTGCAGAAACGAGAGCTTGCAATATTGCCACCTCAGCTCCTTCGCAGTCAAGTTTCAACAGGTCGCAGCTGGCGAGCCGCTTCGATCTCCACAGCTTGACTACTTCAAGGGCGCGAATCCGGATCGGAATGCTGCCCGGCTCAGGCCGGCAACAGCTGCCTCCTCCACTGTTTCCACGAGCTTTGTCGATGACGCGATTGAAGGAAACTTCCTGAGTGTCCTCTGCCACGATTGCTGCTTCGACCGTCTCAATCCGAGGATGGCTCGATACATTCTTCTGCAAGAGAGCGTAATTGTCTGGATCTGCCTCGCAAGCAATAATTCGCGCTTCCGGCCACGCTTCACTGGCCATCAAAGAAAAAGCGCCGATATGGGCCCCTATGTCCACTACAGTGCGAGGGGCCTCCTCAATGTCCGCTATCCCGTAAGCGTCGCGGCCGCAAACATCTTCCAAGATGGATTCGTCGACCGGGCCACGTGTATGAAAGGGCACACTGATAGTGCGGCCGCGAAGTCGAACCGTCTGGACTCGCACGCTCGGAGAATCCTTTGCTCTTGCCACGATCTTAGGCCGGGTTCCGTCCAAGTCGTTTAAATTCCTTGCCAGTGCCGAGGGCCTGTCCGCAGCCGGCAGCAGTTCCTGATAGCGCTTCCAAGCATCATTTGCTTCCCTCTCCTTTCCTACCCCCTGGAGAACATGGCCCAACTGCAGATAGGTGCCTGGAGAATCTGGCCGCTCCTGAAGGGACCGCCCGTAGGCCTCCAATGCCAAGCTTGGGCGCCCCGTTCGCTGGTAGAGGGCTCCGAGATTGTGGTGGACAGCGCCATCGTGCGGAGTAAGTTCCGCAAGCTTCTTCAATGCACCTTCCGCTTCCCGCTCTGGACCATGCTCAAACAGGAAACGAGATCGTGCCTGCCGGACGCCCACGGCGTTTGGGAACTCCCTACCGGCTTGATCCAAGGTGCTTCTGGCTCCAGCAAGATCGCCGCGGCGAGCAAGTACCTGGCCGAGAAGAACGAGACCCTCGCCCCGCAAATGCGGCTCCTCTTGGAGCCGCTGAGCAAGCTCGAATGCCCCGTCCAGTTTCTCCTGCTTCAAAAGAGTCTCGCCCAGGCCCTGCCAGCCGGCCCGATAGCGCGGCATATCATTCGTCACCTTTCGCCACTCTTCTTCCGCTCTGGCCAGATTCCCCATGTCTTCGTAAACGACTGCCAGGTTCTGCCGTGTCTTGAATCCAGAGATACCCCGATCCATGCTGCTCAAATAACGCTCGTCGCTCCCCCGAAGGACATCCTCATACCGTTCTGCCGCTTCTTGCAAACGACCGGATTCCTGTAGCAGCAGGGCCTTGCGAAAGCGCAACTCCAGGTCGCTGGGGAATCGGCTGAGACCCTCTTCGCATGCTTCGCGTGCCGCGGCCTGGTTCCCTAACTGACTAGCTGTATAGACTAGCAATGCGTAAGCCTTGCGAAGATGCGACTCCTCCGGACCGGAAACCGCGATCGACCGACGCAGAAAACTCATGGCTTCGGGGAACTGCTTGAGGTCCGCGTAGGTCATTCCCAAATTGAAGAGCGTGAAAGGCTCATTGGGGTTGTCCGCCAGTTCCAGTTCAAGAAGGTGCAAATCGCGAATCTTTTTTCGCTCCTGGCCTTCCGGGCTATGGTCATAGCCGGAATGGACGACGAAGATGTCCGTTGCAACCACTTCGCCACCTGCGTGCCGGATCGGGCGCAACACTTGCTCGTGTATTCGCCGCTCGAATCGAAGCTCCGGCAAGTTTCGGAAGAGCTTTACGTGGTCGACTACTGTTACGTCGGTCTCGCCGTCCTCTCCCGCTCCGGGGCAATGCACTTGCATGATGAAGCCGTAGATAGACGGGTCCACGGGCTGCTGCATCAAATCGCGAAGTTTACGCCCGTTATCGGCATCCATCGTATCATCGGAGTCCATCCAAAAGATCCATTCACCCCGCGCGTGGCGAATCGACTCATTGCGGGCCGCGGCAAAACTATCGCACCAGGGAAAATCATAGACCCGTGCACCCAGCCGCTTGGCAATGGCGGGCGTCTCGTCTTTGGAACCAGTGTCGACAACGACCATCTCGTCCACCCAGGGCTTGATGCTGGTAAGGCAAGCTTCGATTGTGCGCGCATTGTCTCGAACAATCATGCAAAGTGAGACCTGTACGCGCTCCCGCTCGAGTAATAAGCCTCCTCCGGGAGGCGCCCGAATCCTAAAGGCACGGGAATACGGTTTCCTCACGGACTGAGCGGCTGGAGGTTTCGATTGCTGCGCCGGCGCAGTTGTCATCCACTTGTCCCGATAAAGCCGCTCGTTACGCTGCATCAATTCCCGGAAGTCGACGCCCGCACCGACAAATGTCCGACCACCGAAATGGTGCACGAAGGCATCCTGGGCGATCATTGCCTTGAAGCCGGCTTGGGCGGCGCGCCTGCAGTAATCGTCATCTTCATAGCTGCCGACGCCAAATTGCTCGTCGAAGAGACCAATGGTGTCGATCACTTCACGCCGGATGAGAAGGCAGAAGCCGATCAGGCGATTCGTTTCGCTGAGGCCCTGGTTGTTCGCTTTCCCCCAGTCCCAGGCGAAGCCGTCCAGACCGATCAGATCCTGGTAAGTGACTGAAACCTGCTGCTCGCTGCCGACAAAGTTTGAGCAGGGCCCCACCAGTCCGATCTTTGCATCGCTATGAAGAGCGCGCAGCAGACGCCGGAGCCAGCCGGTGGTGAGCAGAGTATCGTTGTTCAGGAGCAGGATTTGGCGGCCCGACGCTATTTGGATTCCTTGATTGACCGCCGCCGGGAATCCCCGATTATCGGGATTGCTGATGACCTTGGCGCCCTTGAGCGACCGGAAATACTCCGCCGTCCCGTCGGTGGAGCCGTTGTCCACCAAGATCAGCTCGTAAGGCTCGTCCGTGTAATGGCGAATGCTGTCGATGCACAGCCGGGTGTAGGCCAGTTGGTCATGGGCCAAGATGATGATCGAAGTAAGACCGTAATCCTCGAATGGGACGGGAACCGCCCGCATCAGATACTGGATGGCGCAGCACTCTTGCGCCTCTTCGGGCGGCAGCCCTGTGACTTGCAACGGGCCGATGCGTACTTCCCCGCTCTCGGCTCGCTTCAGGTTGTCTTGGTCATCGCCGGAAGGAATCAAGTAGATGTCCTGCACAGCAAAGCCAGCCCGATAGAAGAGTTTCTCCGCTTCCCGGCGCGTGTAAAAACGCAACGAGTCACCGCCGAGAGCCTCGATTGCCGGGAAGGGCCAGTGTCCAGCCAAGAGCGCACGGACGACGTTGTGATGCCGCACATTCGCAATCTTTGCGACCAGCTGACCGTCCGGGTTCAACCAGCCTCGGGCCTTCCTGAGTAGTCCTGCTGGATCACGCAGGCCTTCCAAGACTCCATCACAGACAATGGCATCAAAGGCACTGGCAGTTAGGTTGCCATTCATCATCTTTCCATCGGCAACCACGACCTGCTCGAATCGGCTGCGCGCTCCTGGAACCGGAGATTCGAGAATCTCGATCTGAGTCACTTCTCCAGCTTGACGCTTTTGAATGGCCTCGCGGTGGCCGCTGTTCCCGTGAGCAATTTCTAGGATCTTGCCCGCGAAGCGAGGGATAAGGTCGAGAATGTCCGTCACCGCGCCGGGTGCTGACGGGGCTTGCGCCCCACCGCCCTCTGAGGGACCGGGAGTGGATTGCGCCGCAGGATGATCGCCTGCCGCCGAAGGCTGTTCTGTCGTCTCTTTCTCAGACGAAGCATTGCCGAACGGCATCTTTTGATCAAGCGGCACTGGTTTCCCCTTGGCAAGCCCCCGCGCAACCTCCCGCAGGAGCAGCTCGATGCGGTGGCGGTAGGTATCCTTGGCGAGCACTTCCTCACGGCCGCGCGCCGCGATCTGCTCGCGAACCGTCTCTCGGGCCAGGTAGAAACCCACTTTGTCCATCAACTCGTGCGCGTCCCGGTAGGTCGCCAGATGCGTGCCGTCGCGGAACATGTCGCCCTGGCCATTATCCTCCAGGTCGTTGGTCAGGAGGAGCGAGCCGCAGGCCAATGCCTCAAACACTCGCATATTGATGTCGTTGCGAATGCTGCGGTTGAAGACGATCCGCGAGGCCGAATAGGTTCTTGCCATCTCCTCGAAGAACCGCTGGCCCACAAAGTGGTTGCGAAAGCGTCGCTGGAGCAGATCCAACAGCTCTGCGCGCGGGCCTGGGAAGACATGACCGACGAAGCAGAAATCCAACGTCTTAGGCACGTCGTGCTTGCGATGAATTTCCGGGTCGCAGGCCAGGGGCAGCCAGCAAGCCGTCTCGATCCCGACATCCTGCATCTGGTCGGCGCCGTCGCGCTGGGCAGTGAATATGAAGTCAAAGTCGCGCGCCCGGCCCAGGCACCAGTCCGGATTCAGATGCGTGTCGATGGCCCACCAGGCGCAAGGACGCAGATCCGTGGGCAGCCTGTACTCAAGGCCGTCGTCGATATTCAGATAGAGGTCAAAGCCTTGCCTCGGAACCTGATTCAGCTCCGATGGCAGAAAATGCTTGACCGTCACCAGTTTTTGCAGCGCCCGCAGGCAATAGCCGCCCGTGGTATCGGGTCGCACTTGGTTGTCGAAGATGATCGCGACGCTCAGCAGAGACATAGGGCACCTCATCGCCAGGACAATCGGGCCAAATTTCCTCGATGGAGATCTGTGTCTATCGGGATTTGTGCGTGATTCTTCTCAACGAATGAAACAGCTCCGGCACGTGAGCCGGGTCGGGGTAAAAGTATCCCTCCCCCCGCACTTTGGAGGGCTTAGCCAAGCCATCCTTTACCAGACGCTCGTACCGGGTCTTGAAATCAATGTCGTCGCCGCCATAGCGGCCGCAGAAGCGCTCCTTGTAGCCGCCTAAACGTTCGAAGAGCTGCTTGCGGATCACATAGGAGTTACAATGCACGCTCGGGGTATCGTCTTTCAGGCCGTGCTCCAACAACACCTGCCGCTCGGTAACAATCGCTCCTCCTTCATTCAGTATGCCAGGACGGCGCGTCCAAAAGAGCTGGTCGCCGGCGAATTCCAAGGCGACATTCAAAATGTCCGCCGTGACGATATGATCGATATCAAAGAACAACAGTTTCGGCGCCTGGGCCAGTGTCGCACCAATGTTGCGAGCCCGGGGCTGCGTCCATGGCCGGCGATCATGCGTGCAGTGCAACGTGAAATCGAACGTCTTGTTGACCGAGGCGCAGGTTTCTTCCAGGGAAGGTGTGCTGCCGTCATCGACCAGGATCAATTCGCATTCGGGCGTGAGCACATGCTCCAGGTGCAATAGCTGCCTGCGTACGACTTCGTACGATTCCAGGACAGCCACGATCAGGCTCAGCTTTTTCATGCCGATCTCACTGGGGAAAAGCTTCAGCGCAGTGCCCGTGCGTGCCTTGTTTCAGGCTTACGATCTCTGTGACCAGTCGGGAGGAGTCTCTCGAGACATGGAAAACGAGATAGTGCTTCTTCCAACACCGATCGAGCCAGGGAGTCCTTCCCGAAATAAAGATGCTGGGCAGCTTGATCGACCACTGCCTCCAAAGCATCCAGGTCGGCCTCCTTTGGGATCTCCAGCTCCGCCATCATGCCGAACCGAAATCTCTCCGAAGGCGCAGGGATCGATATGCTTCGTGCCCGACAGAGGCGGACGAAGAGTTCGTGGTGATCCTGAGCCCACCGGTCCCACGTGCGCTCTCGCACAAGTTCGTTGCTTTTTGACTTGGCTTCGTGACAGGCAGTCACCAGCCTCGTCAGTGCCTCTATGTCCCCTGCGGGATAGCGGAGGATCGCGGGATTCTCGGGAAACTCCGGCACCATGCCAACGGTTTCTGGGGCGATGACCGGCTTGCCCATGGCGAGCCCCTCCAGAAGGCACAGAGGGCCGCCCTCGACCGTGGCCGGAATGAGCACATAATCGATGCGCTGATAGACGTCACGAAGCTGCGCTTCGGGAACCCGCCCGTCGGTTACCACGATTTCGAGGAAAGACAGCCGCCCAATCGCCTCGACCAGATGTTTGCCCTTGCGCGGGTGGTCCAACCGGCCGATGACCCCAAGTACGAGCCGTGGCCGGTACTGGTAGTAATCAAAGCCCATAGGGATATGCGCAACATTTTCGACCCCCTGCGCCGTCAGCCAGTCGGCATAGATTTTGGCCATGCAGACGCAACAATCCACCTGGCCAGCGCGCTCAAGAAACTGCTGGCTCTCGTCAAGATGCGTGAAAAACGCGATGTCCACGAGACCGCTCGGCCCTGCGAGAAGCGCATAGTTCATGTAATAAACGATTTGGGCAGAACCTGTGGGCCGAGGTTTCCACGGAACAAACTCCGAATAAGGAATCTTGGCGGCAAGCTTCCTGGCCAGGCGCTCCAGGACCCAGTTGTCCGTCGGTCCCACGATTTGAACCAAAGCATCCATCAACTATTCCTTAAGCTGCAGCCCAACGAAGAATGCAGAATTGGCGAACTCTCCTGCTCACGGCTCCGAAACTTGCAGGCTTCATTCGGGCCGCAAAGGCTTCAAGGCCCTCCTTCGCTCCGGCCGGTATTGTTCACCCATATTCCAGGGTTGTTCGATTCGGTCTTCCAGCCGGTCACAGCAGCCATACTTGGGAATCGATGCGACGAATAGGTCTTCCGGGCGCTCCACCCGAAAAGGCAATCCCGTACGGTGCTGGTTCTCTGCCCAGTGGCTTCGATATAGCGTGTGCGTTCCATTCGCTTGGTACCAGTTCAGGTCGGTCGTGAAGACCTTGTAATGCAACAGGATGGGATGGAAGGGCGCAAGGGAACGGGTCCCGTGCGGATGCACCGAGCCATGCGTCGTCTCATCCCAGGAAACGCTTGCCCCATTGCGATAGAGCCGATCTTCGCGCCAAGGCAATCCGGTACCGCTGTAGTTCCAGTGGTAATGGCGAATGCGTTGGCGCAATGGGAGGCTCACACGTTGCTGCCAGTCAGCCAGCTCACTGGGATGCGGATAGAAATGGAGGCTGTACCATGAGACCTGATCGTAGCCATTTCGCACCGCTTCCTGGGCGATCTTACGAGGGTCGTGGTAGCAGAACTCGTCGGCGTGGCAGCACATGACCCAATTATCGACGCCGAAGCGTCGAACTATTTCCCGGTGCACCACGCGCCGCAGCCCATGATCCGTTTTCTGCACGACGCCGGCTTCGCGTTCATGGACGTAGACAAGCCGCTCAGCAAAAGCGCCGGCGATACGAGCTGTGGCATCGGATTGCGACCCATCCAGGCAAATAACGGCGTCATAGAGCCGGAGCTGCTCGCGACACCACTCCGCAAAAATGGCTTCGTCATCTTTCGTGATCAGCAGGCCGTAGATCTTCATCACCGGCCCCTGCTATGAGTAGATGCCTTCCTCGAACTCCGCACCGGCTCGCCAAGGATCGGCCGGTAATGGCGCTCGATAATAACCGGCCAGGCATAGTGCTCTTCGAACCGCCGCCGGCCGGCTTGCCCCATCTGCTCCCGCAGCGCGGGATCGTCCAGGAGTCGTTCGATCTTGCGGGCCAAATCCTCGGGGTCCCCCGGCTCGCAAAGCAGGCCGGTTGCCCCGTCGGCCACGGTGAAGGAAAGACCGCCAAGCCGGCTGGCGACGACTGGCCGGCCGGCTGCCATCGCCTCGACTGCCGTGCGGCCGAGCGCTTCCTGGGCAATCGTAGGCATCACCAGCATGGCCGACGCTCGCAGGTAGCGCGGTAGTTCCTCCTGCGTCTGCCAGCCCACGAAGCGCGTGAACTCGTCCACTTGCCCAGGCGGATCGCCGGTTGCCACCAATTCGAAATCCTGCCGGCGCCGCCAGAGCAACGCGCAGGCCTTGTGCAGGACGCCAAACCCCTTGATCGACTCCTCTACCAGCCCCGCAAACAAGAGACCGGCTTTCCCGGACGAACGCTCCTCGCCGTCCGCCGGCCAAGGCCAGGGGAAGCGCGCCGCGTCCATTCCAGCCGTGGCAACGCGCACATGCTTCGTATACGGGCTCAGCATCGCCTCCATCAATGGGTTCACCACCAGGGCCGCCTCAGCTCCGCGAACTGCGCTCAGGA
Source organism: Gemmataceae bacterium (assembly GCA_035296965.1). Classification (GTDB taxonomy): domain Bacteria; phylum Planctomycetota; class Planctomycetia; order Gemmatales; family Gemmataceae; genus DATGZX01. The sequence continues at coordinate 8,787 of DATGZX010000374.1, forward strand.
GGCAGTCGTAGTACTTCTGCGAGCCGACACCGCTCAGGGCCCGTTCCGCTTGATGCAAGCTCCCCGACTGGTGGCCCCGTTCGTGAACGCAGGCGCCACACTCGTTGGGGTTGGCGAACTGGTGCAACGGGCATTGGCGAAAGCCCGTGTCTTCCTCAAACAGAAGGCGCACGTTATTCAGCGGGCAGAGGCATTCCAGTGCCTGGAAACGCAGAATGTACGGGTAATGGTTTAACGCTTCCGCCAACAGCGGCTTAATATTCCAGGAATCTGTGATGATGACGTGATCTGGCCCGAAAACATCGACCGCCGCGCGGAACCGGTTCTGGATGCCCACGGCGGTCCAGCCATCCTCATCAAATACCAGGGCCTGGCTGGGATAAGGCACAGGCGTCGGCACGTTGCCGATCTCCCAGGGCGGAAAGCGGACGTAAAAATGCTTAACCTCATAGCCGGCGCGCCCCAAAAACTGAGCCAGCTCGTAGGTATGAACGTTCCCGCCGCCGGTCGACGGCCAATTAAAAAGAAAGCTGACTAGGGCGACCCGCGTCGCTCCTGGAGGAGGCCCCGTTGGAGCGACTGGTGCGTGCGAAGAAACCTCATCGGCCTGGACGCTTGCAAGGTCTTCATCAAGCATGGCGAGATTCGCCAAGGCCGTTGCGCAAACGCCATCGAATGCCAACGCCGACTGAAACCCAATCCGCGCCAACGCGAGGTCTCCGCTACATGCTGCCAGCGCCGCCAGATCATTCTCAATCAATGCTCTCAGCGCCAGGTCCGTGGTTGCTTTGGCCAGGTGGCCGTATAAGCTCTGCGCCTCTTCGCTCCGATTTTGCTCTGCCAGTTTGCAGGCCCGCAAATAGTCGATGCACAGGCTTGCTTCCGTAGGTATTCCGTTAAAAGCGACCGGTTCGGGTTTCATTTTGCGCTTGGATTTCTTGTGTCTGGCCGTCATGAAATGCCGGCTCTTTCTAGCATCTGCCAATCGTGGAAGCAGTGTTCTATCGGGTGCGTCGACTTCCGACTGCTCCCAAGAGGGTTCTCGGAAGCGAGCGTTATTCCAATGGCGCCCGAGAGTCATATCCGCTAAGAGAAAATCGCCAATGACTCTAGGCGGACCTTTTTGAACCGTTGCAAACTATCCACGAGGAAGTGCGGGCTCTAGCGCAATGCTCAATTGGGCGCGGCAGAACGTCTGAGGTGCTCAACTGGGCAATCGTAATGTTAACCATTTTTGATTTGGCAACTAGTGACTGTCAAGAACTATTTCGGCAATTTATCAGGCTTGGGTGCTTCAGATTGAAAAGCGGAGGGCTTCGCTGAATTTAGAGCTTATCGTCCCCTTACACTCTGCAATAGAGCGTACGAACTTGCTGCCGCATCGTCATTATGGTTACGATACTCGCGGACAGATCATGTCTGCTGGCGGCTGCGTCAAAGGAACTGCGTCAATGCAGCATCGCTCAGTTCCCCGGCAATTCCTACACTGATAACTGAACCCGAAGCCCTTCGGAGTTCGATGCCCTCTTTGTTCTGGTTAATAGCTTGGCCTTGCTGCTGCCAGTGCAGCCGGACGTGCCCACATAATTCGAATCGCCTGAAATGTAGTGAAAGCGATCTCCACATGGCTGCCGGTGGGTGATCGTTTCCTTCATGGCAAGCAAATTCGCAAGCTTCTTCAGCTCGCCCGATCTGGAAACTCTCGCCCAGCGAGAACGCAGAGGTAAAGCGATGAAATCGCGACCTGTAGGGAATGGTTCGGGCAAATTCGATATCCATCAGGAAGAAATGGGCGGCTGGGTGCGAGTCTACCCCAGGGCGAACGCATCAAACTTTCTCTAGGTTTCGTGCCCCAGCCAAGGTTTCCTCGAGAAAACCCGTGTCCAAGGCAGCCGCCTTGCGTTTCCGTGCGATGCTCGTTTTGGCCGGATTCCGCTTGAGCAGGCTTAAC
>DATGZX010000375.1:0-19379 GCA_035296965.1 Gemmataceae bacterium
CACAGTCGCACCAAAGCCGTGTCGGAGTGGTGCCGCGAAAACCTCGGCACGACATTGTTCGCCAAACGCAAGCTGGCCTTTACCACCAGCGCAACAGAAACAGGATGAAAGCAGTGCCGAGGCTTTCATCAGTCCACCCCCAGCCCCTCTCCCCCGAAGCGGGGGCGAGGGGAGACTATTACCTGCCGCTCGCCTTGGCATCCTGATAGATCTACTTGCGGAGCCCTCTCGTCTTTTGCAGGTCCTCCCGGTGCGATGATGCTAGCTCGTCCAGGAAGGTCAACACGCCCATGCCTTCCGGTCGTGGCTGCACGTCTGCCGGTAACGACCAGGCCTGAACGCCCCGCCCTGGAATCACCCGGACGACGTTACACGCCCAGGCTCTGCCCGCCATGACGGTCTCTCCCGTAAGTTCAACGATCGGGATGGCCGCTTCAATCTGCCAGAAATCCTTGTCGCTGTGAACCGCAACAAACCAGCGGGGATTCCACGTGCGGTCGCCCCAACAATCGTCGCACACGCAACCTCTCTGGTCGACCTGAAGCTGAAAATAAGTCGAATAGTCGCGGTCGAGATCCAGCAGAATGCTGACTCGGTCGTAAGGCCGCAGGTCTGCATCGGCAGGCCGTCGTTTTACTGGAGCAACGTAGCGACCAACCGGGTGCCGGCAGCGTAGCGCCAGATAGAGAAAGTCTTTGTCATAAGTGAAACGAAACTCCGTCGGATACTCTTTCAGAGTGTCTCCAGCCGCATTGCTGAGCTTCATGGGATTCACGTTCTGCCAGCACTCGTCGTCGAAATTGCCGTCCAAAAGAGGTCGAGTCTGCGCCAGGGGACAATATGCCAGTGGCTTTGCGGGTCTCCCAACGTGGTTCACGAGCCAAAGCTCCGTCGCTGCGGCATCGTGCCAGGGTCCTTCGGGCGACTCGGTCACAAATTGCGTGTAGTATGTTTGGGCCGTGTTAAAATCTCCCAAGCGCCGGTTCGCGGCCTGCAAGCAAAATTGAACCGACGGATCCGCTGAATAATGTGGCCCAAACGCTCCCAGGCGTTTGCCGTAGTCCAGGCAGCCCTGATACCATTGCCGGGTCTCCGCGAGACTGGCCAGCAGTCCGACTTGCTGGGAGCGCGATTCCTCCGGTGCGGAAAAGAGCGAGGCCTGGCGGATCGTGGATTTGCTAAACGCGACGAACTGCCCCATTTCATAGCGCCGTCGTGCTTCACTGCTGGAGTTATGCCGAATTAACCAGGCAAACGCTTCGGCTGAGAGCGGATTGGTCGGGTAACGATTCACCATGAACGCGAAGATCTCCTTGGCGACGGACCACTGACCGAGGCGTACGTACTGGCTCGCAATCGCGAAGGCTGTGGATGCTGCCTGGGCTTCAGGCATTCGCGAGAGCATCGGACCAAGTTGGCTCATCATCCGGTTGGGGTCGGTTAACTCGCCGGCCGGGGTTTCTGCCATTGCCTGGAGGTTGCGGATGGTCCGAAGCCCTTCCTGAACCTCCTTGGCCAACGGCGGCGCTTCAGACAGCTGGCGCCGGGCGGCGCTGCCCGGATTCATCTCCACGCCCCGCATCAAGTCGGTGTGGCCCAGGGCGCCGGGAAGTCTGCTCTCAAGCAGATGGTAACAGCGCTCTGTCGGCAGCGCTGTGGGGCTGTCAAAGAGCAAACCGGCCGCGGGGGTGGCGAAATCCCGGATGGTGCCCTCCAGCCGGTCGCTTATTTTTGTGACGTCAAGCATTACTTGCGCGCCCGTGTGGTCCTGCCAGCGGCCGTAGAGCTTGGCTACGGACCAGGGCTCCAGCCCGAGTTGCTTCAACTGTTCAGGAAAGGCATTGGGGTCAGCCGCTCGGGTAAACGCTTCATGGAGGGCCTCGCAAAGCAGTGCCTCCGACGGCCAACCGCTCATGCGCGCATCCGGGTTGTCCGTGATGACAACGCTGGGCCGCCATATCCGCAGGGCCAGGACCAGTTGACGCAGTATTTCCTCGGCCGCGTGGTCCCCTTGCAGCGTATTCCAAGCCTCGAGCAGCTCGTTCCTGCCGGCGTGAGCCAAGTGCTGAGGCACGGGAAACTGCCACAACATTTCACCGGCTGCACCACCCGCCTTGCGGACCGCGGCGGCAAAACGCAAGGACTCTGTTGAGCGTTCGAGCGCTGCCGAGGCGGGGTCAGAGGCCAGTACGCGGATGCCGGTGGTCAGGTAGCCGTCCTCGCCACCGATTTGTGCGATGGTGTCGACCGGCAGGCCCCCGGGACGTGCGTGGACGAACATGATTGCGGCGCGTTGCCCACCCCGGCGCTGCACTCGCCAGGTCTTGCCGCCATCGGTTGTTGCCAAGATGGTGCCAAATTCCCCGACGGCCCAACCACGCTGGCCGTTTGCGAAAAAGAGCCCGTCAAGGGGCAGCGGCTGTCCGGTCTTCGACACGTCCCAGGTCTTCCCCTGGTCCGCGCTATGCAGCACAACCGAGCCAGGCCGCCCTGCTACCCAAATGTCATCCTTGACGCAAGAAACGGCATGGAAGTCCCAGCAGGCGCGAATTTCGTCGGGCAAGGCAAGATTCGCGTAGCCCCATTTTACACCAGCCGACTGCCTGCTCAAAAAGACCAGGCCACCTTGCCCGACCGCGACTCCGCGATTGCCCACGATCTGCACATCCCGAATAGCCCGGCTGCCGAGAATGTCTTCCATGTCGGCCTTCGCAAGTGTCCCCTGCCGGAGAACGGCCAGCCGGCTCCACGCTCCAGCCAGGGCACCAGTCTGGCCGTCCTGAAAATCCGCGGCAAGCCAGCTTGGCGAACGCGGCCCGGACACTGGCTGCCAGGTTCTCCCGCCATCCAGAGTGCGAAAGACACCCGTGGGAAACTGTTCGATGCCATCGCCGACGACAAAACCCATGCGATTGTCGACGAAGCGGATGCGATTGAGGCCCGGCAAGGCTCCGGTGTCCACGCGCCGCCATTGGATGCCGCCATCCTGGGTGTACAGCAAGACACCCACGCTCCCCGTGCCATGAGGGAGTTCCTCGCGGCCTGCGATCCATCCAATGTACGGGGTGATGAAATGGACCGAACGCAGCGAGGCCCGCACTCCGGTCGACTGACGCTCCCAGTTTTGACCGCCATCCATGCTATGCCAGACAACTCCCTCGTCTCCGACCGCCCATCCTTCATTTCCATCCACGAACTGAATAGCGTGAAGGGGAGCGTCCTCGAAATTGCGGAGGTCAGCAGCGCTGAGCGCCGGCGTAATGCAGGCACTCAAGACGAGTGCCGTTAGGCAGGATCGCATGGTCACTCCTCTCGTTCCACTCCTCGAAGCCAATTTCAGTACACGAAGAAAATGTCGCCCTCCTCAGTCGGCCTGAGAATGAGGGACTCCCGGCGCCATCTGATTGACGGTGCGGGATCCGGCTGTGGGTCAGGTTTCCAACCTGACCGGACAGCTTGGAAATCTGTCTTACACATCTGCCTAATCAAGCACGGTGAATAGGCCCGGGACCGCAATTCAATCGAACAACCAAAAACGCACGATGCAGTAGAGTGCGTTGATTGCGTCGCGGAGGCCGATCTTCTTACCCTCTTCGTAGGTGCGACCGGAATAGCTGATGGGAATCTCGTAGATGCGCCACGCAGGATTGCGGGACCTGGCCACCTTGGCGGTGATTTCAGGCTCGAAACCAAAGCGGTCGGACTTGAGATGAATATCTGCCAGCACCTCTCGGCGGAAAACCTTGTAACAGGTCTCCATGTCCGTGAGGTTCAAATTGGTGAACATGTTCGACAACGTAGTCAAAAACCGGTTCGCCACATAGTGCCAGTAGTACAATACGCGATGGCTTTCCCCAATGAACCTGGAGCCATAGACAACATCGGCCCGGTTTTCGATGATGGGCTGAATGAGTCGCGCGTATTCCGCTGGGTCGTATTCCAGGTCCGCGTCCTGTACGAGAACGGCGTCCCCCGCCGCGTGTCGGAATCCCTCGCGCAGGGCGGCTCCCTTTCCTTGATTGTGCGGTTGGTAGACGATGCGCATGTCGTCGTGACTTTCCAGTTCCCGAAGGATCTCCCGCGTTCCGTCCGTGCTGCAGTCATCGACGATGACAATTTCCTTGGAGATCGGCACCGCCTCGACGCGCCGCACCAACTCGCGGATCCACTGCCGCTCGTTGTATACCGGAATTACGACTGACAGCTTGAAATCCTTGGGAATGGGATAGATGCCAAGTTGGCGGCAAGCCCCTTCGCCGAGCAGGCACTGCAAGAGCTGCGTTCGTTCTGCCGGCGAAGCGGCCAATCGAGCCATCAGGCCAGCCAGCTCTTGATCGCTGACGTTATGAGTAAGAAATGGCATCCGCTATCCTTCAACAGCCGCATCTAGGCTTTCTCGCACGGGAAGACGCGAGTACGGCCCGATTATCGAGGATTTTCGGAGGATGGGTCAAGCCGAATTTCGGAGACTGGGGACCTTCTCACTGACCTTGACACCCTTCCCTCTCTACCATAATTTGGCGCGGCACTTCGGAGCAAGAAGAGGCAAGGTCCCAGGAAGGGACCCTAAGGCTGAAGGGAGTCGGTGCATGAATGGTACGCACGGGACAGGAATCCCGCTCTGCGATCTTCAAACCCAATATCAGGAGTTGCAAGCGCAAATCGAGGAGGCCGTCAGCCGGGTGCTCGCCAGCGGCCAGGTGATCCTCGGCCCTGAAGTCGCTGCTCTGGAAAGGGAAATCGCTCACTATTGCGGCACCGCCTATGCAGTAGGCTGTTCCTCAGGCACGGATGCTCTCTTGCTGGCCCTCCAGACACTGGACATCGGCGCAGACGACGAAGTGATCATGCCGCCCTTCACCTTCTTCGCTACCGCCGGCAGCGCTTGCCGGCTCGGAGCGCGCCCTGTATTTGTCGATATTGACGCGGAGACTTATAACCTTGACCCCCTGCAGGTCGAGAACAAGATCACCGAGCGCACGCGCGCCATCATGGTTGTTCATCTTTTCGGCCAGTGCGCTGACATGGAACCGCTCTGGCACATTGCCGAACGTCATAGCTTGCCAATCATTGAGGACGCAGCTCAGGCATTCGGCGCCGAGTATCAAGGCAAACGCGCTGGCACGTTAGGCGCGATGGGCTGCTTCAGCTTCTATCCAAGCAAGAACCTGGGGGCGTACGGCGATGCCGGCATGGTCATGACCAACGACCCAGAATGGGCCGAGCGCCTGGCTTGCTTGCGCGTGCATGGCATGGAAGTGAAGTATTATCACAAGTATCTTGGCTGGAATGCTCGGCTCGACGCACTGCAGGCAGCCATGCTGCGGGTGAAGCTACTCCACATCGAGCGCTGGATCGAGGCCCGCCAAGCCGTTGCGCGGCGCTACGACGCGCTGATCGACGAGCAGCACCTCGGCCATTTCCTGCAACGACCGGCCGTCCGGCCGCAGCGCCGCCATGTCTTCAATCAATACGTCGTGCGCGTGGGGCAAGGCCAGCGTGATGCCCTCGTGCGTCACTTGAAGAGTGAGCACATCGGCTGCGAAATCTACTATCCGGTGCCGCTGCATCGCCAGGAGTGCCTGGCTTACCTTGGTTACCATGCAGGGGACTTCCCGGCAAGCGAAGAAGCCTGCGCCAGCGTTTTAGCTTTGCCAATGTATCCGGAACTAACAGAAGAGCAGCAGCAGCGCGTGATTCAAAGCTGTGCGACCTTTTTGCGGCAACGCGCACGCTTGGCGGCATAGCGGCAGGGGGCGGGTTGTCCCCACGTCGGTTGGCATTCCAAGGCTCTGTCAATCCTCGACTGGCGCGTTGACCAATCGCCCACGCCTAAGAGCAGGAATGAAGATGAGGAGTAAGATTTGGAACAAGATTAAGAGCAGGAGCAAGAGAAAGAGCGACACTCAAATGGTAGATTGCCTCTGACGTATCCAGGCGTCCTTCTCTTAATCTTGATCGTGCTCGTTATCCTCTTCGTAATCGTAATCTTCCTTCTGAATCTTACTCTTCCTTCAAAGTGGCACCCGTTACTCGCAGATCGACCGAAGACCGGCGGGAGAGCTGCGGTCTTCGCAACCTTGAAGTGCACTTCAAGTGGCACTCGCCATCACTTGTAATTGAATCGCGCTCCGATTTTGCTCTTTCTCAAGATATTCGCGTCCCTTCTTGACATTGACGTGGTCCCAGGGCAAGCACTCGGTCATTGGCCGATTACGCTGCGAGTACCAGGTCGTGTCAATGCCCAGGTCGGCGAAAGTCTGCCACCAGATCTCAGGTTTGAAGTGTTGATTCCAACCGTCCAGCCTGCAACCCCGTCGCCAGGCCATTTCCAGAGCAGGCGCGACGCGACGGTCGCCGCGCGTCAGCACGCCTTCCAGTAGGCTGCATTCGACATCGTGCTGTTTGACTTGAACCGATCGGAGGCGGCAGCGACTCCTCAAGTATTGGCCCGCCCAGCGGAGGTATTCCCGCGTCTGCATGCCGTTCCACTGGTAGGGCGTGTGCGGCTTGGGAACGAAGTTCGAGACCGAAGCGGTCACGTCCACATACCGGCCGATCGTCTGCTTGCCGATGATCGAGATTTGTTGGGCCATGTCAACGATGCCGTCCAGATCCACGACTCGCTCACCTGGCAGGCCGCACATGAAATACAGCTTCACGCGCCGCCAGCCGTTCTTGAACGCCTCGCGGCAGCCTTCGTAGAGGTCGTCGTTTTTTATTTTCTTGCGGATCTGCTCGCGCATGTCGTCGCGGGCCACCTCCGGCGCCAACGTCAGCCCGCCGCGACGAACGCCCTGGACCAGCTTGGGCAGCGACCGCAGCTGATGATTGATGCGTAAACTCGGCAAGGAGATATTCACGCCCAGGGGCGTAAAAACCTCATGCATGCGCTTGACCAGCTCCTCGAAGTCAGGGTAATCGCTGGTGCTGAGACTGAGCAAACTGATTTCGTTGTGCCCAGTGTTGCGATAGCTCTCCAGAGCGGCCTGGACAATGGTTTCCACCGAGCGGACGCGCAGGGGTCGCTTGATGACCGTGGATTGACAAAACCGGCATTGCCACGGGCAGCCGCGCATGATTTCGATGGCGATGCGGTCATGCGTGGTCTCGACGTAAGGAATGATTGGCCGTGTGGGTAGCGGTATGGCGTCGAAGTCGCTGTTGATGGTGCACGCCATCACTTCCCGGGGCACGTCGCTACGAGTTCGATTCATGGCGGCGATGGTGCCGTCGGCGTGATACTCCGGTTCATAGAACATGGGGGCATAAGCCCAGGCAGTACTGCCGACGATTTCCGCGATCATGTCGGTACGCGACTTGTCGCCATGTTCCCGCAGCGACATCCACTTGTCCATGATCCAGGGCAAGCTTTCTTCGCCGTCGCCGATCACGAAAATATCGATGAAAGGCGCTAGGATTTCCGGGTTCTGGGCGCCCGGGCCACCGGCAATAACCAGCGGATCCTCCCTGGTGCGCTCCTTGCTGTGCAGGGGGATTCCTCCCAACTCGAGCATGGTGAGGATGTTCGTATAGCACACTTCGTACTGCAGGCTGATACCGATCAAATCGAATTCGCTGAGCGGCGTGTAAGTCTCCAGGCTATAGAGCGGCAACCGATGTCGGCGCAGGAGCGCCTCGTAATCCACCCACGGTGTGAAGGCGCGCTCGCAGGCCCACTGCGGACTCTCGTTCATGATGCTGTAGAGCACCTGCAGTCCGTGGTGGCTCATCCCTAGTGGGTAGGTGTCGGGAAAGGCCAAACAAAGCTTGCCTCGGACGCGACGATGATCCTTGATGGCCGCATTCATCTCACCGCCGATATACTGTGCGGGCATTTGAACCTGCGCCACCAGCCGCCGCACGATGTCTCGGAGAGCTACGTTCACCATGACCGGATTCCTCTTTCTCAATCAGCCAGTGGTCTGTCAATTCTCGACTGACGGGTTACCCAACCGCGCACGCATAAGAGAAAGAATGAAGATGAGGAGTAAGATTTGGAGGAGGATTAAGAGCAGGAGTAAGAGAAAGAGCAAGACCCGATGGGCAGCGTTGCCGCAAGCAGGCCATCCTTCTCTTAATCTTGATCATGCTCTTCATCCTCTTCGTACTCGTAATCTTCCTCCTAACTCTTACTCTTCTTTCACCCGTCAGTCGAAGATTGGCGCGACGCTAGCATAGGTCAGACGCACCGCTCATTATGGCAAATGAGGAAACTCCCGCCAGTCCCGTCTCTGCCCTTGATGCTTCGGAAGAGCAATTCCTATAATGGCTTTTCGACACCGGGGCGGTAGCTCAACTGGGAGAGCGTCGCGTTCGCAATGCGAAGGTTGGGAGTTCGAGCCTCCTCCGCTCCACATGAAAGCCGACTTGTGCCCGTGGCGAGTCGGCTTTTTCATTAGTCTTGGTCTGCTGACACCGCTGGAGAGTTGCGGCCTTGTATGCCAAGCAAACGAATGCTGTCTTGGCAGCCGACGCCACGGCATTTCTTCCTGCAACCATGCACAATTCTTACCCCAAGGCGAGGTTTCCTCCATGCCCCAAACACCGCACATTGAGAAGCACTTCACGTCCTCGGAGACTGTCCGAGACATTGTCATTGGCATGGCGGACGGACTGACCGTTCCGTTTGCACTGGCGGCAGGCCTTTCGGGTGCCGTGACTACACCCGCGATCATTATTACTGCGGGCTTGGCGGAAATTGCCGCTGGCTCTATTGCGATGGGCTTGGGAGGGTATTTGGCGGCCAAGACAGACGCGGAACACTATGCCTCAGAGCGGGACCGAGAGGAAAGAGAGACCGTAGAAGTGCCGGAAAAGGAGGCTGACGAGGTGGCTGACGTGTTTCGCTCCTATGGGCTTCCCGAACCGACCGTGGGCGCGGTCGTGGATGCGCTTCGAATCGATCGTAAGCGGTGGGTCGATTTCATGATGCGCTTCGAACTCGGATTGGAGGAACCGGACCCGCGTCGTGCCCGCACCAGCGCGCTGACTATCGCTTTTTCTTACATTGCCGGAGGCTTGGTGCCACTCGCTCCCTATTTCGTATCCTCGTCCGTTCGCCAGGGACTCCGTGGCTCGGTTGTCGTCACGCTGCTGGCCCTGCTGCTCTTCGGCTACATCAAGGGGAGGTTCACGACTCCTCACCCGCTACGAAGCGCCTGGCAAACTGCCGTGGTCGGCGGATTAGCCGCCGGGGCGGCCTTCCTGATTGCGAAGGCCATTGGTTAGCGCTGCCTCAAGTGAACTAATGGGCGGTAGATAGGCCGTCAGCTCGGCACCTTCGCGGGCTGAGCAACGACCAGTAGGTCGTGCAGCCTGCTTAGACGCTTTCAACCAAGTCTTGAGTTTTCTGAGACGATGTGGAACGAGCACGGGTAGATTGCGGCGCGTCCATTCCATTTCGCAGTTCGCCGCGAAGAATGGTGACCTCGGCAGGAGCATCGATTCCTATCTTCACGCGGTTCCCCACCACCTCGACCAGCGTGATCACGATATCCGTACCGATCAGAATGTTCTCGCCCGGCTTCCTGCTCAAAACTAACATGCGATCTCTCCTTATTGGAACAATTAGCGAGTGGCCAAGTCCATAACGGCCGCATGATTTTTACTGTAAAGGCGTGCACTGTCAAGGGGAGTTTCACCAGGCCTGGGAACATTCGGTATTCCAGCCAACTAGATGTTGTGCCATTTCCTTGGATCGCTAAAGGGGTTGCGATTCTCAATGAAGAATTGGAAAAATTCGTACACTGCGCGCCGCTCCAAGTTGCCGGCACGCGCAGCTGAAAGGTCTTCGAATCAGCTGAATGCAGTTTATTGGCCCCGCGTTTGGCAGCTACGCAGTTCCACTCACTCCATCGTGGTCGCCGCCTGCGGTCCCCTGTACATGGCGGAGGTAGGTGCTGGAAAGATCGAAGCGCTTAACGATGCCGACGACCTTTTGATTGGTATCGTCCACCACCGGTAGCGCCATGAGATCGTTGTCGACAAAGAGCTCCAGCGCCCGATCGAGCGGGTCTCCCGAATGGAGCGGAACCACGTCGCTGCGCATGAGGTCTGCGGCCAGCAGAAGCGAACTTGCGTTGGGGAACTGGGCCGCCAGGTGAACCTCTTCGAGACTGACAACACCCAGAAGGCGGCCTTCGGAATCGGTCACGGGCAGCGCCAGATAAGACGTACTGCTGAGCCGGTCGAGGACCTCTTTCAGATGATCTCCAGGATGCAGCGCCGGGATTTGCTGCTGCGGCGTAAGGAATTGGCTCACGCGCAAGCCGGTCAATACTTCCCGCACATAGTCTCCTTGGTGAGCTGGAGAGCGCGAGCGATTTTCGACTTGCGAGCTATAGATTGACTGCTCGTCGGAAAGGAGAAAGGCCAAGGCGCATACCCAGAGCGTTGGCAGAAGGAGATTGTAATTGCCTGTCATCTCGCTCACGATCACGAGCGTTGAAAAGGGAGTCTTAGCGGCCGCTGCAAAGAACCCCGCCATGCCCACGATAACGAAATTCCCGGGATGCGGCGCCAGTGCGGGCCAGAGCCAGTGCAGGAAGATGCCAAGCGCGCCGCCGCCACAACCGCCGATGACCATGGAAGGACCGAAGACCCCGCCCGATCCGCCGCTGCCAATAGTCAGGCTAGTGGTCACGATTTTGCCCAGTGCAACCGACATCAAGACCAGAGCCAGATAGACATCCGCCTGCTCGGCCGCGGGAATAGTCATACCATCTTGCAGGATGCCGTAGCCGAACGCCAGGACTGCGAGTGCTCGCTTTTCGTGTCCGAGGATAAAGTAGAGCGACACGCCCAGTAGCCCGGTCAGAAGAGCGCCGATGGCGGGCTTGAAATGAGGCTTGATGGGCAACCGATGGAAAAGATACGTCAAGCCGTAGAAGGTGCGCGTGTAGAACATCGCCAGCACTACTAAAAACAGAGCGAGCAACAGATATGAAAGCAGGCTTAGTGGATTGTTGAACGTGAGCACTCCCGCCAGTTCGGGGGGGATCGTAAAAAGTGGCGCCCAGCCAAATGCCAATCCAAACGTGGAATAGGCGATAACGCTAGCCAGCCCGGCGGGAATGATCACCTCGGACTCGAAATCCGGAGATCGATAAAGCACTTCCGCTGCGAACAGTGCGCCAGCAAGGGGGGCACGAAAGATCGCGCCGACTCCAGCCCCCATCCCGGCAGCCATGAGGACGCGTCGCTCCGCGGGGCGAAGTCGCAGCAGATTACCCAGGTAGGAGCCGAATCCCGCTCCAATCTGAGCGATGGGTCCTTCCCGCCCTCCTGAGCCCCCGGTCCCGAGCGTCAAGGCGCTGGCCACGATCTTCACCAAAGGCACGCGCGGGCGAATCTGCCCTTGACGATAATGGTATGCAGCAATCGCCGCATCCGTGCCATGGCCCTCGGCTTCGGGAGCCAGGGTGTAGACGAGGAATCCGCTAAGGATGCCCCCAACGGTCGGGATAATCAGCAGCAACCAGGGGTTAAGCTCGGCGCTCGATTCACCTAGGAGAGGTGGCTCGCCTCCGGGCGTATGGGGATGGTAGCCTGCAAGCACATCCAGCGAGTAATGAAAGACAACCTGGCACGCGGCAAAAAAGACGATGGCGCCGATGCCGGCAATGATGCCCACCACCAGGGACAATCCGAGCAGTCGTGCCTGCGGCCGGAGTCGCTTGCGGCCAATTTCCAGGAATTCAGGAAACCAATGGAGAGGATTGGAAGGCTTAGGTGGAGAAGATTTTGCACCGTTATCCATGGCGTATATTCCTGGAGCCTGGCATGAGCATGATGTCCTTAGCAAAACTCAGCGTTATCCTAGCGGCCGAGCGAGTAGATGACCAACACAGCCGCCGTCCAGAGCAGGGCCACGACCAGGCACGCCAGTCCAATCATCGATAGCACCATCGCCCAGCCTTTCGTCCAGTAGTAGAACGGGTCCAGGCCCGGCGGACGCGGAAATAGATACCCGACTCCAGAAAAGAACACCAGCGCACCCAGACCCGCGGGAAAGAAAATCTGATGCCAGCTCGGCACGCGCAGCGCTGCAAACGCGTAAGCCAGGCCGAGAAACCAAGGGACGAGGTAGAGCGAACCGAAGTGCACAGCTCGAATGTCGCGCAAATGCGGTCGCAAGCTGGTTTGGTAACCCAGATCCACAATCGTCCAGAGAATCCCCGTCACCACCACGGCAACGATGTGAACCGCAACGAGAATGAAGTAAAGCTCCTGCATGGATCGTCCTTCGTCGGCGAAGGCCCAATTGCCGGTTGCGTTTCCCATCTCGTTGTACGCGTCGGCTTCTGGCTTTGGCAGGGCCTGTCATGAAATCGTGCAGACAGCGCTCAGGGCTGAGCCGGCCATTTGCCGATGGGACAGCGTTCGTGTGCTAACCGGGCTTTCGCATTCGTGAAACAGCCGCATACCTTGCAGCGCAGCCCGGTGTGGTACTCGCAAGTCGCACAAATACGCAAGCGCTTTTGTTGGATGTGCGACGGAAGGGTCTTCAACCCTGAGGCGACAAACTGGGCCATGGATTTCGTTGCCGACACCGCCATACGCAGGAGTCCTGGACCGCTCGCAGTCTGTTCAGCACCGCCGCTCGGCCCCGGCGTCGTGCTCCATCCACTCGCTACGATCGGGCCGCCACCAAAAGACGGCGGCGGAGCAACCAGCCGGCCCGCATTAGATCCGGTTCCCCCTGTCTTCATTGCGCCAATGCGATAGCGGTGCAAGTGTTCGGCAAACCAGCCCGCATGCGGCTTTCTCATTCTGCCTAACAACTCCACCGTCGCCTCTGCACTGGCCAGCGCCTGGTCTCGAAGTCCCAGCTCTGCAAGCTGGATTGCCCTGTACCAGTGCAAATCGGCTTCATGTTGCTGATCGCCAAATTCGCGCGCAAGCGCCGCAGCCGCTTCGAAGTAAGACAGCGCCTCACTGGGATTGCCCAGGGCAGCATAAGCAAGCCCGACCTGACCGAGGACATGTTTTTCCATAACGCGGTCGCCGGCAGCGCGTACGTGATTCAACTCCGCACTCAAGAGGTCAAGTGCACGTTGCGCATGACCGAGGGAGAGCGTGGCCGACCCTAAATTGCCCATCACGTCCATTTCCATGGATCGGTCACCGAGTTCTCGAGCAATAGTCAGGGCTTCTTCGAGAAGCGGTAGCGCGTGTTGATTATCGCTGTCGCGCATGTGCGCCACCGCCAGATCAGTGAGGGCAGTGGCTTCCTTCCGCCGGTCGCCACCCGTCCGCGCTGCCGCCAAAACGCGTTCAGCTTGCTCGCGAGGCTGGCCTTGCGCTTGCTCACTGAAGTTTGCGCCGTCTGCGAGAGGAACGCCGGCCACGAGGAAAAGGTTCGTGCCGAGAAGTTGTATGCGATTGCATTGCGGCCAATGTGCCTTGATGCGCGGTTCGTCAAGCTCGATCGCATCGTCTTCCGACCACGCCAAGATCAGGTCGTTCTGTCTCTCCCCGCATTGCTCTGCGGATTTTCCGTCCGGCAGCGTCCAGACCTGCGTCCCTGGACTGCCCAAGAAATGTTTGAAAAGGCGGCCCAAGAGACCGGCCGTCTGCTGCCGGACCTGAACGGATGCGGCGGCCGTCGCACAGATGCCATTTTCCACGATGATTTCTCCGCGCGGCATCGTGCTGATACGCTCCCAGTATCCAAATCCTTGCTCGCCATTCCCAGGCAACCAAAGGACAATGCGGTCGGCTTCCGAGATTGACTCCCGGACAATGCCCTTCCCGAGAGCCATATTTCGCCAATCAGGCACTCTCATGAAATGTCTCTTTTTCTCGGAGGCCAGCCCAAGCTTCCCGAGGCGTCCGAGGCGGTAGACTCGGGCGGGCACCTCAAATTCGATTGGAACCCGTGAGCTGATGCGCGTAACGATCAAAACCGGTATGGGCGATCGATGGCTCCGCCATTGCCGACGAATCGCCACCTTCTAGGATTTTAGGAGAAGGCAACCGGAAGACGAACAGCGAAGAGCAGGCCAGGAACATGAGTAGGCAACAACCCGTGGTGGATGTGGAGCGCGTCGTCTGCGCGCATGCTCGCTGAATTTTGAACTTACCGAAAGTAATCGAGAGAGGAAGCCAATGGGCTACAATCGTTCCGGAAAAAAGCGTAAGGACAAGGAGAAGAGGCGTCGCAAGGAGGAAGCACGCTTGGCGAAAAAACATGCCCAAGCCATAGCTGAACCCAAGGCAAAATAGGCACTCATTTACGGTCTCGGATGCCGCACGGCTGCCAGATTTGGCCTGCAATTTCCTCCCGTCTGCAGGATCTAGCGGAGCGATTCTAGAGCTACCAATTGAAAAAGAAGTACAGCAGCAGCACGATCCCTAGAAGCACGCCGATCCCGAGCGGGATCAGCCAGCGCCTCCGATCGGCGGCATGGGTCGGCAGTTGACTTACTTGCGGGATCCCTTCGAAATCTTGGAGCTGCGTCTCCTCGCCAGCCGATCTCGGCGGCTCTTCGCGAGCAACCTTTGCATCGAGTTGGGTCGGCTGTGGAGGGGAGCTAAGCCGAGCGCGTACGACGGGATCTTGCAAAGCTAATTCCTGATCCACAAAGCTTGGCACCAGCGCAGATAGATTTGATCGTTCCAGAGCTACGATTAGCTCGCTCGCGGTTTGAAACCGCTCCCTTGGCAATCTTCCCATCATTTTGCGCAAGATGTCGTCCAGGACTTTGGGGACTTCAGGCGACAGCGCACTGGCGGGAGTGAAGGCGCCTGAATCCTTCTTCTCGGCGATTTCCACGGGGTTATTCCCGGGAAACGGGACGTTGCCGGTAAGAAGGTGATAAAGTGTGGCACCCAAAGCATAGATGTCGCTGCGACCGTCTGCCTGCCGGGCATTCAGCGCCTGCTCGTAAGGCATGTAATAAGGCGTACCGAAGCCCTGCCGCGCTCCGGTAAGACTGCTGTTTTCATCGAGGCGCTTGGCCAAACCCAGGTCTGCGAGCTTTGCAATTCCCGAAGGCGTGAGGAGGATATTGTCAGGTTTGATATCTCGATGAATGATATTTCGTGAATGCGCGTGCTCCAAGCCCCGTGCGATATCGAGCACAATATGGACAGCATCCCCGACCGAGAGCTTGCCGAAACGATCGATCAGCGCGTGGGCACTGGGCCCCTCCACGTATTCCAGGACCATGTGCTGTTTGCCGGTCTGGGGATCTCGGTCGACGGCAATCCCGCGGACGATGTTGGGATGATTCAGGTGAAGGAAGCTGCGCGCTTCACGCTCGAACCTTTCCACGTATGCCTGGTCGCTGGCCAGTTGCCTTGGCAGAACCTTTATGGCAACGTACTGGCTTTCAGCTTCTTGATAGCCAAGATAGACCGATCCCATCCCACCTTCGCCTAGCTTGCGCAAGATCTGGTAGTTGCCGACGCGCCGTGGATCCGGTTCAGGATCCAGATCGGATTGCAGCGCGTCCCCCTCTTGGGTTGTATCAAGCTCTCGGTCCTTGGCGGACGAAGCACCATTGGCTCCGCGAGCCGAAAGGCGTGGTCCATTGAGATCGATTCGAGTCACATCGAGAGCACGGCGGAGTTCATTTGCTTGAGAAGGGCTGAGGAGGTTGCGGCTGACCAGCGTGTTCAGGAAGTCGACGGCCTGCCCGCCAGCTTGAGCCTGGAGTGCAGCCCGAGCGGCTTCCTTGACGCGAGCGCGGTCCGCACCGTATCGAGACACAGCTAGCGCTGCGGCGCGTTTTTCCGACTCGGTCAGCATTGCGGTAGCCTCACGTGGCCAGCGGCGAGTCGCTCGGCACCCTTCAGAACGGGTAGCCGTAGTTTACCGAGCAAAACGAGCGAGGGCAATGAGCATTCGCGAGTAGCACTCATGCGCCAAGGAAGCAGCAAGACCCTTTTGAGCGTCTGTCCGACAAGCTCTCCCCTCGCCCCCGCTTCGGGGGAGAGGGGCTTCTCGGATAGACTCTGAGCTGTGCCGCTAACTGCTCGCGTCCCGTCTGAATCATGGATCCGCGTTGGGTAGAAGCGGCACGGGGCGCCGTTCGCGACCGAGAGGGTCGATGCCAACGTAAACGACTTCTGCTTCGGTCACTTGCAAGATTTGCTCGCCACGATCCACCTCCACGTTCACCTGCATGGTAATCGATGTCCTGCCTATCCGGACGACCCGGGTAAGGAAGCGCACCACATCACCCACGAGCACCGGCTGATGGAACTCCACGCGGTTGATGGCCACAGTCACTGGGAACGGAGGAGCGCCACCCGCAAGAATAATCTCCCGACGGGCCCCAATGGCCCCAGCCTGGTCAATATAACTCAGGATCACGCCGCCAAAGATCGTGCCGTGCGGATTCGTATCACGCGGCATCATAACGACCTGGATCGCCAGATAAGGTTCGCTCGGCATAACTATCCTTGAAGCTCCTTGCGGACTATGCGCGCCCCTTCAGCCAAACTTGACAGCTTCCGGCAGGCGATGAAGCGGGCCGTTTGGGAGAAGCCACAATCGGGCGTGACGTGGACTCGCTCCGGTTCGATATAACGGAGGACCGTACGCAGGCGCTCGGCCACCATTTCCGCGGGCTCTATCCAGGTATTCTTGACGTCGACCAGCCCAGCCGCCAATTCCATGGGCGGCCGGATTTGGCCCGCCAGGTCGACCTCTGCCATCTCCCGGCTGGCAAATTCCAAGGAAAGCTGCTGAACGGGGGCGCGGGCCAGGTAGGGAAACAGCGGCCGGTAGCTTCGGCGGCCCACGGCCCTCCCTCGATAATTGCCGAAGCACATGTGCATGCTGATTTTGGCATCAACGCCTGCTACGGTCCGCGCTACGAGATCCAAGAATCGCTCAGGATCATCCGGATGGCAGGCAAAACTCGGCTCATCGAGCTGCAAAAAATCAGCGCCTTCTCCAACCAAAGCCGTCATCTCGCGGTTTACCACATCGACGAGTGCCTCCGCGACGGCTTGCCGGTCGCGATAAACCGCTCCGCCTTGCAAACAGCCGGCAAGAGTATACGGTCCAGGGACAGGTATCTTGATCGGCGCGTCCGTGAGCGCGCGCACGCGCCGATATTCCTCCACGAGCCCCAGACCGTGGGGCGCGGCGACGGGCTCGACGCATTCGTATTTATCACGCTGGTCGTGCGCGGGTGGCCCCCAGCGCCGACTCTGCGGCAGCGGTCGAATCCCTGTAAGTCGATCGTAGAATCCTAGATTGAAGTCGACACGTTGCATCTCACCATCGGTGATCAAGTCGGCCCCGGCCTGGAGTTGGTCGTCAATCGCCAGCCGCACGGCATCACGAATCGCTTCCGCGCGGTCGTCGGCTCCAAATTGCTCAGGGCTGCGGGCGACATCGTCGCAAAACTTGGCGTACCATCCGGGGAAAGACCAGCTGCCGATGACGGTCGCGGGTATCAGGGGAAGCGTCGGCATGAGGGCACCCTATTTCGTGCAGCGCTCGGCTGCCAATGATAGGCTCTTTACGTTACGACTTCAGCCATCCTACTGGTCGTATCCTCGGTAGTCTTCGACCGACGGTTCGTCGGAGCCGGCGCTGAAGTCTTCGAGGAATTTCTGTTGAGCCTGGAGCACAGCAATCGCCACCGGCACCGCTACCAAAAGGACCTGAAGGGTTCCACGGAGAATTGGTCCCATTCGCTTAACGTAGGGCAGCAACACAGGGAGCCAGCAGAGCAAGCCAGCGAAGAACAATAGGAGGGCATTTGTAGTCGTGAGTTCCCCAAAGAAGCGGCCTACAAGCAACAGGGCAAAAAGTGTCATCACCGCAACGCCAATCGAGGACGTGGCGTCCGCAGATCCGTGCAGGAGGAAAGAAGCGACCGTCGCGCCCGCCAGAGCGGCGGCCAACACCAGACCAAGTTGTCCGCCCGACGCGTAGCCGGAAAGCATGACAGTGACGCCCGCGCCGCCGGAACTCAGAGCCAAGGCGATTGGGATCGAACGGTTGGGGGCGTGCCGCGTGAGTAGGACCAGAGCCACCCAGACGACGGTTGCTCCGGCAGCCAGACCCGCCAAAATCTGCAATGATTGGGCCCGTGTCCACTCGCTGGAGCCAGGTCCCGCCAAATCGCTCAAGTAGACCGTGTTGTGCAGCAGAATGCGAGCAGCCCCTGCTGCGCAACATATTCGTAATAGCCAGGCGAGCCAGGCGGGAAATCTCCGCAGACTCGCTAAGACCTCGATGATCACAATCGTGGGCAACAGGAAAATCAAGAAGCGATCGAGAGCTTCGCTCGCCGGCCAATGCGGCCGCACGTCGAGCATCCAGCAGCCGGCAAAGATCGCCGGCCCCAGGCTCAGCGCCCAGGCGGGGGACGCTCGCTCGGAACCGGCGCCGCGCCAAAGCAGCCGGCAAAGCAGCAGCGCGGCAGCCGCTACCAGGGCCGTCGCTGCCAATGCTGTACCAATCATTATCGGGTCTGGCATGAGATGGCTTCTCCGGCGCTCACTTCTTCACTCCTTCGAAGCTCACGGTCGCAAACACTTCATCCCCGAGACCATTGCCAGGTTTCCCTACGCCGAAATCGTCGCGCTTGACGGGGAATTCCGCCGTGAAGCCAGTGCGCAATTTGCCTTTGGGAAACTCGGCCTTCGCGCCTCCCTTGAGCGCGAACGAAATGGATTTCGTTACACCATGCAGGGTGAGGTCCCCAGTCACTTCGTAACCGCCGTCGATGGGCTTGATAGCAGTGCTCTTGAATGAAACGACTGGAAACTGCTTGGCATTGAAGAAGTCCGGACTGCGCAGATGGTTGTCTCGGCCCTTGTTGTTTGTGTCGATGCTATCGGTCTTGATCGACATGCTGAACGAGGAATTGGCAGGATTGTCCGGGTCAAGCGTGAAATCCCCGGAGAAGCTGTTGAACCGGCCTTGTATCCAGCTAAGTCCAATGTGGGAAATCTTGAAGCCAATTCCCGAGTGCATGGGGTCAATCGTGTAATCGTCCGCGGCCCGGGCGTTGTCCGCGAAGCCGATTACCAGGGAGAGAATAGCAGTGCACACAATGCCGTAGATAGCCTTGCACATGGACACACTCCTCGAAGAAAATTCGTTTTATAATCCCGCCCATTTGTGAAATCCGAGGGCACGACCGCGCAATCTCTCCCCTCGCCCCGGTACTCCGGGGAGAGGGGCCGGGGGTGGGCTGATGAAAACCACGACGTCCTTTCATCTGAAAAGCGTTGCGCTCGCTCTCCCCTCTCCCCTGTACTCGGGGGAGAGGGGTCGGGGGTGGACTGATGAAAGCCATTGACGGTTTTGACGTTTTGGGCTTGCTCGTTTTCTTCGGTTTTGTTGCGCTGGCGGACTGGAGGTCCACGCCCAAGGCATGCAAACGGAGT
The DNA here is from genome assembly GCA_035296965.1 of Gemmataceae bacterium. Taxonomy (GTDB): domain Bacteria; phylum Planctomycetota; class Planctomycetia; order Gemmatales; family Gemmataceae; genus DATGZX01. The sequence continues at coordinate 19,366 of DATGZX010000375.1, forward strand.
TGCGCATGGATGCA
>DATGZX010000376.1:0-5943 GCA_035296965.1 Gemmataceae bacterium
TCACTCTATCAAGCGGGCCAGCAGGCAGGGAAAAGAACATCGCTGGCTTGCAATATGAGGATCAACTCCCCCATCACCCTCCTGCCGGGCGCAAGGAAACTGCGCACATTGCAGGGCGGTGGGCGAAGCCCACGTTAAGACGCCTGCTATGAAAAACTCGCTGGAGAGGGCGAGGAGGGATCAGGCCGGGTCGGCGGCGGCGATGCCACTGCCGCCGACCCGGCCTGGTTCTCGGTGTCACTCATGTCATTTTCCTTCGTTGGAACGCGGGTCTCAATGCGTCTACCGGCTCACGCGGGCTTGACGTTGATCCACGAAGAAACTTCATTCGCGTGGCCGGTCGGTTGAAGCACATCGTTCGGTTTGAATATCCTGAAAAGAAAAAGGGAGGTTCTCTACTCGCCAAAGGAATAGTGAATGTCCTCTTTTCCCCTTTTCGTCCATTTGGCACTATTCGCCATTGAGATCACGTGGCACGAAGCCAATCGGTCGTGCTTCGTGCCACTTTCCCCTTACTCAATAGTGAATGCCCCTTTTCCCCGATCGGTGATCTTGCCGATGGTGGGCGCCTCCACAATGCGTTTGGCGTCAGTCGTTGGAAACGAGAAGCTGGATTCGGATGTTGAGATCGGAGCCCCAGTCTACTTGGACCCATAGCTGCACGACTCCCGTGTCCAGGGGAGCGATGTTGCGGACCGACATTCCAGCCCCTCCGATAAAGGGGTAATCTAGCGGTTCCCCCGAGGGCTGACTCAACTCGCAAATCGTGGCGAAGACTCCACTGTGCCGGTTGAGGGCACCCAACCCAACGTTTACAGAAAGAATGATTGTTCCATGACCACGGAATGTGTCTACTATGTAACGCGTTACTGTGCTCATTTTGGCACCTCCTTTTCGTTAGCTTTTCACAGTTGTGAAACCACAAAACACCACGGTTAAGTCCACTGGCTCGGTTCTTTGAACTACAGAGTGCCGACGGCCCTGGCCTGCACCACGACTCTCGACTGTTGATTACCCTGGCTTGAAGAACTGCTCGCGCCAGTTGCGGGTCTGGCCTGCACCACCGATGTCGGCTGTTGTCCACTCTGGCTTGAAGAACTGCTCGCGCCAGTTGCGGGTCTGGCCTGCGCCACTGATGTCGGTTGCTGCCCTTGTCGGCTTGTCGACCCCGGCTGCGACTGCGGCGGAGAGGCCGGTGTCGTTCCGAGGATAATCGTGGTCGGAGTCCGCAGCCACGCTTCACTGGTAATCGCAAGCATGCTCGGCACGTCAATGATCCCGATGGTATCCCAGGTGAAGAGGAGGTAGCCCGGCTGCGTGCCGTCGACCCCGCTCGGCACGCTGACTCCGAGCTGTTGAGCGAGCCAGGAAATAGTCCCGTAGCCGCACAGGCTGACGCAATGGTCTTCGTTCTGGTCGCTGGTGAATCCCGTGGCGAACCAGCCGTTACTGGGGGGGTTGATGGGGACGACGTTTTCGAGTTGATCCGCGGCCACGCCGATCTTGACCGGTCCTTGGCTGATGGCGTTCTGAAGTGTTGGGGCATCGGTCCAATCGATTGAGGTCGCAGTGCCGTCGTTGTACGTGTAACCGTCCTGCTGGAATCCGTTCGATTCCATCATCTCGATCACCTGGAGCAGATAGGCACCGTTCAGGACCCCATTCGCTGTGGCCCACGTCTGAACCGTGGCATCCTGAATGAAGATTTCCGGGCTGTAGCACGCTTTGGCGAATGCTTCCTCCGCCGTGACGCAGTCGCCATATTTGTCGTTGAGCCAGTAGCTGAGCTGGCTCGGAATTATTGCGAACTGGGGCGGAGTCCTCCCTCTGATCTTGTGGGGCGTGGCGCCGGCGAGCTTGTAACGCGGTGTCGGCCTGGCACCGCGTGGGCGGGGCGGCAATCCCAGGTCTTTTCTTGTGGTCATAGGATCTCCCTTTTTGAGTGGGTCAAAAACGACATTATCTATTTGCTCTCTTACGCCTTCTTGCGCCATCTTAGTGCTCAATGTGTTCCTACTCAGGTCGCCGAGGTCCATTTCCAGCAGCCCCTCACCAGGGCCCTAAAAACGTCTGACGCCCAGCTGTACACCGCGGTCACCATCGACGAAGTTGATGCAGGTTGCACCAAATCCTCTTTGATTTGTTTACCCATCCAGATTAGTCCCTGAGGGTCACTAACAAACGACCTACATGCACGACCATGGTTGTTCATCCAGCAAACAAGGGGGACACTCCGAAAGCATTGGCCTGTCTTCCTCTTCCAAGGCCCGGACGAATATCGGTCACGTTTAACGGCGGCCGTCTCTTCCTTCGCGAGATAGCAGGTAGTAAACGAGCACGTCCCCTTCGGCGGCCCTGCATTATCCCACTCCCGGACCTCACGGCACCGGTCGCTGCACTGGGAGAATCTGCACTCAAGAAGGAAGCGCTCCCGTGTACAGGCACTGCACGATGCTTGGCGTGATCAGATTTCCTTGGGAGACCACGCTTCCACCGCTGGTTAGGTTTATATTGTTGCCGGTTCCGCCGTTTACTGTCGTGCCGCTGTTGGTGACCGCCTCGCAGACAGAGAAGAAGACCTCACCAAAATCTGCGATCTGACTCTGGGCGTTGTCGACTGTGGGTGCTTCCACGATCCACTCGGCGCAGTTCCCAACCAGTTGGTACCCGCTGGGTGCGGTGATGCTCAACGAGGTCGAGGCGCCGGTCGTGCGATTCGTGAAGAAGATGGCGGCCGACGTGGACCCTGCGCCCTGACTTGTGCAGATCAGCATGGTGACCATGTCACCGGGGTTGATTGTGAAATTTGTGATCGCGATCTCCGGCCCCGGATACCACTCCCACCACGGATAGATTATGCGGGTGATAGACGTTCCGCTTTGCCAGACCTCACACTCGACGCCCGCCTGGCACACATCTGCGGACTGCCCATCGCCGTCAATGCCTATCCAGTTCGCGCAGAAATACCAATTGTTCTGTGTCGGCGCCCCAACATCTGGAACCACCCAGTCGCCCTCAATCCATTTGAACGACTGGCCCGATGGTGCGTAGACAACGCCGCCGGACCAGTTGGTCGAGGTCTCCGGGCTGTCGCCGGGCCGACGCTGTCGGGGACGGTGAATCTTGTTGGCGTTCACCCGAAGCGTCGGTTTGATGTAATGGAACTTGGTTTTGAGATGGCCGAAGACGCGGTTGTATCGCTCGAGATGGTGTGGATCATCATCCGGGCGAGGAGGGAACCCGTACCTCTGGAGATCGACCTGGTTAGCAGTAATTGGGTCAAAACCCTGCGGTGGAGCGTCGAAAAACGTGACCTTGTAGCCGTCCAAGTCTGTCATGATGAGGTCTCCTATAAGTGTGTTATCAAGGCTTGAGAAAACTACAGATCTTATGGGACAGAGTCGCGCATTCGATCAGGGACCTAAGGTGCGGTCGAGTTGTCTGTTCTTCGACCGCACCTGTGGAGCGTATCACTTCGCGGAGCCTATCGGCTCGCGGTCACGGCCCTGGGCAGCTCAATGGTGACGTTCGTCGTTCCCCCCGCGCGCACAATCACTTCCTTGGTTGTCGCTATGATTTGTCCTTCGCGCCTGGCCTCCGCGCGCAACGTGTAAACGTATTGCGTTCCCGCTGTCAGCGCCGGAGTAACGAAGGTACGGCTCCCGGAAGTTGACGTGGTCGGTTGACCGTCTATAGCGAGCGTGGCGTCGGCCGGCAAAGTCACATTTACCAATGCTGTGTCGTCCGATCCCGGGGTAAGGGAAGTCGTCTTCGCCGGGGGGTGGGCTGGCTTCTCTCCCTTGAGGGGCCAACAGTAGTAGGAGTAGCAGCACAGCCACTGACAATATTCGGGTACGTAGCAATAGTGCCAGCCCGGGGGGCAGTGGGTGCAATCCTTATCGCAGCAGTAGCACAGGGCTTGCGTATAAACCTTGTAACAGGGTACCCAAACTTCGCACCAGCAAAGGCAGCCACACGGCTGACAACAAGGCGTGCACTCGACAACGCAACAGCCGGAGCCTCTCCGATGGCAGGCAGAGGCATCCTCCGGCCAGGCAAGAAACGAACTCGCCACTAGTACCGCCAATAACGCAAGCTTACGAACCATGGTCAAACCCTCCTAGAACAAGATTTAGAAAACACGGCCGAGAGCGTTCGCCCTGACCAGCGCCACTCGACTGGGGCAGCCGAGTTAACTTCTAGGCTCCCTTAGCTCGGCTTGGCCACGTTGGCCCTTTGAAGGATGCTTCTCGGCTGGCAAGCTAAGGAGGCCGATGCTTAGGATGGTCTCTCCCATGGCAATCAACTACATTCACTCTGGTGTCACTCTGGTGGAACTCACCGCGGCAGGCCGAATTCGCCGGAATCCAGCCACTCTGACTTAATCAACGTCCAGAAATCAACCGCCAACTGCTGTTCGATGAACGCATAAGGGAGCCAGCCATAGCCGGCCTCGCCCCAGTTGGGTCCCCAGGAGTTGCGAATGAGAAGGGCCCCGCGTGTGGATCGGATCACGCGATGGTCGTCGTAACCCACCGCGACTAGCGCTTGACCGCCCCGAATGGAATCGAAAACAGTCGGAAGGGGGATATCGGCATCCTGTGCGACCGAATTCGCAACCGGAAACCCGAACGCGGCTAGAAACCCCGCCGCGAGAAAGGACCTTACGCTCTCCAGCGTCTCCGCCCCTGTGCCGCCCCGTTGATCGAGACGGACATAGCGGATGCCCGCAACTTCCTGTGTGTAGGAGAACAAGAACGCGGCCGGTTCTTCTTGGAGCAGATCGACTGCATAGGGGTGATGCACCTCCGGCGGGGCACCAAAGCGAAGCAGCGCTTTCAAGGTGGTTCGCAGGTCGGCACCAGAGTCGCCTGTTTCGTGAATCAACCGCCGCGCCATCTGGTACAAGAATAACGCCGAAGGCTGGAGGAGCCTGCCGTTGGCACGCCGTTCGAAATACTGGAGCAAGGCGAGGGCGGCGTGACTCGAGCAAGCATGGAGATGCTCCTGGTCTCTGATCGGAGGACAAAACTCTCTCCAGTCGACGCAGGCGGGCGGCGCAGCTTGCCCACGCCGTGGACGCTTGAAAGCCCGGAGCATCCCCTGGATTTCCCGGCTGGTTGGGGTGTAATCGCGCCAGTCTGGGAGATCCCGACGCCAGCCCAGGGTCGCTATCGGCGTAGACATGGCCGGCTCTCCGTGCGACCAAAATTTGGTGCAAACGATCGCGTCTCATTCTAGCCTCGGTGCTCCATTGTGAGTTTTCATTTGTGGGGCCACTCTGGTGTCACTGTGGTGGAGGTAAAACGAGAAAGGTTTGAGGCTCACACCCGGCAACGAGACAATGGATCGCATTAAATTGGTCAGCTGCGAGTGCAGGCCGGTCAAAGAGGCTCGTCTGGAAGCGTGCCCGAAATCGCTTGCCAGCGGATTCCTTCGCCGCTGCCGTCACCCAAGAATCGGAGCAATGACTGCTTTTGATTGCGATTCAGCGCGTTGATTGTGTCATGAAGCCTGCGTTTAGAATCCTGATTGTGCTGAGGTGGCAAGGGGTCATCGATGCGTGGCGGCCAACCATCGTCTTGAAACGTGGATAAGATGATCTCCTGGTTGGGCGCCGGAACTTTGAATTGTTTGACGAGAATCCCGCCCAGGCGCAGCTCCTGGCGCTCGCGGTCCCAAATGGGCACGATCGCTGCCGCCGGCGCGCCGTTGCTCCCAGTGAAATGGCCTTCTCGGCTATGCGGAGATTGAGCCTGATCCATGCTGCCGGCTACAGCGATGCCCCGTTCGGTCAGGATAAAGCCAGGGCGAACGCATCAAACTTTCTCTAGGTTTCGTGCCCCAGCCAAGGTTTCCTCGAGAAAACCCGTGTCCAAGGCAGCCGCCTTGCGTTTCCGTGCGATGCTCGTTTTGGCCGGATTCCGCTTGAGCAGGCTTAAC
>DATGZX010000377.1:0-10666 GCA_035296965.1 Gemmataceae bacterium
GTTAAGCCTGCTCAAGCGGAATCCGGCCAAAACGAGCATCGCACGGAAACGCAAGGCGGCTGCCTTGGACACGGGTTTTCTCGAGGAAACCTTGGCTGGGGCACGAAACCTAGAGAAAGTTTGATGCGTTCGCCCTGGCGCGTGGTGCGGCTGTCACTAGGCCCATTCATGTTCCCTGGGTCGGTTGACGTTTGCATAGCCACTTGTGGCTGAGAATCCATTGCAAATGGCGCTAGGGCGCAAGTGGCTACTCTTACAGCAACATTTTGCAGAGATATGTAGCTGAATTCGCCAGAGTTCGAGTCTTCCTTAGAGGCTGCCAAACAACTGGCTGACGGAGCCGCAGTTGTTTGGCAGCCTCTTCATAGGATCGAAACAAGTACTGCAGTAGAATTACGCCAAGTGAACGGCCATCGGCCAGTTAATTGACGGTACGCCTGGATGGACGCAAGGGCCTAAGTCCTTAGGCATACATCACGAGTGTCCGGCGGTCGTCCCTATGACTGGAACAGCTGAAACGATCTTAGAGAAACTTGGAATGCACTTGCCTCGCAACGGGATACCATAGCGATGACGAATCAAGTTCAGAGGTTACTTGCATGCGCTTTTACCGTGAGTGCTATCCTGATGGGCGGCGAGTTGATTTACGCCGCCGACGGGGATGAGAAATCTCAGCGTCGCGTGCTTGAGGAAGCGACAGTGAGCTGGCGGGCACTCGGAAAGTTCTATGATGAGCTGGACGGTTTATTTACGATGAAAGATACCGCCATCGGCAAAATCCGCCGCCACACCCAGACGAGTTTCCTGATTAATGGTTCGAACCTTCGGTTACAGCATCGTGCCGTCAGTGAACAATCGATAACTACGATGGTGTTTAACGAGAGATACTTTTTCTCCCTGTATCAGGAAAACAAAGCGAGTGCGCCCCAAGTCACGGCAATTCAAGCCGTGCGCGGCACGGACGACCAATGGTACTACAAAATCAACTATGACGTGATGCGCTATGTTCGGGCGCCGATCTGCATTGATCGAGAAATGCTAGATCAGTTGGTCTCCAAACGCGGCTTCAAGGTGACGGATGTTTCTAGTGTCTCTCGCAAGTCAAAGTCGCTTGTCCGATTAGGTTTCGAGTATCAGCCCTCGACAAAGGCGCCATACGTACCGCCGGAGATTCCCCTTGAGAAACTGGGTCTGGGGAAATCATGGCTTCTTTTGGATCCAGAGTCTTATTGGACGATACAAGAGTACAGTCTAGCATATTGGTGGGGAACCGAATCTGGCCTCCTTGAGTATGGAGAAAAGATTGAGGGATTTCCAGTCCTGCGACGAGGTCATGTGAAAGCCTGGGGAAGTCAGAAGCCGGAGGAAGTTGTCGCGATTGACTGGAGTATGAACAAGATCCTTCATCGAACCGTGCCGGCTACTGAGTTTACGCTTTCCGCGTTCAACCTCCCGGAGCCCAATTTACAACCAAGAGTGGAAACGGCGAATTGGCTAAGAGTATTGGCAATCGGCATTGGTTTGTTGTTGGTTGCGGGGGGGTTGCGTTTCTACCTGCGAAAGCGTTTGAGGTATTCTCAAAAGGTGTGCTCTAGCTGAGAGGGGAAAGGCGGCGTATCCTGCTGGTGGAATTGGGTTCTTTTCATCAGCTTGCCCAACGAGGGCTGGAAGGATACTCCATGATTGAGACTACGCTTTTTGACAGGGGAATGCCAGGGGTGAGCCAGGTCGATCTGGAAGTCGCTGACTTCCAGGAACAGTTCGAGGGACGCGATCTGCTCGATCAACTGGTTCGCAGTGGTGCTCAGCAGATGCTCCAGCAGGCCATTGAGGCCGAGGTGCAAGAGTTTCTGGACTAGCACCAGGAACGGCGCGACCAAGACGGCAAGCGCCTGATCGTCCGCAACGGCCACAAGCCGAGCCGCACGATTGTGATCGGTGCCGGGGTCCTGGAGGTGCGGCAGCCACGGGTGCGGGACAATGGGTCGAACAAGGACGAACGGGTGCAGTTCAGTTCGCCGATTCAGTACGCTGCCTGATTCTGTGCTTCTCAGAGCACAACATTTGACAATATCTCGAAAGCGGAACTGAAGGTGGGTGATGTCGGGAACGACTATCTCACTGGCGTTTTCTCGGAACCCGGTACGGACTGGATTTGGAGGTGGCCAGCCAGGCGCATGCTGTGAACCCAAGACACCTGTTGGGCTACTCGCGAATTCATTGCGTTCAAGCCGAAGTCATACTCCGTGCCAATCTAGAACGTGGGAGATAGAACCATGCGCCGAAGGTCAGCATTTACGTTGATAGAGTTGTTGGTTGTCCTGGCAATCATGGCCGTGTTGATCGGACTCCTGGCGGTGAGCGTCCAAAAGGTTCGCGAGGCTGCCAACCGCGTGGTGTGTGCAAACCAACTCCGCCAAGTTGGCTTGGCGTTGTTGCAACACCATGACACGTATCTAGTTCTTCCATCGAATGGAGGGTGGGACGGCAAGGAGAGTATTACTGCGGCCAACGGGAGCCAAACGTATGTGTACAGCAGGTATTTTCCCGTGACAGAACCTGCAATCTGGGGCGTCGGTGATCCAGGCCGCCGACCGCCGGATCAAACGGGAAGTTGGGCCTACGCCATCCTGCCATTCCTGGAACAACAGAATCTGTATCAGAATCGGGATTGGACCACACCGGTCAAGACCTACATATGCCCCAGCCGGCGTGGTTATGGCGCGCAGGTGCCAATGAATGACGACCATGGTGAATACGAAGGAGGCGGTTGGCCATGGGGCAAGACTGACTACGCGGCCAACGCTCTGTTGGTGCTCAATCGGCCCTATTGTCTACCCTTGGCGTTCATCAAGGATGGGACGTCGGGTACAATTCTCGTTGGTGAAAAGCGGGTTGCCGTCGAGGACTATTCAACAGGCACGTGGTTCTTTGACGAGCCGTTCTTTACGGGTGGGTCAGCGGGCACTGTCCGGTATGATTCGGCGCTAATCCCGGACACAACGATGAGCCCCTTCCACTTCACCTGGGGAGCTGCTCACGCAGGCGGAGTTCAATTCGTGTTTGCGGACGGGTCGGTGCATCTTCTTTCCTATGGAATGTCGCAAACTAGCTTAATGGCACTGACCACTCCCAACGGTGGTGAGCCGACTCCGGAATTGTAGTTGCTCTCGAATCTACCAGCGGATTGGAGCCTGCCGTGATCGAGGATTGGGGCCTCGGGCCGGTCTTCGCATATGAATCGCTTCTGACTTGGCGCAGATGGAAGCCGCGCTTGGTCTGCTCGCTGCTTACTCTCGTGCTCCCGGCTGCCTTGGCCCTGGTCTGGTGGGAGCAAGGCTGGCCGCGGGTGGGCGAGATATTCTTCTATACGCTCGTAGCTCTGCAGCTTACGTTGGTACTCGTGGCAGTCCCCGCGCATACAGCGGCGTCATTTTGCTGGGACAAGGCACGCGGCCCGCTCCTCCAGGTTCTGGCCACGGACCTGTCCGCAGCGGAAATCGTACTGGGCAAGTGGGCGGCTCACTCCCTCCCGGTCCTGGGCTTGGTTTTGGCCTCCTTGCCGTTCTTGTTCGCGGGCGCTCTGCTGGGCCTGATCGATCCCGGTGCCGTGGGCGGAGCCTTCCTGGTGACCATTGGTGTTGCCGTGGTCGGCTCTTCGCTGGCCCTGGCACTGTCGATATGGCGCACCAAGACACACGACGTGCTGCTGGCCGTCTACCTGACCTGGGCGGCCCTGATCCTGGCCAGCCCCATGTGGAACCTACTGGCTCGGCGCTGGGGATTTCTGCCAGCTCCTCCATGGCTGGTCAAGGTGAACCCCATCGCGCTGGCTTTCGCGCCCTATGCGAATCCCAAGGGTTGGAGCCTGACGGACGACCTGGACTTTCTTGGCGGGACAATGACTGTTGCCGCGCTCTTGCTCCTGGCCGCCATGTCTTACCTCCGTCGCGCCATCCTCAGCCAGGCTAGCCAACCCCCTCCGCGAAGGTACATCTCGACCCACACCGCAAAGCGCTGGCTCATCGGCCCATCCCTCGATGGCAATCCTGTCCTTTGGCGCGAGTGGCACCGCCGGCGCCCGTCGCGCTGGGTCCTCCTGCTCTGGACCGTTTATGCCGCGCTGGCCACCCTCTTCAGTCTGCTAGCTATCGAAGATGACGGTCATGACGTAGCAGGGTTGGTCAACGCTTTCCAGGTGACCATCGGGTTGCTCCTGGTGAGCCCCGCGTCGGCCACCGCGATAGCGGAAGAGCGTGGTCGGGGAAGCCTCGATCTCTTGTTGGCGTCGCCGCTGTCCACACGGAGCATCGTGTTGGGGAAGTGGTGGGGAGCCTTCCGTGCGGTCCCGCTACTGGCAGTCTTGCCAGGCCTCGTGACCGCCTGTCATGCCGTTCCGAACAAGCAGGGGTTCGCGGTCTTGCTGGTCATCGGCCTGGTTCTGGCCTACGGAGCCGCGATTATCAGCGCGGGCTTGGCGCTGGCGATATGGGTCCGGCGGCCCCACCGCGCGGTGGGGCTTAGTGTGGGCGCTTACATGCTGATCACGGTCGGTGGGTTTGTTGTTGGAATTCTGTCATTTCGATGGTTCCCACGGGCCACGGGGATGGCCGTGGCTAGCCCTTGGTTCGGGGTCGGAAACCTGACCGGGGTAGCGGCACAGCAAACCATCTCACCGCAGCGTGGCGACGTTTACACCTGGTGCGTTTTCTGGATCGTCATCTATACAGCCACCGCTATGGTTCTCCTGTTGACTACCCTGGCGACGTTCGACCGCAGTTTGGGTAGAGCAAGATAAACGGTGCCTGACAAGCGGCGAACTTGCCGCAGGCAATCGGGGTCGTGGCTGTGTTGGTTCCAACGACCCGGTTGGTTCTTGCGCCGGCAGCCTATGCGCAGGATAGCAAAAGGGGACGCATCTAATTAGTGATCCAACATCAGCCGCTTTTCCTCCATTTCGGACACGTCCGCAATGCTCATGAGTGACAGCTATCTGGGCCTGGGCACGGTGGTGATCGAATCGTACCCACAACCGCGCGTGGAGCTGACTTACGTCAAGCAGTCGGGCGAATCGAACGGCGACGCGGGCGACCAGTACACCGGCCTGGATCGTTTTGGCCGCGTGGTCGATCAGTGCTGGATTGTGACTTCGACGGGGGCGACCACCAACCGCTTCCAATACGGCTGCGATCAAGACAGCAACGTGCTCTATCGCAACAATCTCGTGAACACGTCCTTCGGCGAGCTGTACCACGCCAACGGCTCCGGCAACGGTTACGACAACCTGAACCGGCTGACGAACTTCGCCCGTGGCGTCCTGAGTGCTTCCGGCAGCACGCTCGATACCATTACGTCGCCGTCGCACAGCCAAAGTTGGTCCTTGGACGCGCTAGGCAACTGCGACAGGCAAAAGGGGTCGGGAGTTTTTTCGGATAACGCCGTAAGCTACGCGACCACTCCCTACATCGGCACGCAGAATACCAACTACTACACGACCCTGACTGATTATGGCTCCCGCGGCCGGCAGACGCGCGTGCAGGTGTCCCGGGCCAAATTCTGATCGTATTTGTTACCAAATTAGGGCTGTAGGAGTTTTGGCGTGGTGAAGGCCTGTTTGCCGAATTGTTGAGAATTTTGGAGCAAGATGGCGCGACGGGTTTGCGCGGTTTGCCAGTCACGTTGGCGATCGTGTGCATCGGTGGAGCCGATGGGACTGGCCTAGGCGTGGGCACCTGGTTACGGGGGAGGTGGCGGCTTCGGAGTTTTCTTTTTGGCTTGCTGGGCCTGGTATTGATGGAGCCAGCGCTGGAGGAGGGAGTGACGATAGCAGAAGCAAGGCAGCTCGCGCGGCTGGCCTGGCTCGTTGTAACGCAAGGGGTGTTTTTCCACATGGCTTGTGCCGCTCTGAGAATCGACAATGCGCATGCACGCCAGGTTGCTTTCCTACGCCTTCGGCTGCAGCCAATCTGTGACGCTTCAGCAAGTCCTGCGGAGTACCCTCGGGGTGTGCCTCCCGCCGCTGCCCACTGGCCGGTGCGATCCCGGCTGAGAAGCGCGAACATCTCGGAATCGCTCTTTCTTACGCCAAAGGCGTTAATGCGCAAAGCCTGGAGTCGCGGTAGCGCACTCCAGGAATATCGTCGAGCCCTGTTGCATCCTACACCGAAGGTGTTGTAGCGTAGAGTGACAACGCAATCCCAGATTCTCCGGGCTAGCGTCGCGTCCTCCGCCTTCCTACATGCGCTACAACGGCCACGGCGCAGAAACGAAGAAGATGCGCGGCCCCGACCCGGAGTGCGCTGCCGCGACTCCGGGCTTTGCGCTGAAACGCCTACGGCGTAGGGATTCCTGGAATTGGCCCCGCTTGCCGGCTCGTCTTTTTGTGACCGTTGTCCAACTGCCGGAGATAGCCGCTATCTTGCGAGTCCTTCACCAGGCCGCTACAGTGAGAAAGAGCAAAAACGCCTTCACGAAGGATGTTTTCCCATGCTTAGCGCGGCGAACCGAGTTTCTTCCAAGTCTTGCGGTGAGCGTATCTCGTGATTCGGTATGGCGATGAACGCATCTGCGTGGTCATTGGACGAACCCGCCACAACATGATCCAGGTGGAAATCCAGGAGGCGGCCAAGTGCGGTGCCCAGATGATCGAGCTGCGCCTGGATTTCCTGGCAAAGGCGCCCGATTTCAGACGGCTCTTGGCCACGAAGCCCTGTCCTCTGGTTGCCACCGTGCGCCGCCCCCGGGATGGCGGCCGCTGGGCCGGCTCCGAGGAAGATCGACAGCTGCTGCTGCGACAGGCAATCGTTGGAGGATTTGATTGGGTCGATCTCGAGATCGACGTCGCCGAGCAGATCCCTCGTTTCAAGGACGTCAAACGCATCATCAGCTACCACAATCTTCATGAGGTACCAGAGCATCTGGAGGCCATCCATGAAGAAATGTGCCAGCTCGATGCCGATGTCGTGAAGATTGCAGTGGCCGCCCAGGAACCGGCGGACAACCTGAGAGTATTGCGGCTCATGCGTAAGCCGTCCAAGCCCACGGTGGCCTTCTGCATGGGCGATTTGGGCATTCCCAGCCGGATCTTGGGCGCCAAATTCCGCGCGCCCTTCACTTATGCGGCATTCAACAAAGAGCGCGGCATCGCGCCCGGCATCCTTTCTTACGACGAGATCAAACGCGTCTACCAATACCCCCGCATCAATCCGGAAACAAAGATTTTCGGCCTGATCGGCGATCCGGTGGCACACAGCCTGAGCCCTCTCATTCACAACACCGCTTTCCGGAGCCTGGGAATCAATAGCGTTTATATCCCGTTTCGAGTGCCGCGCGCGGCTTTAGAAGGCTTCCTCAAGGACTTCGACCTGCTCCCCGTCCACGGCTACAGCGTGACGATTCCCCACAAGGAAGCGGCTGCCGAATTCGCCCAACAAAAGGACGCTGCAGTAACCTTGACTCACGCCGCCAATACCCTCGTAAGGGGGGAAGACGGGTTCACCGCCTACAACACGGATTACGAAGCTGCGCGGGAGTCGCTCCTGGCCAATCTTCCTCCCGGTCCCAACGGTGAGCTTGGCTCCTTGCACGCTCGCACTGCGCTGATTCTCGGCGCCGGCGGCATGGCTCGCGCCATGGCCCATGCACTGCAACGTGAGGGAGTTCTGCTGTCTATCACGAACCGTACTCCCGAGCGAACCCATCGGCTTGCTGAGGAAGTTGGCTGCCGGGTTGTCGAGTGGCCCGCGCGGCATAGCTACCTTTGCGAGATCCTGGTGAATTGCACCTCAGTCGGCATGCACCCCAACCTGGACGACAGTCCCATTCATCCTGGAGCCCTGAAACCCGGTCAAATTGTGATGGATTCCGTTTACACGCCGGAGACGACTTTGCTCGTGAAAGAGGCGCGGAGCCGAGGTTGCCACGTGATCACCGGCGTCGACATGTTCGTGCGCCAGGCTGCTCTTCAGTTCCAATTCTTTACCGGCCGCGAACCGCCTTTGGACTTGATGCGCAGCGTTGTTCGCCGGGCGTTTTCTCCAGTCGTTTTGCGTGACGAGGAATGAAGAGCACCTGCCTCTTGGCGCCGTTCCGGAGTCGGCCGTGCCGCAAGACCCCATGACTGGAATCCATACTCTAAACGCCAACATCGGAAATGTCTTTTTGATTGGTTACCGCGCGACGGGCAAGACGACGGTCGCGCGCATCCTGGCCGAGCTGCTTGGCTGGACGTGCGTCGATGCAGACCAGGTTCTGGAAGAGCGCCACGGCCGCACCATCCGCCGCATTTTTGCAGAAGAGGGGGAGGCAGGCTTCAGGGACAAGGAGGCTGCTCTTCTGGAAGAATTCTGCAATAACGAGAGACAAGTAATCGCGACGGGCGGCGGCATAGTACTTCGGGAATCGAATCGGAAGCGTTTGCAAGGCGCGGGTTGGGTGGTCTGGCTTACTGCTGACGCTCAAACTCTGTGGCAGAGGCTGCAAGGTGATCCGACAAGCATGGAGCGACGTCCTCCTCTAACGGTCGGCGGCCTGGCCGAGATCGAGGAAGTTCTGCGATTGCGCGAGCCGCTCTATCAGTCGCTGGCGCGCTGGACCGTCGAGACAGCCGAGCGCCCGCCGCATGCAGTCGCGAATGCCATCCTTGATCGTCTTTCCAGTTCGGGCTGAAGCTTGACACGGCTGCCCGTCCCGTTGCCAAACGAACATCCGGCACGGGCGGACGGCGACGAATGGACAAACCGCATGCTGGTGTTTTTATTGATTGCCGTGTTTGGTTTCGGCACCATTATCGGCAGTCTGTTGAACGTCTGTATATACAGGCTGCCGATGGAAAAAAGCATCCTTTGGCCGGGGTCTCATTGCGGCAAGTGCTACCAGCCGATTCGCTGGTATGACAATGTTCCCTTGTTCAGTTACCTCCTGCTGCGCGGCCGCTGCCGAGCCTGTGGGGCCAAGTATTCGTGGCGTTACTTCTTCATTGAGCTGCTCACGGGCTTGCTGTTCGCGGGCTTGTTCTTCTACGTTGTCGCGGACAACATCCATCACTTTGAGGACTTGCAAGGCGAGCGCGACCGCATGGCAAAAGGGCTGTTCCCCACCTGGCCGGCCTGGGTCGTGTTCGGCCACCATGCTGCATTGGTGTCTTTCCTGCTGGTAGCATCCTTCTGTGATCTGGACTTCCGCGAAATCCCGCTCTCGGTCACAGTTCCCGGAGCACTGATCGGCGTGGTTTGCGCAGTCCTTTGGGCCTGGCCCTGGCCGCTGACTCCGGGAGCGGCTGTGAAACTGATGCCGCTAGGACAACCTTGGTGGCTCGTGCCAACGAACCTCGGACCTGGCCAGGGTCTCTATTCATGGCCGTTCTGGGGGCCGCTCCCCACCTGGTCTGCGCCGGGAGGAAACTGGCAAACCGGCCTGGCGACGGGCCTGGCCGGGGCACTGGCCGGAACCCTCATGCTGCGAGCCATCCGCTTTGTCTTTGGCATCGGCATGGGCGTCGAGGCGCTGGGCTTGGGAGACGCCGACCTCATGATGATGGCCGGCGGCTTCCTGGGCTGGCAACCGGTAGTAGTCGGATTCTTCCTGGGAGTCTTCGTCGGCCTAATCTTTGGTATCGTTCAACTGGTGTTTGGGGGCGGCCACCTGATGCCCTTTGGTCCGTCTCTTGCCCTTGCCGTCATGGCCACTCTCCTCGGCTGGCACTGGATCGCCCCCCGAGTGCAGCCGTTATTCTTCAACGGCGTCCTCCTGCTCATCCTCGTGGCCGGAAGTGGTATCCTGATGCTGATTCTCAGTTATATCCTGAGGCTGATCAAGCGCTAGACTCGCGAGGGAAAAGCAGGGCTGAAGGGTACTGGCAAAAGGAGCTGTCGTGCAGTCGATTGTCATCGTTGATTACGGGATGGGCAACCTCCGCAGTGTGCAGAAGGCTTTCGAGAAAGTCGGGCATTCTGCCCTTATCAGTTGCAATCCCAATCAGATAGCCGAGGCCGACAAGGTAGTGCTGCCCGGTGTCGGCGCATTTCAAGATGCAATTGCCAGGCTGCATGAAACGGGGATGGTGCCTGCCCTGGTCGAGCATATTCGAAAAGGCAAGCCATTCCTGGGAATCTGTCTTGGTCTGCAGTTGCTCTTCACCAGGAGCTATGAGGACGGCGAACACGCCGGTCTCGATTTGTTTCCCGGAGAAGTCGTACGCTTTGCGGATGTTCCCGGGCTCAAGGTCCCGCACATGGGATGGAACCAGGTGCTTGTCCGGCGGCCCGCCCCCATCCTCGAAGATTTTTCGCATGGGGCAGAGGCATATTTTGTGCACTCATACTATGTCAGGCCGAAGGACGCCGGCATCATCGCGACCGAGACGGAGTATCCGACCCCCTTCACATCCATGATCTGGCATGAAAATGTCTTCGCGACGCAGTTCCATCCCGAGAAGAGTCAACACCTTGGTCTAGGAATTCTTCAGCGATTTGCAGCGTTGCGCTAATCAGAGAATTAACTAATATCCTTGACCAGCTGATCAAAGCGAGTAAGCGTTCACAGTGGTATTCGACTGCGCAGTCAGCGCAGAGTATTGCCCAGGTCGCGCCCCTGCTGGGGAACGAACGTAGTGTCTTGTAGGTCCCACCGTTGGTGTATCCAGGGTGTTCTTATATATGGCACGTGT
>DATGZX010000378.1:0-4672 GCA_035296965.1 Gemmataceae bacterium
AGAACCTCCTGGTAAAGGAATAAAGGGACTACCAGGAAGTTGAGCACGTTAGGAGGGCTGGTGCTTCATCAGCACCAGCAAAAAGGTGAGGAAACGACGTGACCAGACAATGAGCTGCCGCTTCGGCTTCGTTCTACAGCCGGGCTGTATACTGGCGGGTTGGACATATGCGATCCCAAGGCTCCGCGATGACTGCTTGCGCTTCTTCGATGGGCGAACCGAGTGCTTCCCCTGGGAACAGCAACCGCGGAAGATGCAGGGGTCCGTGGCGCTTTCCACACCTTCTGGACCTTGGCTAGGTTACACTTGGATCGACGAACTGGCGTGTAGGGGATTCCTCTACAGGCGTCATGTAGCGGTCCGGGGCGTAGGCGAACACGTTGCCGGTGTGGTGGGCAATGATGTCGAGGATGACGTAGATCCCTTGCTCGTGGGCGGCCCGGACGAAGTCACGGAACTCCTCGCGCGTTCCGAAATGCGGATCGACGTCGAGGAAATTCTGGATACCGTAGCCGTGGTAGCTCGGCTCGAACGCGACCTGCCGGAAGATAGGGCTGACCCACAGGGCGGTGATGCCGAGCCGCCGCAGGTAGCCGAGTTTGCTCTTCAGTCCTTTCAGCGTACCGCCCTGCCAACCGCCGCCGGCGCGGAGCCACGTGTCATAATCGACCCTCCCGCAAGGCCGGCGTCAGCCCCGCGACCGTATATCGCCGCTTAAAAGACCCGGGGTTCCAAAGGGAATTGCAGCAGCTCCGGTCGGAAATGGTCCAGCGGATGGCGGGTATGCTGGCGGCAGCCGGTGGCGAGGCAGTCAAGAGCCTCCTGGCCTTGCTGAAGGAGACTGGACCTGCAGCGGTACGCTTGGGGGCAGCCCGTTCGGTCATTGAATTGGCTGTCAAGCTCCGCGAGGTGGCTGAATTGGAACCACGGATTGCGGCCTTGGAAGGGCAATCCCGCCCAAGAATTTGACCTGCCGGCACCGAGGGACACTAGGAGCTGGGCGGCCAGAGAGTCGGCGTGAGTATGGAGCCAGTGGCAGAGGGCAGGACGGACAAAAAAACGAATGAATCTGGGCCTTACGGGCCCGCCTGAGGAGACCGAAATGAGCCGTATTCGTACTCGACTGGAACGCCTGGAGCGTCGGTGTCCAGTCCCTAAAAGTGGCATCAAGTGGAAAAACCTCCTGGCGCGGAGCCCGGCGGAGGTTGAGCCGGACGGCGTCCTAGATTGGTGCGCCCTGCTTTTTGGTCCGCCGCCTGATGATTACGCGTGCCCAATTGAGGAGGCGATCCGCCGGGCTGGCTTAACAGCTACTGACAAAAGCTCCGGTGCTTCGACCTCGCCGCCTTCCACTAACGGAAACCCCCGCGCATAACGAGCAAAAGTAGGAGGGGTGACCCGCAAGGACTACATGGGCGACCATGAGCGGTGTTTTTATGGCTGGCGTGAGGGGGCGGCGCACCGCTTCTTCGGTCCTGCTAACGCCATCGACCTTTGGCCGGTGAAAAAGGACAACACCCAAGCCTCGCTTAACCCTTCGGTGGCGAGTTCTCGAACGCGAAGCCGAGCCACACCTGAAAGAACGGCACCGAGCGGTCGATGTGCTCGTGAGCCCACGCCACCGCTGGCGCGTACTGTGGCGCCAGCCGGGCAATACAGACACCTTTTGCCTTCTCCGCCACCGCTTGTGGGCAGCGCTCCATTGCCGTGTCGATGAGCTTGCCCTTGCGTCGTACCTTCACCCCCTCGACCCCCTGCTGCGCGAGGAATTCGGTCAGCTCCTTGACCGTCAACCGCTGAAGTGCACCCCGTGGATCATCGGACCGAACGAGCAGGCCCATCTGCAAGAGTAAACGGCCTGATTCCTCCGCCTCGATACCGCGCTTGCGGGTGCCGTAGGACGTGGCCTGATCCACTGGCTGGCTCCCAGATGATGCGCGTCTGTCACTGCGGGAAGCAAAGTCAATGAGATGTTCCCGAGTTGCCAGCGGCAGCGTCCGCAGGACTCGGCAGAACTCTGTGACTTCTTCCGGTCTGGGCTCGGTCCACGGATCGAGGCCCCCCGGCTTGAAGAGCGGAAAGTCTTCCCAGAACGGCGTGTCCTTTCGCATGTGGCGGATGAACGCGTTCGCGCGACGGATGAGCTCCTCCAGATCGACCGTTTTGAAAACGTAGGGAAGCATGACCGTGGCGAGATAGCGCGGCGCATCGCTAGCCATCACGAAGCCGCCGAAGTTGTCGTGAAGGAGGACCAGCACCAACGCAGCCCGCAGCTCGGTGAACGTGTCTGGCTTTTCCGTGCGAAGGTAGCGATCGAGCCGAAATCCAAGAATTTGCTTGGCGTAGTCTTACCTCTGTGGTGAGGGTTACGATGTCTCGCGCCAAAAGAGCAAAGGCTTGGCCGGCTTCGGTCAGACGGGTCAGATTAGACATAAAGGTCAAATCTACGCGCCGTGGAACGGTCCGCCGCTGAACGCAGTTGTCGAGTCAGAACGCCTGCCGCCTCTCGTATCCAGATCACGGACAGCTGATTAGTCAAGTGGCACGCAGGTGGGAACAGATCCGGCAGTAGTCCGGCAGCGAGGAGGGGCAACTCGAGCGACAAGCGGAACGCACCGTTCCATTTTGCTGGAACGGCTGCATTCGAGTTCAACGGGACGACGAAGCATAAACCATAAGATCTGATTGCATAGAGCGTTCCCGGAGATGCGTGGCGTGGAACGGATTCATTTGCGCGCGTCGGTGCACATCGACCGCGATTTCCAACGTCACGACCTACTCCAATGCTCCCGGTAAGCAACCACTGTCGTTATCAGACCTCAGCGCCTTGGTGTTCACTTCGTCTTTGAGGGTGCCGGGCAAGGCCGATTGGGGCGTCTTGCCAGGGCTGAACGTCCACGCTTTTCGTGGTTTTGGCATTGCTTCAGTCCTTTCGATTGCTCCCCTGTTTCCCCTTCCAGAACGGACAAAACGGGCAGTCCTTGCCGTGAGGGAAGTCCATGCCCTCTTCGTGCACACAGCCCATGTTCCCCTCGCTAACGGTCACGGTCTTCACGCCATACTGGAGCAAGAAATCCTTCAGTTCATGCTGAATCTTTGGGTTCATCATAACGTCTGTGGCAACCCATCGCTTCATAATAGGCTCGGCACCGTCATGCAGGATCACGCCAGCGGCAATCTTGGTCGTCGTCTCATCATCCGGGCCGTACATCGCCACGGTGCCAATGGGGTACTTTGGTGGCTTCGTCGGCTTCCGGTGTTTCATTTCGTACTCCTCGATGGCTGGCTGCCAATCGTCCAGAGCAGGGTAGCACGTTCTGGTTCTCCTCCGTAACCAGCCGCCCGGCTTTCTCGTGGGTGTTGATGATGGCTGGGTCGATCTGCGGTCTTACTTGGGAGAGGCTTTTAGGGCCGCTGGGATTGGCGGACCCTTTCCTCCAACTCTTCTCCTGCCTTGAAGGTGACGACGGTCCTCTCCGGCACCAAAACTTTCTCTCCTGTGCGGGGGTTGCGTCCTTGTCGGGACTTTCGCTTTTTGACCTTGAACACGCCGAATTTCCGAAGCTCAATGCGCCCGTCCTTCACCAGCGTTTGGATCATGCTCTCAAAGACGCCTTGCACGATTTCTCGGGCCTGAGCCTGAGTAATACCCGCAGCCTCGGCAATCGTGTTGGCCATATCTTTCTTGGTCATGGGCTACCCTCTGCGTGCCGAAAAAGAGACAACTGCCACCTCGGCCTTCTATCGTAACAGTTGTTCTTCTACTTCTTGTCGTTGTCGTAGGATCAGCAAGCGTTCTGGGAGAGCCTCTTGCGAAACATGGCTCTTCCCCCAGCGCCGCTCATCTTATTGCCTTCCATCGCATTTCATGCCAAGAACCGCTGGAATCCCTCCACGCCCGGCGGGCACGGCTCCGCGACCTGTTGGTCGAAATGCAGGAGCCGCTCCTGGCCTTTTCCGACGGGGTCATGGGTGAAGGCCGCGACTTCTTCGCCCGCGTCGTGGCCCAGGGACATGAGGGGGTGATGGCCAAGCACCTGGACAGCCGCTACCAGCCGGGCAAACGCTCGCCGGCCTGGAAGAAGATCAAGCCTGTCCAGGTACTACCTTGTGTGATTGTTGGTTATCGGCCGGGGCGGGAAGGAGTACGCAGCTTGCTGGTGGCCACCGTGCGCGCTGGGACGCTCTGCTACGTGGGACAGGTCAGCCAGGGTTTGAGCGCGCAGGTCCAGGTCGAGCTGGCCCAGCGCCTGACCCAACGGCGCCGGCCACAGCCGCTAGTGTCCTGCCTCGAGCCGGCCTGCTGGGTCGAGCCCGAGATCTATTGCCGGGTGCGCTTCCAGGACTGGACATCCCACGGCCAACTACGCCACGCCGTTTTCGACGGCTGGCTCGAAGGCTCTAAATAGCCCAGAAGCTGAAGCGATTCCTGGATGGCAAGCCGATCCTGGCCCGGCCCGTCGGCACGACGGAACGTGTGTGGCGTTGGTGCCGGCGGAACCCCGTGCCGCGATGAAAACCGTGTGAGTCAGCTTGACTGCGGCTCGCGGCGACGCTCGCCTATCTCCCAGGTGCTCTGGCTGCGCGCTAACTCGAACCACCACAATAGCGCGGCTGTGAAGAAGGCAGGCTCGGTTCGGCCGGCCTCGATAGCTGATTCCATGACGGTGAT
>DATGZX010000379.1:0-6777 GCA_035296965.1 Gemmataceae bacterium
GGCCCGAATGTCAGCGGCCTGAGCTTCAACAAGCCGTTGCAGACGCTGGCACTGTGGACACGACTTCCGTGCGTGCTTGCTCATACAGCTGCATAATAGGAATTAGCAGCTGTAACGTGAATACTATCGTGAACGGGAACACGACCGAACCGGCCATTCCGCCACCAATTCCCCCCGGAAGAAAATTGCCAGAATTACGGATAGGCACAACTAATCATCGTCGGTCAACCGGGATGAAGGACCTCACTGAGAAGATTCTGGAAGCGCGGGTAGACGTGTGCGGGACTTTGAATGTCCTTGGGAGTGAAGCGCGCAGTGGCTGACTTCTTCGTTACTGCATCTGTGATCGTCAGCGTGATAACCGTCCGGCCCTTCTCATCCTCATCGCGATCCCACAGCCCTGTCAGGGTGCGCAGCGAGGTCGCGCACGTTTTGAGGATGTAATTGGAGCACTGCTCTGCGGCGGTAAGTTGCTCACGCGTTTGCAGCAACGCCTCTGAATAGTCGAACGTGATACTATCAATCTCCGTAATCACGACTTCGCTCTTCACGGGCTTCACCCCGGCTTTAGAAGTACGGGCGGGACGCGTGACTTTGCTTCCGGGCCTGGTCCGGAAGGAGAAATCATACCAAAGGTTCACGCATGAGATGATTTGGTCGAGGGCATTCTCATTCAGCGGCCGACAATCAGCCTCCTCCTGCATCTCCAAGGTCATCGTTCCATATTCGTGGCTAACCGGCTCCGACACCCACGTGTACCAGCCCTGAGATTCCATCATGGTGAAGTAGAAGAGCACGGTAGGATACGGGAATGGCCCATAGCGAGCCATGCGCTGCAGGGCCGGCTTGAGCACCTTGTTCGCGGTGCTGACGGTCACAGGAGCATGCGTGGCCTTCAACTCCACGGCAAACTGCCTCACACCCGGTTTCTCCGAACGGAGGGTGACGAGATAGTCGATCCCGTAATCGGCTCCGCTGAGGTCTTGGACCAAGAGATCATCGCGCCCTGAAAGGAGGACGTTGGTCAAGGCACGCGCCCGCATCTCGGTAAACCGGGCTCGTTCGGTAGCATGTTCTGCCATGGCCCGCACCTACATTTGGAACTTAGAATTCTTTAACTTGTGATCCAGAGTCTTCCAGTACGAACGGACCTCGGTCCACAGGTCGGTGAGCGTCGCGGCATCCAAGGGGTACGTCGTGGGTATGGAGGAGATTGCTCCTTTGAGGTTGCCATGCATCGACACGATATACGCTTCAGCAGCGGGCTCGTCCACGCCGATCAGGTAGGCGGGTACAGGGCAACGCACCATCGCTTGCACGTTCCTGGCCTTGACGCCCACCTTCAGTTCAAGCGACTTCTTCGTCATCCCCTTCTTGGTAGCCTTCGCCGAGACTAGGAAGTACGGCGGCGTCTTATCATTCGTCACGAGCTCGACCAGAAAGTCGAAAATCCCACACTTCTCACCGAGTGGGTGTGGGTCGAAAAACGGCAAGGGCCGTCCGCAGAAGTCGATAAGCTTTTCGCCGATGACGAACTCGCCCCGCTTGCCGATGTAGTCCTTCGCGTCGGCCATGCCATTCTACCCGATCGAGAGAGGTGGCGAGAAGGTCCTGCCCGAGAGAGAGAAAACCCTAGCCCCCAGTTGCGTATGCCTGGGGGGGCTCCTGTACCACCGTAGTTGCGAGAAACGACCGCATCAGCATACTTACCGCCGGCCGCTGTCGCAATGAGCTCTCGCGAGATCTTTACCCCGCACGGGGATTAAACCCCCGGAGTTGAGGATCTTGGGTATAACGACACTATCACCCGCCCCTTTGCCCTCCTCATGCAAGGAGTCCGCTCATGTTCCAGCGCTCGGGGGTTGTTCTTTCACTGGCCGTGGTACTTGCTTCCTGGGCATTGCTGATCCAGCCAACGCCGGCTTGTTGCCCGGTCTCTTCCGGTAAGCCGGTCGTTAATGCCGACCAAACGGTCATTCTGATTTGGGATGCGGCTACCCAAACCGAGCGCTTCATCCGCGAAGCAAGGCCGGGGCATCCCAGCCAGACTCGACGCCTGCGGTGGAAACCAATCCCTCAGCAACACGCCCGCCATCCCGCACGGTTGGAACTCGCGAGGACGCGTGCTACAGTAGCGTGCGCGAATTTGGCTCACGACTTTCGTTCGAAACCATGCCCGATTGCGAAAACGCATCTGCAATGACTTGTCGCGTACTGGGTCTGGATATCGGCGGTGCGAATCTCAAAGCTGCGCATTCTGGTGGCTTCTCTTCGCTAATCCCTTTCGAGCTTTGGAAAAACCCTTCGGGATTAGGGGCCGCCTTGAAAGTGCTGCTCGCGGATTCGACTCCCTGCGATGTTATCGCAGTCACCATGACCGGGGAACTCTGCGACTGTTTTGCCACCAAGCGCGAGGGAGTGCTGGCTATCCTGGAGGCGGTCGAAAGCGTCGCCGGGCGCGTGCCGGTGCACGTTTGGCAAACCGACGGCCGGCTGGTGCCGCTCGATGAGGCCCGCTCCGCTCCGCTCCTGGCCGCGGCCGCCAACTGGCTCGCACTGGCAGCCTTCGCGGGACGGTTCATGCCCACGGGACCTGCACTTGTGATCGACATCGGCTCGACGACCACGGATATCATTCCACTCTACGACGGGAGACCCATCCCACGCGGGCGCACCGACCGAGAGCGCCTGGTGTCTCAGGAACTGGTTTACACGGGCGTCCGCCGCACTCCTCTCTGCGCATTGTTGGGGCCTCCACATGCTGCCGAGTTTTTTGCGACCACGCTCGATGCATACCTAATCCTGGAATGCCTCAAGGAAGATGACTCCGACCGCGGCACAGCCGACGGCCGACCGACAACTCGGGAGGCAGCTCATGCACGCTTAGCCAGAATGTTGTGCGCTGATGCAGAGACGTGCACTCCCGACGACACACGCGCACTGGCTCTGCAGACTCGAAACCGCCAAGAAACCCTGATCCGAACGGCCGTTGACAGAGTCCTGTCGAGGCTGCCCGAGGGCGCGATCAGCGCCTTGGTGTCAGGCTCTGGCGAGTTCCTGGCTGCAGACGTACTCGGAGGTTATGAACACGTTCATGTGATCTCGATGGCGCGGCTTTTGAAACCTGAATTGTCCGAAGCCGCATGCGCCTACGCCTTGGCGGTCCTCGCAGCAGAGATGCTTGAACATGCCGGATGATCTGCTCGGACCACCTCTCGTGGTCAAGATAGGTGGCAGTCTATTCGATCTCCCCGATCTGGGTTCCAGGTTAGGGTGCTGGCTGGAAAGGAATGCCGGCGGCACGGTCCTCCTCGTGCCGGGTGGCGGCCCGTTCGCGGAGGCAGTTCGAAACCTTGATCGCCGGCATGGCCTGGACGCTGACACGGCTCATTGGCTGGCCATCCGCGCGATGACATTGAGCGCTCGGCTTCTGCAGGCGCTCCTGGGCAGTAGATCCGCTCTGGCCGAGGAATGGGAAGACTGCCGGCGCATATGGCAGGGCGGAGGCATCCCGATCATCGAGGCATACAACTTCCTGCAAGAAGATGAACGGCACCCCGATCATCTTCCGCATACATGGTCGGTGAGCAGCGATTCCATTGCTGCGCGGATTGCCGTCCTCGCCAAGGCGTCTCGGTTGATCCTTCTCAAGTCGGTCTCCGTTCCCGAAGACATGGATTGGCCCGAGGCGGCCCGGCAGGGTTTCGTGGATGAATACTTCCGAACGCTGGCGCAGAACGGCCTGGAAATCCGCGCTGTCAACTTCCGCGCGTGGCGGCCCTGACAGGTTGCTTGAGCGACTGCACAAGCGTGCGCACTCGGCCAGGGTCGATCGCTGTGTTGCGCATGCCTTTCTTGCAAACGGCGCCGCGCACGGCAATCCAATCGGGTTCGGCAGGCAGAAGGCACGGAATCTGAGCGAGTCCAAGGGAGCCTGCCAGCGCCACGCGGACGCCCGCCTCCTTGCAACACTGGGCCAGCCGGCAAACCTCCGCGGCCCTCAGCCAATCGAGAAGCGTGCTGCCGTCCTTGCGCCAGGTATCGAGAAGAAATACTCCGCCCTCGTGAGCGCAAGCGAAAGCACATACCGCATCCGGCGCTGGAGAATTGGCTCGCTCCCAATCGGCATAAGCCACGGTCACCATCCGGCAGAGCGGCGTAGCTTTCCGAAGAGATGCAGCGGCATTGGTCAAGCATTCCGGCCAATCAATGTGTTGCCCGCATGCCGCCAGGCCCCATTTGACATAGTTCAGCCCCCTGATGGGGAAGGGCAGGGGAGCCTCAAGTAGCTCACCCAGGGCGGCACTTACCGGAACCCGGCCGCCGACGACTTCCACCACAGCTTCGACGACCTGCTGGTCCGCGCGTCCTAATGATCCACGCGCTGGCTCCTTGACATCAATAATCGCCGCCCCGGCATCGAGAGCAGACTCTGCTTCGGAGACAGATCGTACGCTGACGAGCAATTCAGTCATGAATGCATTTATAGTATGGCGGGCAATTCTTCTGTCACAGGAAAAAATCGCATCCAGCCTCGATACGCGCGGAAAGGCAAGACCTGTGGGTGAGTGAAGCTAAAGCCGTACAGAAGGCTGCCGTCGAACCAGGACGGCAGATTCAGGTGGCAGCGTTGGTCGGCGACAAACCGCTCTTTCTGGCGGTAGGCGATGCATCCGCTCAGGTGGGCACTTCCGAGGATGCCTCCCATCAATTTGGCAGCGCCACGCAATTCTGCCGGCACGAGAGCCCAAGCCTCGTCACGCGGGTCGGGAACCCGAGCTGCGTGAATGAACACTCGGCCACGGCGGCTCGTTGGCCAACGGCGCACTTCGATGGTTTTGAGGCCATGGATTAGAAGTGTCGCCCAGGGCTGCTTAATCGAGAGAGCGTAAGCCGGTTCCTGAGGGGATTTGGGAGTATCGGGCATCGGCGTTTCCTGTCGCACGCTATTGTGTGCCGCAAGACATTTGACGAATCGATAAGGGGTCCCCTGGCCAAATGACCGTGTACAAATCGGCTGATACTAACCCGAGGCGTTAGCGAGGTCCTCGCTGACGCTTCGGGCTAGCATCAGCGGAATCGTGCACGGTGATGTAGCAATCTTCTATGTCGCCGTCGCAACGAGCGGCCATTCTACCACCTCTGACGGGTCGATCAATGTCGGTGGCGTGCACGCACGTCAAAGAACGGTCCGTACTCCGCCGGATTTCCGACCCCTTATATCGATCGACTCGGCACAATATGGCTTCCACATATTTGCGACCCGACCGCTTGAGAGCTAACCTTGCTGTGCGGACGCCGTAAATGGCAGGTCACCGGAGATGGTTCGCCCTGCCGGTCGTGTTTGAGTTGTTGAGCCTCTAGGAAAGGCGCTCATGGCGGTCCGAATCGAGAATCAAGCCGAGCCTATCCCTGGCTACAAGCTCATCGAGCGCATCGGCGGGGGAGGATTCGGTGAAGTATGGAAAGCCGAGGCACCCGGCGGTCTCCACAAGGCGATCAAATTCGTCTATGGAGATCTGGAAACCGCCGGCGATGAAGGCATGCGCGCCGAGCAGGAGCTGAAAGCGCTAAGCCGCGTCAAGACGGTACGCCATCCCTACATCCTCTCCCTGGAACGTTTCGACATCATCGACGGCCAGCTGCTCATCGTCATGGAGCTGGCCGACCGAAACCTCTGGGACCGATTTCGCGAATGCCGAACCCAGGGTCTTCCCGGCATCCCACGCGAGGAACTCTTGCGGTACATGGATGAGGCCGCCGAAGCCCTGGACCTGATGAACATCCAGTATCAGCTCCAGCATCTCGACATCAAGCCCCAAAACCTCTTCCTCGTTCACAACCACGCCAAGGTTGCGGACTTCGGGCTCGTCAAAGACCTCGAAGGGATGATGGCTTCCGTAACCGGCGGCGTCACGCCTGTCTATGCAGCTCCCGAAACGTTCGACGGTTGGATTAGCCGATTTTGCGACCAGTACAGCTTGGGAATCGTTTACCAGGAACTGCTCACCGGCCAACGGCCGTTCAACGGCACCAATGTCCGTCAGCTCATTCTGCAACACCTGCAGGCCAGCCCGAACTTGTCCCCCCTGCCTCCTGGAGACCGCGATTCCATTGGCAGGGCCCTAGCCAAGAATCCCGACGATCGCTTTGCGTGCTGCATGGATCTTGTACGCGCGCTACGCGGCAACTCCGCGACCGCGCAAGAAGCGCAGCTCTCCGGCGCCCACGATTCCCGGCCGGAGATTCGGCTCACGCACACCTCCGCGGCAGTGGAAACTCCTTTGCGAACGCCGCCCAGGATGACCGAGACCCAGGATCCCCTTGGGCCCGCCGACGATGATGCCGACATCGTCCAGGGATCTCCCTCGGGCACTGGCGAGGGGTGGATCCGCGTGCAATCGGCTGCCGACCAGGAAAACGCCGCGCCGCCCCCGATCACGTTATTGCCTCCCGAAGTGCGTGGAGACGGCGTGCTCGTGCCCGCGCTCATTATCGGATTGGGTCACCTGGGACTTGGGGTCCTGCAGCGCCTGCGTGCTAACTTGCAGTCTCAATTCGGTTCCCTGGAATCGTTGCCGAACATACGCCTGCTTTACATCGATAGCGACGTCGATGCAGCGCGCCAAGCGGCCCGGGGGCTCTACGGCGCCCCTTTACGACCGCCCGAGATCCTGCAAACCAGGCTGAACCGCCCAAGCCACTACCTCAGGTCCAAGGAAGGACGGGCGCGCATCGACTCCTGGTTCAATCCCAAGATGCTCTACCGCATTCCGC